>NZ_CP150145.1:6336400-6638133 GCF_037963835.1 Paenibacillus sp. FSL H8-0332
CCCGGTCTTCTTCGGATCGATCCAGCAGTTCACGCGGTACCAGGTTCCCCCTTACGATGGATCGAACTAGTGTAATAATTATGACCAGCAGAATCAGTGCTACGATATAGGCCGAACCATACTTGTCTGTAAGTGGAAGCTATTTTCCTTTGTTTTATACTTCACTGCTGTCCATTCCCTCGCTCCTCTCTATGAAATGTTATACTGTCGAATTAGCCTAAAAATCGATATAACCTACCCAATTTCCTTTGTGGTCGAAGACTTTTCGGATTCGATTAAGGGCTTAATTCGCACATCGCTTCGGCCGAAATCCCAAAGGATACATCTTTGAAGTTTGCTCCGAAGACTGGCTCAATAACGATTTCGATTACCATTTGTATGACTCGGTCGTGTACCGTTGGTATGCCTGAAGCCCTTAGCCTCCCTTCTTTCTTTGGGAAATAGTGCGCCGTAACAAGCTATGGGTTGTAAAATACTCTCTTTCAGCTCTCACTCACAGTTTTTGAGGAAATTTCCTTTGAATTTTGAGTCCCCAAATTATATTATCATTTACGCATATAGTATGTTTCCATTGAGCCTGCATCCCGAATATGGGCTTGTACTACCTGCTTGGATACATTGCCAGCGTAGTTTAGTTGCTGCATTAACATTAAAATTCCCTGGCAAATTAACAGTTGTTCTGAGATTACCTCCACTTCCATTGGAACAACCAACTGTTATCGTTCGGGCAGCAGCATTAAAAAATATAGCGGTTATATCACGTCTAGTATTTACCCACAAAACGGACAGGAAGTTCGCAACAACCCCCTGATTGTCTACGAGTTGGAGATAAAGTTCCACAGCCCCATCTGTGGCATAGGTATATAGCGATGATGAGAGGTCCTGTATACCCATAGTACCAAACATAAATTTCCTACAGGCTGGGATAGTAAGTATATCCCATGTGCCAGTGACCCAAGCTCCTGGATAGAGATCATAATTAAGTTCCATCACCCCAGAGTTATCTGGCACCAGCGTCCCGAGCTGTCCGTATACCCAAACCCCAGCGCGAATATTGCCCGGTACAATATTACCATCTGCTCGTGCTTGGGCAGCCGATAGTTGAATTTCCGGATATCCTGATCCGCTTACAGTTTGATAAGCTCCTTGCGGTATACGTACATACATGTAATTGCCATCCCAAGCGGTTGATGCGGGTGTTGTGTATGCGCCTTGCCGTGGCATAGTGCCTTGAACACCCAAGATATTCTTGTCTGTTGGAATATTGTATGGTTGTATATCAGTAGCAGGGGCAACTACCCATGATTCTCCGCTATACCAACCACTAGGCGGCTGTAAGAAAACCTTGTCGCCTGTCCAAACAGTATATTGCAATGCAGGTATGTGATGATTTTCTGCCGACCGGTTGGGCATTGCGCCGCTAACCACACCGGAGTCTCTCCCAACAGTATAGCCGGTTAGCACCTGTGCCGCTTCGGCCGTTCCATACTCACCTCCTTCACCCTGTAAGATAAAAGCCGAGCCGTCATAGATGATCGTGTACACCCCGCCCTGTACTAACGGCTGGTTATTACCGTTTGACTTTTTGATGGGCTTGGCCCCCAACCCGTTAAGATTGAGTGTAAACGCACCTGTTGTGGCTAAATGGGCTTTGATAGATACCCGTAGCCCTGCGGAGAGAGCAGCCGGGGCTGGAGTGATTGAGGCAACAAGGGCTGCCGCGGTGCCAGTTGTGACTGCATAAGCAAGCGTACCTTGCACCACATCGGTAAGTTGTTTGCCGTCGAGTAAATCAGCATCCAGGCTACTCCCCGCCCCATCCACTGTCAATAATTTCGCAAGTACATCAGCAGCAGTATAGGCGCTAGCATTTAACTTTAGAGCACCTAACGCCGCAACAAATGCGGTTGTCGCTAACTGAGTACTGTTGTTTCCAGCCGCAGCTGTTGGGGCTGTTGGCACTCCGGTCAGAGCCGGACTTGCCAATGGTGCTTTAAGAGCATCAGCTGTTACCAGAGCCTGCCGTGCAGATTCCACAAAGGCTGTCGTGGCTAATTGGGTCGTATTGGTTCCTGCCGGGGCTGTAGGTGCTTTTGGTACCCCTGTAAAATTGGGCGCATCTAGTAAGGCAAGTTCATTTACCCGTTTCCCGCCATGGTACTCAACATTTAACTTATCTACTTGAGTTGCAGAGGCAACAGCAAACGGCGCGGTCCCCTGCTCTACTCTACTTTCAATGACTCCTTGTATTAATGCTCCTTTTTCAGGTTGTGTCCCAACATCCAACCCTGACTCAGAAACTACTAAACTGCCCACATGAATAACTTGCGCACTTCCGTCTACATTCCGAAATCCTATAGAATATGGTGATATAAAATCAGCATAAGGTGTTATTTCTAGCTTGTGTTCATAAGTATTGGTAGGGTCTTTTATAGTCATTCCGTTAAAACTTGGACTTGCGGTGGTGCGCACATCTTGGTTTAAATGGTAATTGTCAACTGTATCCGCATTTCCTCCACTTGCCGGTAAGCTTGTAGGAATGTCAGACTTATTAGCTTTGGCATTCCACGCCGTCCGCTCTCCTGCGGTGATATGAACTGTTGTATTTGCTGTATGGCTAGTTACATTGGCCTGGACGGTATTTGCCTTAGCCGCAGCATCCGTCGCAGCCGCTGCCTGGGCAACGTTCGCTTTCGTGGTTGCGTCCGTTGCTGCAGCAGCCTGAGCCGCGTCTGCCTTAGCCTGCGCTCCAGCCGTTGTCTCCTTAGCATTCCAAGCCGTCCGCTCCGCCGCCGTAAGGTGCCGGGTCGCATCATCGGCATGAGTCTTAGCCGCTTCTAGCGTAGTCGCCGGCGCAGTCCGCCAAGAAGATTTACCTGTAATGGATTTGATCATGTTGGCCAGCCCGCCGAACAGGGATGTAATCGTGCCAGTGTCTCCTGCCGGAGCTGTGGTATCAGATATCGTCCGGTTGCCTATAACCGCATCTGATGCAGATCCGGCGCCGCCTGCTCCAGCAGTGATCCCAGCCAGCTTATTCTTCTCAGCCGTTGTGTAGTCATTGGCGGACAGTCCCTTGCCGGATATTTTATCCACCTTCGATGCTGATACGGCATCCAGATCCTTTTGTAATGCAAAAATCAGTGAGTCATCAATGCTCGCTGTAATATTGGCCGCCGTCCCAACGACAACGACGCAGTCAAAAGCCTTCTCGATGATATCTGTTCCACCGCCGGGCGCGATATAATCCGCTGTCACTCCTGCATTGGCATAGGCGTACAGGATCTCCCCGGCATCCGGATCTTGAGCAAATACCCCAACCTCCCGGAAATAAAAGCCTGTGGTGACATCGGCGTTAGAAAGCGTCGTGCCGATAATCACTTTGTTAGGCGGTTGCATCTGAAGACGGGCAACCGGCAAGCTTTTCTTGGGGGATATCAGCGTGTTAAGTGCGGGTACCGATTGTCCACTAAGCGATCCGTCGCCAATCGCGATCCTGGTGTAATTGAGCTGTATCCCCGCCTGCGCTTTCCCTTGTAGTACCAATCCTTTATTCGTTAATGTCATGCCTCCAAATACTGCCACATGTTTCCCTCCCTAAATCGTAATGTGTTCCCCGAAATGTAGAAAGCCGCCGAAGTAAAAAGGCAGCTGCTCCGCTTGTGAAATGGTGACGCTGTCCAGCACAGCTGACAGCCGCTTGACCGCATCAACGGCGGCAATGAACTCCTGCGCCCGCTCCGCAGTCACATCAGCATTATTGGTGACCACCCGAAAATGATGCGGGTCACCGCCATACTGCCACCATTCTTCGACGGCTCCCTGGCCAAACAAGATCGCAATCAGATCCTCTACCGCTCCGGCTGTACCTTTGTGCCTGTGAAATGGAATGGCATTTTGGATCAGCAGCCGTTTCTGCTCCAAAGGCAGATCCGGATCATAATACGGCGGGCTGAATTGCCACGCCAGTTCATCTGTCTCCTCATTGGTCCACTCGGCTGACCGCCCGAATATGTCCAGGCCGGCAATCATACGATATGTCTCTTGCAGCTGTATATCCAGTGCAGCCGCAGCCGCGGCCATAGCAGGATCATTACGAATCGGAACAGGCAGCAGATCAACCAGGCTTACGGTCTGAATCTTAATCATCTGCCAACCCTCCATAAGTGATTGTCGTTGTGCCGCTCTGCGCAATCTGGGTAGCAGACAGAGCCGTATAGACAGGTGCTGACGCCACCACCCGCAGTGCCCCCGCAGCCATGACGCGGGCAATTAACTCAGATGGGTTAATATCCCGGCCCAGCTTCGAACGCTGCCAGAGCTGATAAGCAGCAACTGCCGTTGATACCGCTGCCTGGATAGCCGGTACCTCCGCTGCCCGGCTGCGGCTAATATAATAGGTTACCGCAGTGTTAAAGCTTACTGGTTGTGGAGCGCTCACGGTTACCAGATCTGTCAGTGGCCGGATCCCCCGGCCTTCCAAGGTCTCGGCGATAGAATTCAGTACATCCTCGCCGGGAATCTGTCCCTCTGCAAGTAAGGGAACAACAGTTACACGGCCTGGTGCCGGAGAGTAGGCATGAACATCCATAACTGCAGAGGACGCGGACTTGGCCCAGAATTCATAAGCTCCCTGTGGACCAGCCGTTGAATAAGATTCTGGTGCAAGGCGGATACGCTCCTTAAAAGCTTCATCCGTTTCTGCAGCGGCTCCACCGGAGCTGACTGTCAAATTGGTTATAGATTGAACAAAAGGCAAAGGGTCCATCTGAACATTAATCTGTCCGGGCAAGAACCCGTTTCCTACCGTTCCGGAGTCAGAACATTGTGCCGCTACTATCCCTGCAGTCTCTCCCGCCGGAATTTCCAGATACTCAGTAGTTGTAAAATAGATTGAACCATTGCCGCCCTGCGCCCCAACGCGCGTTCCCGCAGGAATCGAAGTCGCTGAAGCCAGCGGAATGGACAAAACAAACTGAAGGGTTACGATAGCTGCCGACGCCTTTAACCGCTTCGAACCTTGAAAAGCTCCCATATGATCCAAGAGCGTCCCGGAAGCATAGCGCAGCAGATTCCCTTTTGCCGTTTGATTGATAAGCACCTTCTGCTGGATAATGACCGCTGCGAGCGAAGACAAAAAGAGTCGCACCGGATCGGCGGGCTGCAAGGTTCGGCCAGCAAGGCCTTCATATACAGTAATCATATTCTGGTGAATGGCTGCTGCATCTTGTTCCGCAAAGAGAATTTCCGGTAATTCAGCATATTCCAATTCTTATTCCTCCTCTGCCAGAGTATATTTCACTACAACTGCCACACTGCCGTTAAGTGAATCTTCTATATCCTTGGGAAAAGAAACATCGGCTACCATGGCCCGCGGTTCCTGTTCTGTAATAGCTGCGATGATTTCTGCAGTCAGGCGGGATTCAGCGATGAAGGCAGGCTCATCAATAATCGAGTAGTCCACGCCAACCTCCCGGGCTAAGGGAGCGCTGCCCCAAGGAGTAGCAAGAATCATCCGAATATTTTGAGCGACCTCTTCCTCTACCGTTACCGGACTGAAATTGATCTGGGTGGGCTGTGTCATATCTACGGTATACATCATTTCACATACTCCTCAAGTGAGATCGTGACCTGTGCGTCTATCACATTGCCGATGCTGTCCAGCCGGTTCCAATCCTGGGACAAGCCGCTGATCACCCACAGTCCAACCCCCACATTCTTACGTCCTATGATTAACGGCATCGCTTTGCCGGCACGGTCCAGCTCGGTAAGCCTGTCAAGCTCTTTCCGCGGATTAAGACCCAGCGCCGCCGAGAAGTGAACAGAGAACGACACCGAATCTGCCCCCGGTCCCAGAAATTCCTTTTTGGGCTTCTTCCCGATGATTTCATGCTGTGCCCACCGGCTGGAGCTGCTGCGCTTGAATTCATCTATGGTGCGAATCGCCCCCTCGGCCACGACAAAAACGACCGGCCCTAAGCTGCCAATCTTGTTCATTTTGTATTCTTGTCCCTGGTTTTGCTTCCCCGTACTGCTCATCCGCTTCCGCCTCCCCCTCCATCATTAAATGCGCTGGCCGACACCTTGCCTGTGACCGTCAGATCTCCCTCGATCCGCACCCCGCCCCCACCTTTAACATTCAGTCTTTTGGCGGAACGGTCATAATAGACATAACTGCCATCCTCAAACCATACCCCCCGCTGATCCTTGCTGCCTGTAGGCTGATCATCTTCTGCAAAGTACGTTCCCAAGCAAAACCCTGCCGAACGCCCGTTATCCAAAAAAACGCACAGCACTCTCTCACCCGGCAACGGTATCGCATTGCCCCTTCCCCAACCGCCTGGTGTGAGAACCGGCAATTCGCCAGAAACCATATCATCACGGTCTGCAAAAGAAACCCTGACACTTCCCGCCGCCAAATTTGCTGTGGACACCCTGCCAATAAAAATCAACTCTACCACCCCAATACTTTGCGAATTTCCAGACTGGTTGTGTAACCGCTGCTTCCAATCGAATGTCTGGCGGATTCTATGATGTATTTCCCGTCAAAGCGCTGCCAGCCCTTGATGTTAACGGTTAACCCTGTCGCCATCCGCATATCTCCCATGAGGGTCAGGGTGCCTTTTCCGCCTTCTTTATTGCGTTCCCGCAGCTTTTTGCGGGCTAGCCGCAAGGCATCTGCCTGGCTATCGACCTGCTCATTGATCTTAAGCACAGGACCACCCTTCGGCGCGCCCTCTGGTGTGTAAGTAGCCTTGAGAGACTCTTTGCCCTGGGAAGGCGTATACGTAACCGTACAGGCCCGGAAAGCTGCGTATGCAGTATTTAGGGCAAAGCTGTACCCTGTCACATTCGTCTCCCCGCGTACAATCGTCGCGACCGCAGGCTTTTGTTCATATTCCATTTCATCAAAAAGAACCAGGTTTCCACCGGATACTTTAATGGCGATGCCCTCCTGAGTAGCCGTGTCCAGCAAAAAGGCCAGGTCCGACATCTCCGACTGCTCCAGACGTTCATAAGAAGGATTGTCCTGTGCCTCATAAATTAATTTCAGGTTAGCGCGTTTGGCAACTTGAGCGGCTACCGTTTTCAGATTCGTTTTCTCCCAGCTGCGCGAGCTGCGTTGCATCCGAATCTCGGAGGTGATGGGAAGTGAAACCGCCTTAATGGATATCGTGTCAGGGGGACCGTTAAAGTCAATACTGTCCACCTCAAAGCTTCCCAGCGGCAGCTTCTTGATCTCCCCCGGCTTCCCCCAATTGACAGTTCGGATGGAGGCAATGAGCCGGTCTCCTTCAATAGGCGCCCAAGGTCCCTGCCAATTGCGCTCCCGGTCCTCCAGCGATACAGTAAGATCATCCAGGGAACCGGAGGCAGCGTCAATGTATTGAAAGTCAGTTAACGACTTGGCAATATCGAGCGTGACATCCTTCCCGTTATACCGAAGCTCCAGTACTGCTCTGCGTGCGTCTTGCATTAATTCCATCCGGTTCACTCCCTTCGCCAAGGAGGCAATGAGCTGGAGGTATCCGCCGGCAACTCCGGGACATTCAGAACAAGATTGCTGGAGAACACACTGACTGCCGCATGTGCCGGGTTAGCATTCAGAAGCAGAGTCATGAACTTCGCATCACCATATAGCTTAAAAGCAATTCCATCCCACATATCTCCTTGCACAGTCCGGTAGATCATTGGAAGCTCACCCGCCTCTGCTGCTGGAGCATCGCTTGGAAGCGGCGTTCAAAACCATCCTCTGTCTGCCGTAAAGCGTCTCTCAGCTGTTCGACCACAGATTTATCCCCACCCTGGAGTGTGATGTTTGGTGCCCAGGTTACATGAATATCCCCATTGTTAACAGAATTATTGTTATACCCCATTAAGTCATTTGCCTTCTCGAGTAAAGATCTTGACCGGGGCTTGCGGTTTAAGGGAATGGCGATTTCAGGGCCAGCCTCACCAAAAATAGAGGGAACGTATGCGATGCCGCCTTCAGCATAGCCTTCAAAACCCGGGTCATGAATTGCTAAATAATTTGCCTTTCGGCCAGCTTCAGTACGCGAATTAGGCGTTCCTTTGGTTTCAATGGACTTATGGACTTCGCCCCACTGCTTGTCCGTAAGTTTCCAGTTCGGAATCTGTCCGGTTTGCTCCCAAAGAACTTGCACATTTACCCTCTTATCAGCAGGCAGTTTATCCACCTCGGCGTTAAGATTTATCATATCAGTCATGGCCTGATTGAATTGCGCTTGTTCAGCTGCGGACATATCCTTGTACTTTGCCGCTTGCTCTTGCAAGGTACCGCCGAGATCAAGCTCAATCAATTTTTTTTGGGCGTTATAGTAGGAAATAAAGCTGTTTTCAGCTTCGCTTATTTCACTTTGAGTTTTCTTAATTTTGGTATTATCTTTATCAAAGGATTTCCCCAGCTTACTAAAATCTTCTTCAAACTCAATTGTTCCTCCATAATAATCATAGTTTTTTCCAGTGACTTGAGTAGCTTTTTTAGCAAAATTTGCAAGACGGTCTATTTTCTGATCATTATCAGGGCTTAATTCTATTTCAGTGTATTCCGCCTGAAGTTGAACATAATCTCTATACTTCACCTTGTTCTTTTCATACGAAGCTGTTTGTTTCTTGAGATCCTGGGTTAGCTTTGAATAATCCCCCTCCAATTCAGGCAGTTTCGCCTGTGATGAAAGTGCATCATGCTCCAGTTCGCGCCGTCCCATATCTTCACGAGATTCGGCAATGTCACCGACCAGCCCCATCTGTTCTCGGAATTTATCATTCTTGGAGCCTTCTGCAGACAAAATATTCGGATTCATGGCAATAAGCTCTTCTTCCACAAGCTTTTGCTTTCGTCTGGCTTCTGCCAATTCATCAGCAGGAGTTTTTGCGTCCTTAATCTTCCCTGTCAACCGATCGTGCTCGGTAATTAAATCCCGGGTTTTGGTTGTTGTCTCCTCAATCCCCGTATAATTGGCATAGGATTCATCCAGCGCATCCCCCATGTTCAACAGCTCCAGGCGCGCATCCTCCTGATGCTTTTTGAACGCTATAACTCCTGCTGTGACCAATCCCACACCTGCTACAGCCAGTCCTACAGGATTCGTCAGCAACCCTAGCGCACCGGCAAATCCTCCAGCCGCTCCGCTGGCTCCTCTGGCCGCATTGATGATGTTGGAGAATTCCTGGACAATCTTCACTGTTTTTGTGGCCAGCATCGCAGCAGGTGCTGCAAGACCGATCACCATCAGCACTTCTTTGTTGTCTGACGCCCAGCTAGTGAGCCCCTGAAGCGCCGGCATCACGCTCTCTCCCAGAGGAACCACAAGACCGGACATCAGCTCCCGTCCCATGGCTGCAAACTGCTCTGAGAGCGTATTGTCCTTGATCGCAGCCACTTCATCCATGGTCTGCCGGGTCATATCGAACTGATTGCGGGTTTGTCCAAGTGACAACACCGCTTTGTTTCCTATTTCCTCAAATTGAGACCCGAACAAGGCACCGGCAAGAGCCGCTTGATGAGCCGGATCTTTAATAGCCTTTAATTTCTGAATAACCTGATTCATGGCTTCCTTGCCGGTGACGGTTCCGTCCGCCATCCCTTTGAAGATGGCATCACCGTTGCCCAGCGTCTTTTGCAGTTGAAGCATTGCTTTGTTAGCCGAGTCTCCCCCCGCCTTCAGATCGCCAACAAGAGCAACGGCCCCTTTTTTTCCTGCAGCCTTTACCAATTCAGCAAATTCTTTCGACTTCGTCCCGCCACTGATAAGTGCAGCACTGAACTGATCCAGCTGCTTAGGAGCAAAGAGCTCGTAAATAGCGGCCTTTGCAGAATCCGAGCCCTCTTTCACCGTGGATCCGAATTTCTTCATAATACCGGCAACGCCATCAATGGAGTCCGCCCCGTTATCCATGCCTGTGCTCAATAATTCAAACATCTCGTCGGCAGAATATCCCATGTTCTTGAAATCAGCGCTGTACATCTCTATAGCACTCAAAAGCCCACCGGATGTATTCAGCCCCTTCTGCGCGCCTTGGGCCATCAGGTTATACGCCTGTTCTGAAGAAATGCCGAATTTACGCATCATAGCGTCAACTGCTTGTACCGAGCCTGGTATATCTCCTTTGAAAACATCACGATACGTCATAGCAGTCTGCGTGGTCTTTTCCAGTTCATCTCCGGTCTGGCCAAGAACTTGCTTCACTGTTCCAACCGCTTCACCGATATCCTCAAAGTTCTTACCGTAATTCTGACTGTACAGCCTATCGGAGATTTCTTTCATTCCGCTCATTTCAGCAGCGGTTAATCCAGTTGATGCCTGAAGCTGCGCCATTGCCCCAGCAGAATCATTCACAGCCGTCCATACGGCTTTTAAGGGTTCAACCGCTTTTTGCAGCATGGAGAAATCCACTTCATTGAATGCATCCTTAAGTCTGTCACCGAGTTTACCGGCGTTATCGCCTACCTCCTCTATACTGTCATCTGCATCTTCTGCCTCTCTACGCAGTACATCAAAGTACCCTCTGCTCGCCATTTCCCTAAGAACCCGGTCCAGATCCTCAATATGCTGTTCCGCTTCCCCGACAGAGCGCCGGAAATCAGGATTCACCAATAAATTCAGCCGGACAATAATCTCATTAATACTTCCGCTTGGACTTCCTGTTCCTGCCATAAGCTACCTCCTTCCTTTCATCCTCGACACCCTCTCTACCCAATCCCCCAGATCCTCCAAAGACAAAGCAAGAAAATAAGGAATAGGAGTATGGGTAAGCATGGCCAAAGAGACGGCGATGTCTTTGATCCCATCGCCGTCTCCGCAGCCTACAGCAGCAAAAAACTTTGTGCCTGTAAGGTCAGTTTTGTGAAATCCTTAGCAGGCAGGGCCCGGATTAGTCCAACATGAACACCGGCTGCTTTCGCTACAATATAAGCCTGATAAGCTTTATTGGTCTCCTTAATCAATTCCCCGCCGGATTGCCGCGCCGACTCCATCTGATACTGCCGGTCACAGACCAGAATGTCCTCACCGGTCAGCTTGTCAAAATTGATACTCAGGCTTTCAACAGTATCGCCCTCAAATGTTACCGGCCGGGCGAAAGTATATACTTCCGCTCCAGCCTCCTCCAGTTCTTTTGTTCCCATTGTGCATTCTCCTTATAGACCCAGATTCTCTTTGGTAGCCGCAAGGTAATCAACATCGTGCACCTTATGAATGTAGTTGTATTTATCAATTTCCAGCACCTGGACACCATCTAGGGTGACCTTCAAATAGTTGACCGAGAAGTTGTTGGTAGTATCCATTGCTGCTCCAGTCTCCAGATTACCGAGTGTCAAGCCGAGCGGTCTTGCACGGACGGTTACCTTGAAGGGTACCTCACGATATTCACTTGTTGCCGTGTCAAAGGTCTGAATCGAAGCCCGGAGATCCAGCGTATGGACCTTCGGCGCCAGAAGAGAGGCCGCTGCGTTTTCAATCGTGCGCCATTTGAGCGCCAGACTCATCGCTCCCGTGTACCCTGGAGAAGGCGCCGCCATTTCTCCGGCAATCCCGCCTCCTTTAATTGTATCTACCAGGTAAGTAATTTCCGGCAAGGTCGCGGTTGCTGTTCCCAGGTAATCGACGGCATTCAAGTATACTGAATAATCAATAACTCTTTCAGATCTTTTAGGCATAATTTGCTCCTCCTTTTACGCTACCAGCGCAGCTAAGTATGTTGTGTCGTATTCAAGCAGGAATGAAATCTCCTGTGCCGGTCCCGGTGGTGTGATATGCAGATGGAAGGTAACCTTGCCGGCCATCAGCTCCTCCACCGGGTTCTCGGACTCATTGAAGTCTACCCGTCCGCCCAGCAGTGCTCCGGAAGCCGTCAGCCCATTCAGCCAGATGTTCACCGAATCGGTAACTGCGGCAACCAGCCGCTTGTTCATCGGATCATCCACCTTCTGCATGTAGGTCAGAATCAGACTGTTGCCAATCCAGTTAAACATGCGGCGAACCGGAATAAAGCTGTCTTTGGGATCTGTTGCACTAGGATAGGCAGCCGTATGATTGCCCCAGCTCTTCCAGCCGCTCGTTCCAAGGTTAAGTGCCGTTACAATCCCCGTGCTATTAAGGAAGCTTGCCTGATCAATCCCCAGGAACTGGCTTGTCCCATCAGAGAGCACCGTCCCATCCGCTTGCAAGGACTTGTTAGACGGTGATACAAAAGGAATACCGCCGTTATTGGCATCGGTCGCTGCGATAAGTCCTGCGAGTTGAGTAGAGAAATGATATTTCTTCTCCCCCAGAGTCAGCATCGGATAAGATGCAATTTGAAGAGGACCCGTGTAGCTGTTGTCCGCTTTCCACGTACCGGCATCTGTATACGGCTGGGACGGATCAATATCCGTCAGCGCTATCGCCTTGAAATTCCCGTTGATATTTCCCGCTTTTGCCTTCATTACTGCGGCAACTGCAGACAAGTGTGACCAGCCTGGAGCCAGCAGCAGATCCGGAAGAATACCAAACCGCGGGTAAGCTTGATGGACCAGTTCGAAACCGGTATATTCCCCAGAGGCGCTCACGCCCCCAATAACATCCTCAGCCTCTACAGCATCCGGATCCAGCTTGTCATAACCGATCGTCAGTTGATTTACATTGGCCGCGATAGCGCCAGAAGGCTTTGTTGTGATCATCACATGGCCGCTCTCGTCAAAAGCAGCTGAATAATCCTTGCCGGATACGTAAGTTGATGTACCGTCTGAAGATTTAACAAGGAGTGTTGGCAGCAGTACTCCTTCTTCCTGAAGGACTGCAGTACGGTTAGTTACAGCAGCCGTTGCAGCGGCAACCGTTGTCTTATGCGTGGTAGGATCAAGCACATTGACCAGAATCATAGGGGCTTTCTCGTACAACGCAAAATGAGAATATATTAATTCGCTCAGCGTATATTTAGACCAGTCCTCACTGTATCCGAAAGCAGCCACTGCTTCTGCGTAACTATATACAAGTACTGGAGTATTCACCGGTACAGCCGCATTAGCCAAATGCACCGGAGCCGTTCCTACCGCAAAAGGAATACCGCTTGTCGCTTTTGTCGGAGCCAGAACCGAAGTCGATTGTTCAATAATTGTTACACCATGTTTAAAAGCCATATTTTAAATCCCCTTCCCTAAAAGTCTTTGATATACTGCATATTCAGCTGTTCCGGCTTGAACAATGCGTTCCTGCACTGCCGTCATTTGTTCAACCGGTATAATCAGTTCTGCCACATCCGGCTGTTCTTCCAGCAGCGGCAACAAATAGGCAGGAATACCCGAACGAAACACGGTAGATTGCAGCAGCAGCCCGCCGCGCAGGTTTGGACCTAAATAGATCCGTGCCGGCTCCTGCTCATTTTGGAGATTGTCCTTATTTTCAATGAATCTCATCGTTGTGCCTCCTGTCTAATTTCGGGCAATGCCCATGTTGTTACAAGTTCGCCTCCCCAGTCTGCTGCAGGATGCTCCTCGTTAAGTTTCAATTTCCAGCTGGCGTCCATGACGAATTTGGATTCAAGCACTCTCTTGCGCAAAAGCAGGTTACGTACCCGCTCCATCATATTAAGCAAATCAATTAATCCTGTGTCATCTTCGGATTGAGTTCCGAACTGTAGTTTAATTTGGATTTGCCCTTGACCTGAATCTCCCTCACCTTCAGCCGGGCGAATCATAATTACCGGATATATCGGCTTCCCGGCATTACTCTGCGGTAGATATCCCAGCAGAACTGGTGGTACGGGCAGCATGTCATCTGCCAAGTGCTCTTTCAGAAACTTTTGAATCGCCATGATTAATAAAATAATTGTCACTGCGCCCCTCCCCAATCTCTAGAACTCTCTTTCAAAGCAGCAAATCGCCCCTAACGGCTTCACCATCTTTGCAGTCACCTCCCCCTCCGGCATCAGCAGAATCAGCGTCGTTATTATCTTTCTATTTATTAGGGGCTTTCACTAGACAAACCCATTAATTTAATTTGAAAAGCTAATTTTAGATAAGAGACATAAACTCATCTGTTACAGAACTGACCTTTTTTTGTGCCCGCTGAATATACTCACTTACACTGCCGGCCGAAATCTGGAGCATATCAGCAATAGCCACATGCGAGAATCCTTCACCTTTAGCCATCATGTAACACTCCTTCTCCCTCCTGCTTAACAGCCCCAATACATATTCCAATTGAAAACGTTGATCCTCAGTGAGTCCTTCAGAAGGGACTGCATTGAACCTGGCGGTAAAGTTCTGCATACGCACAGGTTCTAAAAGAATTTCCCGTTCATAGCCTGCCCGCCGTTCAATCCCCCGCGTGTTCCCCGGCCGCCGTCCACTGCTCAGCCACTCAATAACATATTTGCAGTCACTGACCATTCCGGCGATTACCTTCTTGTCATCCGCATCTGCGCTTCTGTATAATTGCTCTACACTCTTTAATGAAATTTGATATTCTGGAAGCAGTTTTTGCAAACCATTCGAATCCAGAAGTTCCACTTCCTCCTGCTCTATACACCACATGTTTATTCCCCCTCTATCAAAAATCAATTTAAATATACTCAATTTCGTATTTTTTAATCATATTATGCTCAATTTCGCATTAAGTCAAGCCTTATATCCGCAATAATACGAAAATGCATATTTACAATCTCATTCAAACCTTCTACAATAAACTTAAGAATACGAAGTAGCGTATACACTGATGATTTTGGGGAGGACTGTATGTGCAACGGGCTGAAGTCTTAAAGAGGTTAATCGAGGAAACAGGCCTGAACACGAAGGCTTTTTCAGAAAAGGCGGGAATTCCTTATACTACGCTGAGGTCGATCCTAATGCGGGGTGTTGGAGGAGCTTCTGTAGATAATGTCCTTAAAGTTTGTCGTACATTAGGTATAACTACCGAAGAATTGGAGCGTTTGGCATACGGAACGAGTGAGGAAGGGGCTGCTCCCCTAACTTCTGAAATGTCCGAATTTGAGGCTTTTCTAAAAAATCCGGAACATGGGTTGTTTTTCAAAGATTATCTGGATGCACCCGAGGAGCGCAAACGCGAAATGTTAACCTTCTGGCAATTCATCAAAGATCTCGAAAAGAAGAAATCAGACTCTTCGGATACCCACTAAAAGCAGGGAATACTCGTGGTTTCAGCCAAGAGCTGATTCCTCATACCTATACATACGAACATACATTCTTGTTAGGGAGGTTTTTTTATGTTTATCCACTATACAAAAACACATTTGGAGCAATTCGTAGAAAGGCTCTATATAAAGCATTCCATTCTGCAACCGGAAGACATCACTATTCCAAGGCTATCGGCTGAACTGGATATTCATATAGATTATGCCCCTATTCAAAGCCGCGCTTACGAATCCAAGTCAGGTATACGCTGTGTATTATTGGACAACCGGACTACACCCATGAAGCAGCGGTTCGATTTCTTGCATGAGCTATGTCATATGTTGAGGCATGCCGGAAATCAAATGGTACTGCCAATTCCATTCATCAAAGCACAAGAAGAGGACGCAGAAAAGTTTGTTCTTTATGCCACCATGCCCTTTTTCATGCTTCAATCCTACAGTTTATCAGGAAATTACAATATCGCTATTCAGCAGATTTCAAAGGCTTTTGGTGTATCCAGAGATATGGCAAAAATACGCTTTGATCAAATTTTACGCCGTGAGTACGAGGGAGAGATGTTACCTGGAAAGAGAGAAGAGTATCATTCACCTTCAATTAAAGCTAAGCATGTGGAACCGAACCATAATATAGATGAACCTGTAATCTTTGCTTATTATGATCCCCACAGCACCTTGGATGGTCCTGATCAGCTTATTGTCTGTCTTGATCACAATACATTATCCACTCAGCATGAATGGATTGTACCTATGGAAGAAAGGTTTGAGGAAATAGAGCTAGATGCATTGAAGAATCTTGATCTAGAATCTACATCGAGAGGGGACTTGATCTGTTTTGATGGGGAACTCACCCTGCAACTTCACCAGCTGGTGTACCGATATGGTTGGTCCAAAAGAAACTTTGTATTGCAGATGAGGGATGTTGAACAGATTCTTGAAGCAGATCGAAGCACAGTACGGAGATTTCTCTAATTCGGGAGTCCTGTCTGTCATAGACTCAAATTATAGGCCCATGCGCGATTGCATGGGCCTTATTTCATACAATTCTGAACACACCGCCAAAACATAAAAAGCTCCTGACCATAAAGGCCAGGAGCTTGAAATCCTTGATAACAAGGGATTCTTAACGTTTCGAGAACTGAGGAGCACGACGAGCGGCTTTGAGGCCGTATTTCTTACGTTCCTTCATACGTGGGTCACGAGTCAGGAAGCCGGCTTTCTTCAGCGCACCGCGATATTCAGGGTCTACTTTGAGCAATGCACGGGAGATCCCGTGACGGATTGCGCCAGCTTGACCGGAAATGCCGCCACCGTGTGCAAGCACGATTACATCGTAGTTGCCCAGATTTTCAGTCAGGTTCAAAGGTTGTCTTACGATCATCTTCAGTGTTTCTACACCGAAATATTCGTCCATCTCACGTTTGTTAATGACAATGCGTCCTTCACCCGGTACAAGGCGAACACGTGCTACCGAATGTTTACGACGACCTGTCCCATAGTATTGTACTTGTGCCATGAAACTGTCCTCCTTTATTCTTATCCGCGAAGTTCGTAAACTTCAGGTTTTTGTGCTGCATGTGGATGTTCAGCGCCTGCATATACTTTGAGTCTCAGCTTCATGTGATCACCTTGACGAGTCTTAGGAATCATACCATGAACTGCGAATTCAATCATACGCTCAGGTCTAGTCTTGAGCAGTTCTTCCGCAACGGTAACTTTCAAGCCACCTGGGTGCATCGAGTGACGGTAATATTTCTTGTTTTGCATTTTCTTACCTGTGAGGTGAATCTTCTCAGCGTTGATAACAATTACGAAATCACCAGTATCAACGTGTGGAGTGAATTGCGGTTTGTGTTTGCCGCGGATCAGAGCAGCGGCTTCGCTTGCCAAACGGCCAAGTGTTTTGCCTTCGGCATCAATGATGTGCCAATTGCGTTCAACTTCGTTCGGCTTCGCCATGTAGGTGGTACGCATGAATTTTTCCTCCTTGTTCTCGTACGAAAATCATCTGTTTCGTATATCTTGTTTCGCGATTGAATTACAATTTAGTGAGTTAAAAAACTTATTTGTTGGCATTTCCTTGATCGGGGCTGTGGGATAGCCATCAAGAAAACACAACTTTTATATTACAGTATAAACATGACAAGCGCAAGCGATTTTTAAACAATCAGTACTTATTTTCATAAAAAATATAGTATCGGCTGTTTAGTCGTCTATCTCGTCATATTCCACATTCCAGAGTGCCAGCCCCTTAGACACAGCCGTAGGTCCGGCCGCTGCACGATCACAAGCCGCAAGAATGGCAGGCATTCTATCTGCGCTGATTTTACCTTGCCCCACTTGCATCAGCGTTCCCATAATAATGCGTACCATATGCTGCAGAAAGCCACTACCTGTAATATAGGTATGGATCACTCCCTGGTCAGGAGAGCCCGGGCGGCACATGCTGCGGTCTACTTCAAGATAAGCCTCATAAATGGTCCGCACATGCGAGGTCTTGGTAGACTTCCTGGACGCAAACGAGGTGTAATCATGGGTACCCAGCAGCGCGCTTAGCCCCAGCTCCATCGCAGGAACGTTCAGCTTCATCGGATGATGATGCTGCCAGCGCCGCTGGAACGGGTCCGGGAACCGGTTACCGTTAATCGTGTACCGGTAGGTTTTGCGCTTCGCCCCTCTACGGGAGTGGAACGAGAGCGGAACCTCAGCGGCCTCTGTAACCACGATGTCCTGCGGCAGCCTGGCATTCAGAGCCAGACACCAGCGCTCCAGCGGAATCTGGGAGGAGGTTATGAAGTTAAAAGGTTGGCCATAAGCGTGCACCCCCGCATCAGTCCGTCCTGAGCCCGTGATTTTGAGCCTCTCACCGGTCAGATGGAGAATAGCATGCTCCAGCTTGTCCTGAATCGTATTGCCCTGAGGCTGGGTCTGAAAGCCATCATAATGGGTACCGTCATAATTGACTTTCATCAATAGATTGCGCATTTCATTCTCCTGTTGGTCCATATACTTGAATTGTTCTCAAAAAAAAGAGCCCCGGCGGGAGCTCCTTCTACTCTATACAAGGTGATTCCCGCGGTTATTTGCACGGCAGGGTAATATGCCCTGCAGTACAATAACGTTAAATACGTAAAGCGTACATCCGGAAATCATGGCTTGTGAAACTACGCGCGGTCTACCAGTTCAAGATAAACCATAGGCGCAGCATCGCCACGGCGAGGTCCCAGCTTCAGGATACGAGTGTATCCGCCTGGACGCTCTGTGTAACGTGGAGCAATGTCAGAGAACAATTTTTGGATTGCATCTTGTTCACCATCTACAGTCTCACGACGAACAAATGCAGCTACTTGACGGCGAGCATGAAGATCGCCCTTTTTCGCTTTAGTGATCAGTTTCTCAGCGATGGAACGAACTTCCTTCGCTTTGGCTTCTGTTGTCTGAATACGTTCGTATAGGAACAGATCCGTTACCATATCGCGGAACAATGCTTTACGCGCGCTGGAATCACGGCCCAATTTTTGGTATGCCATTTTGTTTTCCCTCCTTCACTCAAGTCTCAAGAACTCCGGGTACTATTCTTCTGTTCGAAGTCCCAAACCAAGTTCCTCAAGCTTCTCTTGAACCTCTTCCAAAGATTTGCGGCCCAAGTTACGAACCTTCATCATATCTTCTTCAGTTTTCGTAGTCAGCTCTTGCACGGTATTAATACCGGCACGTTTGAGGCAGTTGTAGGAACGGACAGAAAGATCAAGCTCCTCGATAGTCATCTCAAGTACTTTTTCTTTTTTGTCTTCTTCTTTTTCAACCATAATTTCGGCGTCTTTCGCTTCATCCGTAAGACCTACGAATAGAACGAGGTGCTCGTTCAAAATTTTGGCTCCAAGGCTAACGGCTTCTTCCGGTCGGATACTGCCATCTGTCCAAATCTCCAGCGTCAACTTGTCGTAGTTAGTCACTTGACCAACACGGGTATTATCAATACCGTAATTCACACGTGAAATAGGAGTGTAGATAGAGTCAACTGGAATTACACCAATTGGCTGATCGTCGCGTTTGTTCCGGTCCGCTTGGACGTAGCCGCGACCACGGCCTGCAAAAATGCGCATGTGCAGTCTCGCACCAGGTCCCAGCGTTGCAATATGAAGATCCGGGTTCAGGATCTCAACATCGCTGTCCGCACGGATATCACCTGCGGTAACGATGCCTTCTCCTTCAGCATCAATCTCGAACACTTTCTCTTCGTCCGAATGAATCTTCAGAGAAAGAGCTTTAAGGTTCAGGATGATTTCCGTCACATCTTCCATTACGCCGGGAACGGTCGAGAACTCATGCAGAACGCCGTCAATTTGGACCGAAGTCACTGCGGCTCCCGGAAGGGAGGAAAGCAAGATCCGGCGAAGCGAGTTCCCCAGAGTCGTGCCATATCCACGTTCCAGCGGTTCAACTACGAATTTCCCATAGGTTCCATCATCATTGGCTTCTACGGTCTCAATCTTCGGCTTTTCGATTTCTATCACGAGTGTACCCCTCCTTCAAACGTCGCTCCTATATGAAACAGTCACCCCATCAGGTGTATCATGTAGTATGCCTAAACACCTATTATTAGCAGATGCGTCAGAATTATACCACAATCACAATTCTGATTGTACTAAACGCGGCGACGCTTCGGCGGACGGCATCCATTGTGAGGAACCGGAGTAACGTCTTTAATGAGGTTTACTTCAAGACCAGCGGCCTGAAGGGAACGGATGGCTGCTTCGCGGCCCGCGCCCGGTCCTTTAACCATAACTTCAACGGACTTCATGCCGTGTTCCATAGCTGCCTTAGCAGCTGATTCGGCTGCCATTTGCGCTGCAAATGGAGTCGATTTACGGGAACCTTTGAATCCTTGACCGCCGGAGCTTGCCCAGGAAATTGCATTCCCGTGAGGGTCCGTGATCGTAACGATAGTGTTATTGAACGTGGAACGGATATGTGCCACGCCAGACTCGATATTTTTCCGGTCGCGACGTTTCGTACGTACGACTTTTTTCGGTTTAGCCATTGTCTCTTATCACCTCTTCTTATTTCTTTTTGTTTGCTACAGTACGACGCGGGCCTTTACGAGTACGAGCATTGGTTTTGGTACGTTGACCGCGAACAGGCAATCCACGACGGTGACGAACACCGCGGTAACAGCCGATCTCAGTAAGACGCTTAATATTCAAGGAAATTTCACGACGAAGGTCACCTTCAACCTTAACCTCTTTGTCGATCGTTTCACGCAGTTTGCTGACTTCATCTTCCGTCAAATCACGGACACGTGTGTTAACGTCAATGCCTGTTTCATTAAGAATTTTCTGGGAAGTCGTTTTACCGATTCCGAAAATATAAGTCAAGGCGATCTCAACGCGCTTATCACGTGGCAAATCCACTCCAGCTATACGAGCCATTTTACGCTACACCCCCTTCTTAACCTTGTTTTTGTTTGTGTTTCGGATTTTCGCAAATTACCATAACAGTCCCTTTGCGGCGGATGACTTTGCATTTTTCGCACATGGGCTTTACAGAAGGTCTTACCTTCATGTTAATTACCTCCTCAAAGTTTCGCGAAGCAAAACTTTTGTTGTAGTTCCCATCTATTTACGGTAAGTTATACGGCCTTTTGATAAATCATAAGGCGATAACTGCACGACCACTTTGTCTCCGGTTAGGATACGGATAAAGTGCATCCGCAATTTCCCGGACACATGGGCAAGTATTTGATGACCGTTCTCAAGCTCAACCTTAAACGTTGCGTTAGGCAACGGCTCAATAACCGTTCCTTCTACCTCAATGACGTCTTCCTTAGCCACAGTTAGTCTCCTTTCTCATTAGCACTTTTTCCAGCGGGCACTCCATACTTCATCACTGCAAACCGCAGCTTTCCGTTGGTGACCCGGCCGGTTTCTTCCAAACTGTCTACAATCTCACTGCTGATGAAGGGTATGAGCTCCAAGTGCTGAATATTCTTCTTCTTTGGACTGTCAAACTTACGTTTGTCCCCGTCAGCAATATATACAAATCTGCTATCCACAACTGCGATAACAACGGCAGCCTCTCCGGCATCCTTGCCTTTGAGAATTCTCACGATTTGACCAACCTGCGGGCTGCTCCCAGTATTCACGTGAAGATCACCTACGCATTCAGTTTTGTGAAAATCTCCATGCCGTCCGGTGTAACTGCTACTGTATGCTCGAAGTGAGCACATAGTGAGCCGTCTACCGTAACGACTGTCCAGTTATCTTCCAGCGTTCTGACATATCGGTCTCCTGCGTTAACCATCGGCTCAATGGCGAGTACCATACCCGGCTTCAGACGTGGTCCGCGGTCCGTTATGCCATAGTTCGGAATTTGCGGTTCTTCATGCAGTTCTGCCCCAATGCCATGGCCAACATACTCGCGGACAACGGAGAACCCGGCGTCTTCAATGTATGCTTGGATTGCATGGGAGATTGTAAACAAGCGCACATCCGGTTTGACTAACGCCAGTCCAGCGTACAGGGAGCCTTCCGTGACATCCAGCAGACGCTGAGCCTCTTCGGAAATGCTGCCCACCCCGTATGTCCAGGCGGAATCACCGTGATAACCGCGGTACTCAGCACCGATGTCCAGCGTAACGATGTCGCCTTCTACCAGTTTGCGTTTCCCAGGAAATCCATGCACCAATTGTTCGTTGACTGAAGCGCAAATGCTGGCAGGAAAACCGTTGTAGCCTTTGAAAGACGGCACAGCACCCTGACTGCGAATGTACACATCGGCGATTCTGTCGAGCTCACCAGTGGTAATGCCTGGCTGGATGGCCTCAGCAATAAGACGGTGACTCTCGGCAACAATTCGACCAGCTTCCCTCATAAAGACAAGTTCCTGTTCGGATTTGCAAATGATCATTACATTAACCCCGCAGCATAGATACGATTTCAGAAGAAACGACATTGATTTCGTTTTCTCCGTTTACCTGACGCACAAGACCTTTATCGTCATAAAATGCAAGCAGCGGCGCCGTTTTGTTATCATACTCATCCAGACGCTTGCCTACACTCTCTTCGTTGTCATCCGGACGCTGATACAATTCACCGCCATCAATGTCACAGATGCCCTCTTGCTTCGGCGGGTTGAAAATTAAATGGTAGGATGTTCCGCATACTGAGCAGATCCGGCGTCCGGTAAGACGCGCCATCAGCAGTCCGCGGTCCACATTCAAGTTAACAACGTGATCCAGTGAACTCCCAAGCCGGCTGAGGATTTCTCCCAGCGCTTCCGCTTGCGAAAGGGTTCTTGGAAAGCCATCCAATAAAAAACCTTTTTCGCAATCGGACTGCTGCAGCCGTTCTTCAACGATTCCAATAGTCACATCATCAGGTACAAGCAAACCTTCATCGATGTAAGACTTAGCCTTCAGCCCGATCGGTGTTCCCTGCTTGATTGCCAAGCGAAAAGCATCACCAGTCGAAATATGCGGAATACCAAGTTCTTTAACAACAACAGCAGCTTGTGTTCCCTTGCCTGCCCCAGGAGGGCCCATGAATAAAATGTTCACGATTCTCTTCTCCCCCCAAAAGTTCGCCACCAAGCAAGAAACAGCACAATAGGTACCGGGAAGTTTAAAACCTTAGGTACTTCTCCGGAACCTATCGCCTATTTATTGATGAAGCCTTTGTAATGGCGTTTGATCAATTGGCTCTCGATCTGCTTCATGGTATCCAGTGCAACACCAATAACGATCAGGAGTGCAGTACCACCAATCTGTACTTGCTTCGGCAACCCGGACAACGATCCAAATAATACTGGCAGTACAGAGATTAGTGATAGGAACAGCGCACCGGACATCGTCAGACGCGACATTACTCTAGTCAGGTATTTCTCTGTAGCCTTACCTGGACGTATACCTGGAATGTATCCGCCATTCTTTTTCATATTATCGGCCATTTGCTGCGGGTTCATCTGGACAAACGTATAGAAGAACGTAAATCCGATGATCATGACTACATAAAGCAGCATGCCGAGCGGCTTGGTATGATCCAGATTAGCTGAGACCCATTTAGCCCAAGTGTGGGTGGACCAGAAGCTCGATAAAACGATTGGGAATTGAAGCAGCGAAACGGCGAAGATAACAGGAATTACACCAGCCGCATTAATTTTAAGCGGAATGTGCGTATTCTGTCCACCGTACATTTTGTTACCGACTACGCGCTTGGCATATTGTACAGGGATTTTACGGATACCTTGTTGAACAAAGATTACCCCGACAATAATCGCAACAACCACGATCAGTACAATAACGACTTTAAGAATATTCAGGAACATCTGACCCGGCTGGATAAAGCTTGATTGCGCCGTAGTGGTGATATATCCCGGAAAGGCGGCGACGATTCCCGCAAAAATCAGGATCGAAATCCCGTTTCCTATACCCTTTTCAGTGATCTGCTCACCTAACCACATCAAGAACGATGTACCCGCCGTTAATATGATCGCAATAAGCAGGTAATCCGCAAAGGTTGCATTTGGAATCATCTCAGTGCCATAAATTCGGTTAAACCCGATAGATGTGGCAAACGCTTGAATCAAACCCAGCACTACTGTGCCGTAACGCGTAATTTGCGCCAGCTGCTTTTTCCCGTGTTCTCCTTGCTTAGCCCATTCGGCAAACTTAGGAATAACATCCATCGAAAGCAATTGAACTATGATGGATGCTGTAATATACGGGTAAATGCTGATCGCAAAAATCGAAAAGTTTTTAAGCGCTCCGCCCGAGAAGGTGTTCAAAAGACCCATCAAAGCGTCTCCGCCCTGATTTGCTGTTTGCAGTACTTCTTTGTTCACACCGGGAACCGGTACAAACGAACCGATGCGGTAAATGATCAGAACGAACAGGGTAAACAGGATCTTTTTGCGCAAATCTTCAACATGCCATATATTCTTAAACGTCTTGAACATTAGATCACCTCGGTTTTACCGCCGGCAGCTTCGATTTTCTCTACCGCAGATTGAGAGAACTTATTTGCTTTGACAGTCAATTTAACAGCCAGTTCACCGTTGCCGAGAATCTTGATGCCGCTCTTAGTGTTGCTGACAACACCAGTTTCAAGCAAAAGCTCAGGAGTTACTTCTGTTCCTTCTGCAAAGCTATTCAGATCTTCCAGGTTCACAATCGCATACTCTTTACGGGTAGGATTGACGAAACCACGTTTAGGCAGACGACGATAGAGTGGGTTTTGTCCACCCTCGAAGCCTGGACGTACACCACCGCCGGAACGGGAGTTTTGACCTTTGTGGCCACGGCCCGAAGTTTTACCGTTACCGCTACTTGGTCCACGACCAACGCGGTTGCGTTCTTTACGTGATCCAGGAGCTGGAGCAAGTTCATGTAACTTCATCGTTTGCACCTCCTTATGTTTGTTAATTTATGTGAGGCTTTTTAGCCTTCAATTTCAGTAACGGACAGTAAGTGGCCCACTTTGTTGATCATCCCGCGAATTGCAGGAGTGTCGTTGTGAACCACGGACGAGTTGGTTTTGCGCAGGCCGAGCGTCTTAACAGTAACACGTTGTGTTTCTGGACGTCCAATTACACTGCGTACGAGGGTAATTTGCAATTTTGCCATTGACTTTCCCCTCCTTAACCGCGTAATTCTTCGACAGATTTGCCGCGAAGCTTCGCGACCTCTTCAATGCGCTTCAGACGGGAAAGACCCTCTAAAGTTGCATTGACCATATTCATGGAATTCGAAGAACCCAAAGATTTTGTCAAGATGTCGCCAACGCCTGCCAATTCAAGCACCGCACGAACCGGTCCACCAGCGATAACGCCGGTACCTTCAGATGCTGGTTTCAGCAGAACGCGTCCTGCGCCGAAATGTCCAGTAACCAGGTGAGGAATCGAAGTTCCTACGATTGGAATGTGGATCAGGTTTTTCTTGGCGTCTTCAATGCCTTTACGGATGGCATCCGGAACTTCGCCGGCTTTACCGATACCAGCACCAACGTAGCCGTTGCCGTCGCCCACAACAACAAGTGCACTAAAGCTGAAACGGCGTCCGCCTTTTACAACTTTTGCAACACGGTTGATGTGTACAACTCTTTCTGTCAGTTCTAAACTGTTCGGATCTACACGCAAGTCGTTAACCTCCTTTTAGAAATATTCTAGAATTCAAGACCAGCTTCGCGAGCTGCGCTAGCCAAAGCCTGAATCCGTCCATGGTACAAGTATCCACCGCGGTCAAATACAACCACTGCATAACCCTTTTCTTTGGCACGCTCAGCGATCAATTGACCCACTTTGCTTGCAGCTTCAACGCTGCCGCCATTTCCGATTGTAGCACTCAATTCCTTATCCAGCGTGGAGGCAGCTACGATAGTTACGCCTGTCACATCATCGATAAGTTGAGCATAGATGTGTTTCGAAGAACGGAACACATTCAAACGTGGACGCTCAGTAGTACCCTGGATCTTCTTACGAACACGCAGGTGTCTTTTGAGACGAGCCTTGTTTTTATCCTCTTTTGTAATCATGTCTTCCCTTTCACTCCCTTCAGTTTGCCGTAAACAGCTTCACTTTAAGATGCGCGGGGTATCTTACAATTAAGGTAGAGCTGGTTATTTCTTCTTACCAGCTTTACCTTCCTTGCGGATGATACGCTCGCCTTCATATTTGATACCTTTACCTTTGTATGGTTCAGGTTCACGTACGGAACGAATTTTGGCAGCATAAGCGCCAACGCGTTCTTTATCAATCCCTCTAACGATGATCTTCGTGTTCGCAGGAACATCGAACTCGATACCCGCTTCCGGTGTGATTTCAACCGGGTGGGAATAACCAACGTTCAGTACGATTTTATCTCCGGATTTGCTTGCACGATATCCGACCCCAACCAGTTCCAGAGATTTCGAGAAACCTTCAGTCACACCACTCACCATGTTGTTGACAACGGAGCGGGTTGTGCCGTGAAGTGAACGATGCATTTTGTTGTCCGACGGGCGAACAACAGTGATTTCGTTATTTTCAACTGTAATCTTCATGTCTTTATGAAGCTCACGAGTCAAAGTGCCTTTAGGACCTTTTACTGTAATAACGGTGTTGTCCAAAGTGACATCTACACCGCTAGGTACTGCGATTGGTTTGCGACCAATACGAGACATGTGTTGCACCTCCTTATCTTGTGACGTTTATTACCAAATGTAGCAGACAACTTCTCCGCCGGATTTAGATTGACGAGCTTCTTTGTCGGTCATAACTCCCTTAGATGTGGAGATAATCGCGATTCCAAGGCCACCGAGTACACGAGGCACTTCATTGCTCTTCGTGTATACGCGAAGACCTGGTTTACTGATTCTTTTCAGACCAGTGATAACGCGTTCCTGGCTTGGGCCGTATTTCAGGAAAATACGGATAATCCCTTGTTTGCTATCTTCAACGAATTCAGCATCACGAATGAAGCCCTCACGCTTCAAGATGTCCGCGATTTGTTTTTTCATAGTAGAAGCAGGCATTTCTACTGTCTCGTGACGCACAGTGTTGGCGTTACGAATACGAGTAAGCATATCTGCAATAGGATCAGACATAGTCATGTGTGTAAACCTCCTTCCCGTTTATAAACTTCTTACCAACTTGCTTTTTTCACGCCAGGAATCTGGCCTTTATAAGCTAATTCACGGAAACAAATTCTGCAAATTTTGAACTTTTGCAGTACCGAATGTGGACGACCGCAACGCTCGCAACGTGTATATGCACGTACTTTGAACTTAGGCTCGCGTTGTTGTTTAACTTTCATTGAAGTCTTTGCCACTTAGACTGACACCTCCTAAACATTTTCGGAGAAATGGATAATTCTTATTTTATGAAAGGCATTCCCAGCTGATTCAGCAGCTCACGGGATTCCTCGTCCGTCTTTGCAGTTGTTACAATAACGATGTCCATACCGCGGACCTTATCCACTTTGTCATATTCGATTTCCGGGAAGATCAATTGTTCTTTAAGACCCAGTGTGTAGTTACCACGGCCATCAAAGGCTTTGCTGGAAATACCACGGAAGTCACGAACGCGTGGAAGCGTTACGTTGATCAATTTATCCAGGAAGTAATACATACGCTCGCCGCGCAGTGTTACTTTAACCCCGATCGGCATATTTTCGCGCAGTTTAAAACCGGCGATGGATTTCTTTGCTTTGGTGATGATTGGCTTTTGACCAGTGATCAACTGCATGTCGTTAACTGCAGCGTCAAGTACTTTGGAGTTTTGAACAGCGTCACCCACACCCATGTTGATGACGATCTTCTCGATCTTAGGCACTTGCATAACTGTTGTGTAGTTAAACTTCTGCATCAAAGATGGTGTGATTTCATTCAGAAAACGTTCTTTCATTCTTGCTGCCATGAAGATTTACCTCCTTTCATTAGGACTGTATTAGTCGATAATCTCTCCGGATCTTTTTGCTACCCGAACCTTCTTACCGTTATCTAGTACTTTATAGCCGATACGCGTAACTTTCCCGCTCTTCGGATCAATGTGCATTACGTTGGACACATGGATCGTAGCTTCCTGCTCGATGATTCCGCCTTGCGGATTCAACTGGTTAGGCTTCTGGTGTTTCTTCACCATGTTCACGCCTTCTACCAGGACGCGGTTTTGACGAGGATAAGCAGCGATGACACGGCCTTTTTTACCTTTGTCTTTCCCGCTGATCACAAGTACCACATCATCTTTTTTCACGTGCAGTTTATTGTTATGGGATTCCAGAACTTTTTTAACTCTAGGCATTCATTACACCTCCTATAACTGACCTTTTCAAGTACACCCGAGCATCACTCGAATTTTTAGATTACTTCCGGTGCCAAGGAAACGATCTTCATGTAGTCCTTGTCGCGAAGTTCGCGGGCAACTGGTCCGAAGATACGTGTTCCGCGTGGGCTTCTGTCGTCTTTAACAACAACAGCTGCATTCTCATCGAATGCGATGTAAGATCCGTCTTTACGGCGTACCGAACGTTTTGTACGAACAACTACCGCTCTAACAACATCACCCTTTTTGACAACGCCGCCTGGTGTTGCTTGTTTAACGGAACAAACGATCAAATCGCCGATTGCCGCTGTACGACGTCCAGTACCACCCAGTACGCGGATACACATCAGTTCCTTCGCACCAGAGTTGTCAGCCACATGCAAACGTGTAAATGGTTGAATCATTATTTTTTCCTCCTTCCGGAAAGGGATCTGCTTTATATCTTAGATGATAACCGCTTTTTCTATCACTTCAACCAGTCTCCACCGTTTGTCCTTCGACAATGGACGAGTTTCCATGACTTTCACGACATCACCAATTTTAGCAACATTCTCTTCATCATGTGCCTTGAATTTCTTCGTGGACTTGATGCGTTTGTGATACAGATTGTGCTTTTTATAGGTTTCAACAGCAATTACGATGGTTTTATCCATTTTGTCGCTGACTACTTTACCGGTCAACACTTTACGTGCATTACGCTCTTCGCTCATAGTTAGCCTCCTTCCTGATTACGGATTAAGCATCCGCCGTCACTTAACTAATCCCAAGTACTCTTTGATGGATAACGGTTTTAGCACGAGCTATTTCCTTACGCACATCACGAATCCGAGTCGGGTTATCCAGTTGGCCTGTTGCCAATTGAAAACGGAGATTGAAAAGTTCTTCCTTGAATCCGGCGATTTTCTGTTCAATCTCAGCAGTGGTTAAGTTGCGAAGTTCATTAGCTTTCATTTGCTTCACCACCCAATTCTTCACGTTTCACAAACTTAGTCTTTACAGGCAGCTTGTGAGCGGCAAGACGCATCGCTTCACGAGCGATTTCTTCCGACACGCCTCCGAGTTCGAACATAATCTTACCCGGTTTAACTACTGCTACCCACTTCTCAACGTTACCTTTACCACTACCCATACGAACCTCGAGAGGCTTCTGAGTAATTGGCTTATCCGGGAAAATCTTGATCCAAACCTGACCGCCACGTTTGATGTAACGTGTCATCGCGATACGTGCAGCTTCGATCTGACGGTTAGTGATCCAAGATGGCTCCATAGCCTGCAGACCATATTCGCCGAAGTTGAGCTCGGTTCCGCCTTTTGCCATACCTCTCATGTGACCGCGTTGTTGCTTGCGGTGTTTAACGCGCTTTGGTACCAACATAATTAGTTGCCTCCTTCCTGAGCAGCATGTTTCTTAGCTGGGGGAAGAACTTCTCCACGGTAGATCCATACTTTTACGCCGATAAGGCCGTAAGTTGTATGTGCTTCAGCTGTTCCGTAATCGATATCAGCACGAAGCGTATGAAGTGGAACTGTTCCTTCGCTATAGCCTTCTGAACGGGCAATCTCAGCGCCGCCAAGACGTCCGCCAACCTGAGTTTTAATTCCCTTTGCGCCGGAACGCATAGTTCTTTGAATGGCTTGTTTCAGAGCACGACGGAACGATACGCGACGTTCCAGCTGTTGTGCAATGCTTTCAGCAACAAGAATAGCATCCAGTTCAGGGTGTTTAATTTCATTGATGTTGATGTGTACTTTTTTACCGCCGGCGATAGTTGTAACTGCGCTGCGAAGTACTTCTACTTCTGCTCCGCCTTTACCAATTACCATACCAGGCTTGGCAGTGTGAATTGTAACGTTCACTCGGTTTGCCGCTCTTTCAATCTCGATGCGGGAAACAGAGGAATCTTTCAGCTTGCCTTTAAGGTATTCCCGGATTCTAACGTCTTCCATTAAAAGAGTACCGAAATCTTTGCCTGCATACCATTTTGATTCCCAATCGCGAATAATACCGACTCGGAGTCCTACTGGATTTACCTTTTGACCCACGTGTTATCCCTCCTTATTTCTCAGATACCACCAAAGTAATGTGGCTGGTACGTTTATTGATCCGGCTTGCGCGGCCCATGGCGCGCGGACGGAAACGTTTCATTGTAGGACCCTGGTTAACGAAAACCTCGCTTACGAATAAGCTGTTAACGTCCATAGAGTAGTTATGCTCAGCATTCGCTATCGCCGAGTTCAGTAGCTTCTCAACAACCGGAGAAGCGGACTTCGGAGTGTGGCGAAGAATTGCAATTGCTTCCCCCACTTGCTTGCCGCGAATCAAGTCAATAACCAGTTTCGCTTTACGAGCGGAAATCCGCACCGATCTTGCATGTGCTTTTGCTTCCATTGTTTTCCCTCCTCTCAAACGAAGACGTTAATTATCTTCTTGTTTTCTTATCGTCACCCGCGTGGCCTTTGTAAGTACGTGTTGGCGCGAACTCGCCCAACTTGTGACCTACCATATCTTCTGTTACGTATACAGGCACGTGTTTGCGGCCGTCATATACACCAAACGTATGTCCGATAAACTGAGGGAAAATGGTTGAGCGACGGGACCAGGTTTTTACTACAACTTTCTTGTCTGTCTCGTTCAAAACCTCAACTTTTTTCAGCAGGTAGCCATCAATGAACGGCCCCTTCTTTAAACTGCGACCCATGTGTGAATCCTCCCTTCATCTGGTTCTTCAAAACCGCGAATCGACGCTTCGCGCTTACCTAACTTGCCTGAAGCGTCTTATTTTGTGCGGCGACGAACGATATATTTATCAGATGCTTTGTTTTTCTTACGCGTTTTGTAGCCAAGGGTTGGTTTGCCCCAAGGTGACATTGGCGATTTCCGTCCGATTGGAGCGCGGCCTTCACCACCACCGTGTGGGTGATCGTTAGGGTTCATGACAACACCGCGTACTTCAGGACGACGTCCGAGCCAGCGGCTGCGTCCGGCTTTACCAATCTTGATCAGTTCATGATCTCCGTTACCTACGGCTCCGATAGTCGCACGGCAAACGCTGAGGATTCTGCGAACCTCACCCGAGTTCAAACGAACAGATACGTATTTATCTTCTTTACCAAGCAACTGGGCTTCAGTACCAGCAGCACGAACCAATTGTCCGCCTTTGCCAGGTTTCAGCTCGATGTTGTGGATAACTGTACCTACCGGGATGTTGATCAGCGGAAGGCTGTTACCAATTTTGATGTCTGCAGCAGGGCCAGACTCAACTTTATCCCCAACCTTAAGGCCTTTAGGAGCGATGATATAACGTTTCTCTCCATCAGCATAGTGGATCAAAGCAATATTGGAAGTACGGTTCGGGTCATACTCGATTGTAGCAACGCTACCTGGTATGCCGTCTTTAGTCCGCTTAAAGTCAATGATACGGTATTTACGTTTGTGTCCGCCGCCATGGTGACGAACCGTAATTTTACCTTGGTTGTTGCGTCCTGCATGTTTGAACAGCGGGGACAGCAACGATTTCTCTGGCTGGTTTGTTGTAATTTCTTCAAACGTAGACACAGACATGTTGCGTCTTGCCGGAGAGGTCGGTTTGTACTTTTTGATTGGCACTATAGTTTCCTCCTTACTTTAAGAGTATTATTCTACCGCTTCAAAGAATTCAAGCGGCTTGCTGTCCGGGGTAAGTCTAACGATGGCTTTTTTCCACTCCGGAGTATAACCGGAATATTTGCCATAACGCTTCAGTTTACCAGGCACGCGCATTGTATTCACACTAACGACTTTAACTTTAAAAATAGCCTCGACAGCTTTTTTGATTTCGGTCTTGTTAGCACGGATATCCACTTCAAAAGCGTACTTCAGTTCGCTCATGTATTCGGATGTGCGTTCCGTAATCACTGGACGCTTAATTATATCACGAGGATCTTTCATTACGCGAACACCTCCTCTACCTTCAGAACTGCTTCTTTAGTGATAATCAGTTTGTCGTACGTCAGTACGTCAAGAACATTGATGCCGTCAGCCGCTACGAATTTCACCCCAGGGATGTTACGTGCGGAAAGTGCTACATTGTCATCATAGCTAGGAGCTACGATCAGGGCTTTGCCGCCCACTTTAAGGTTGTTCAGAATAGCTGCGAATTCTTTCGTCTTCGGAGCATTCAAAGTCAGGCTATCCAATACGATGATGTCATTCTCAAGTACTTTTGAGGACAACGCGGATTTGATGGCCAACCGGCGAACCTTCTTAGGCAATTTCCAGGAATAGCTGCGTGGTGTGGGTCCGAAGACTACGCCGCCGCCTTTCCATTGTGGAGAACGAATGGAGCCTTGACGAGCACGACCTGTACCTTTTTGCTTCCAAGGCTTACGTCCGCCGCCACGCACTTCAGAGCGTCCTTTTACTTTGTGTGTACCGCGACGAAGGGAAGCTCTTTGCATAAGTGCAGCTTCATGCAGCACATGTACATTCGGTTCGATACCGAAAACTGAATCACTCAGTTCAACTTCGCCAACTTCGTTACCACTAGTATTGAAAAGTGTTACTTTTGGCATTTCATGTTCCTCCTTTCTTCAGTAATTATTTCTTAACGGTTTGTTTAACTTTCACGAAGCTATTTTTCGGGCCCGGAATAGCGCCTTTAACCAGCAGTACATTACGTTCTACGTCAACTCGGATAATTTCAAGCTTTTGAACCGTTATGGTCGTGTGACCCATATGTCCTGGCAGGCGTTTGCCCTTAGGAACACGGTTAGCCTGAATGGAACCCATCGAGCCCGGTCTTCTGTGGTAACGCGATCCGTGTGCCATTGGTCCGCGGCTTTGTCCCCAGCGTTTGATGTTACCCTGGAAGCCTTTACCCTTCGAAGTACCTGTTACGTCAACAAACTCGCCTTCAGCGAAAATGTCAGCCTTAAGCTCTTGTCCAACCTCGAGTGACCCGAGGTCAACACCGCGAATTTCGCGAACGTAGCGCTTAGGTGTTGCATTTGCCTTTTTGGCGTGACCCTGTTCAGGCTTGTTGGAGCGACTTTCCTTTTTATCGGAAAAACCCAACTGCACTGCTTCATATCCGTCGATATTCAGGTCTTTCTTTTGCAGTACCACACAAGGACCAGCTTCGATAACAGAAACCGCGATTACGTTACCTTCTGGAGTAAACACTTGAGTCATACCGAGTTTTTTTCCTAAGATACCTTTCAATGTTGACACCTCTTTTCTTTTCCTGGTTACTTAATGAATTGAATTACAATTTGATTTCGATATCTACACCGGACGGTAGATCCAAGCGCATCAAGGCATCCACAGTTTGTGGTGTTGGGTTCACAATATCGATCAAACGTTTGTGAGTCCGTTGCTCAAACTGTTCACGGGAATCCTTGTACTTGTGTACCGCACGGAGAATGGTAATGATTTGCTTCTCAGTTGGCAGCGGAATCGGCCCGGATACGCTAGCACCCGAACGTTTTGCTGTTTCAACGATTTTCTCTGCGGATTGATCAAGAATTCTGTGGTCGTATGCTTTCAAGCGAATACGAATTTTTTGCTTTGCCATTTTAGTCCCTCCTTCTATCGCCCAATTTATTATCGGACATACTCCGTGAAAATTTTCCGACGTCGACTCCATGGCAAAGGGGCCGGGTGTGTCAGTAACCTCTCACATCATCGCAACGTCTCAGAACAACATTTATTATTATATCTAATAGGCGGCTATATTGCAAGAGCCTTTGCATAACAAATCACTTTTTCTAGAAAAAAAATTCAAAAAACTCTTAATTCTCTCTTCAAATTGTTAATTGTTGATTTCTGCGAGCTGAATTAGTGCCTCCATCTCCAGAATATTCACTGTTCTTTTATGCATAGCGATGATCTTCAGCGCTTCGAGCTTGTTCAGCTTACGGCTTAGGGTCTCAGCGGTTGTACCAATCATCGCGGCCACCTCTTTTTGCGCCGATGGCAAATCTACGGAATGTATCAAAGCCTGCTTAAGCATAACCGGTTCCGGTAGATTCCGCGTGTACAGGTAGACCAGAAGTCGGGCTAACCGTTTTTCCACCTCTAACATATGCAGTGCACCTGCAGTTTCTTCAGCCAGATGCAGCTGCTCACTAACAGACATCAGAAAGCTGAACGCCAGGCCCGCATTCTGCTCCAGTAGAGGAATGAAATCCTTACGGTGCATCCGACAGACCACTCCACTCTCAATAATCTCCGCTGTTACATCATTATTTTTATTATGCAGCAGGGCAAACTGTCCGAAGTAATCCCCTGGAAAAAGAAAGCGGACAATATGCTGCTTGCCTTCTTTGCTGTTCTTCGTCAATTTGATAAGACCGCTATTCACCACAAACAAGGCTTCAGACGGCTCCCCCTCTCTACAGACCTGGCTACCCTTTTTATAGGAATGTGATTCTGTAATTGATTCTATGATAACCAGTTCCTCATCAGACAAGCCCCTGAATACCGGAACCTGACGCACACAAGCATGAGAGCTGCACGTATTACATTCCATCAGCCTTCCTCCTTTACTGTCGCTTATTCCAACATATCAATGATTGAAGCACTCCCAGGTGACCGAACGCACAGATTTTCATGAAACTTGATCTATATCAAGGATTAACGTGCAGGCTGTCTATACAATAGGTTTATAGAGAGAAAAGGAGTTGATGTGCTTGCAGCAATACACTTTTGAGGATATGCGACAGATGAATAGAACAACTCTGGGTAATATGGTACCCCTTGAATTATTTCGGACCATTCGTCTAATTGGAATGAATCAGGGATTACCGTTAGGCGGAAAGGGAACTACTGTTACCATTGGCAGAAAGATCGGCGAGAGCTTGCCTGTCCATTCCGTTGAAGAGCTACTGCAGATCTTTGAGGAGCTCAAAATCGGGATTCCCCGAATTGTTCATTCCGATGAGCGCAGGATTAATATTGCTGTTGACGATTGCTTCTGTAAAGGATTACCTTCCCTTGAGGATGAAAGAATGGTCTGTGATTTAGAGGGAGCTATCATTGAAGGTGCGCTGTGCCGAATTCTCGGCCGCAAGGTTTCCGTGAAAGAGATCAAATGTAATGTCACCGGTCATGAGCATTGCGAGTATGAAGTTAAGCTTTAAACAATACTAATTTAATGAAAGCAGGGATTTATAATGGAAAAGAAAAATATATCTGAGGCAGTACAGTATCAAGAGGAGCGCTTTACCAAAAAGATCATTTTTCAAAAAGGGGATAGCGTTGTGTTCGTGCTTAATTTCATGCCTGGGCAGAAGCTGCCCGTCCACAAGCACCCCGGAGCAGATGTCTACATCCTCGCCTTACATGGTGACGGTGCCATTCATGTTAATGAGGAAGAGTTCTCCTTTGTCCAAGGGGAGACCATCTACATCGCCGGTGACGAGTCATTCGCTTATACGAATACTAGTTCATCCCCGTCCAGCCTGCATGTTGTTCTATCCAAGCTGCCAAGCCCGGAATACGCGAAGGAAATCTAATTCCTCGACCATGGTTTAAAAACAAAACAGGCCCCCTTCAATGAAGGGGGCCTGACTTATATCCTGGCCTATCCTAACGGATAGAGCCCGAATTATTTCTGGATAGAAGCTACGGAACCGGCACCAACTGTACGTCCGCCTTCGCGAATGGAGAATTTAGTACCTTCTTCAATAGCGATTGGGGAGATCAGGGAAACAGTTACAGTGATGTTGTCACCAGGCATAACCATTTCAGTACCTTCTGGCAGGTTGATGATGCCAGTTACGTCAGTTGTACGGAAGTAGAACTGTGGACGGTAACCAGTGAAGAATGGTTTGTGACGTCCGCCTTCTTCTTTAGTCAGAACGTAGATCTGAGCAGTGAACTCAGTGTGTGGCTTAACGGAGTTCGGCTTAGCCAATACTTGGCCACGCTCGATCATGTTACGGTCAACACCACGCAGCAATGCGCCGATGTTGTCGCCAGCTTGAGCGGAATCAAGCAATTTACGGAACATTTCCACGCCAGTAACTACAGACTTCTTAGTTTCTTCGTGAATACCAACGATTTCGATTTCTTCTCCGACTTTAACTGTTCCGCGTTCTACGCGACCAGTTGCCACAGTACCGCGGCCAGTGATGGAGAATACATCTTCGACAGGCATCAAGAAAGGCTTGTCAGTCTGACGTTCTGGAAGCGGGATATATGTGTCGATCGTTTCGAACATTTCAACGATCTTCTGTGCATATTCGCCATCAGGGTTCTGAAGAGCTTCACGAGCAGATCCACGGATGATTGGAGTATCATCGCCTGGGAAGTCGTATTCGCTAAGCAGATCGCGAACTTCCATTTCAACCAATTCAAGCAACTCTTCGTCCTCAACCATGTCGCATTTGTTCAGGAATACAACGATGTAAGGAACGCCTACTTGACGGGACAGCAGGATGTGTTCACGAGTCTGTGGCATAGGGCCGTCAGCTGCGGATACAACCAGGATAGCTCCGTCCATTTGCGCTGCGCCAGTGATCATGTTTTTAACATAGTCGGCGTGTCCAGGGCAGTCTACGTGAGCGTAGTGACGGTTAGGAGTTTCATATTCAACGTGAGCAGTGGAGATAGTGATACCACGTTCGCGTTCTTCAGGAGCCTTATCGATTTGGTCGAATGCTACAGCAGCGCCACCGTATTTTTTGGACAATACAGTAGTGATTGCAGCAGTCAGAGTTGTTTTACCATGATCGACGTGACCAATAGTACCAATGTTAACGTGTGGTTTGTTACGTTCAAACTTTGCCTTTGCCATTTTGAACAGTTCCTCCTTATTGTGGGGTCCATATAGTTGAGCCGTCCGTCTACATGCAATTCTAAGATGACTTATGAGATATACCCGGACGGCAAGTTAAAAACTCTAAATTATTCTCCGCCTTTGTTCTTGGCTGCGATTTCTTCTGCAATACTTCTTGGAACTTCTTCATAGTGAGAAAGCTCCATCGAGAATACGCCGCGTCCTTGAGTACCGGAACGAAGTGTTGTAGAGTAACCGAACATTTCGGAGAGAGGCACCTTAGACCGGATAATCTGAGCTCCACCACGGGAGTCCATACCTTCGATCTTACCGCGACGGGAACTAAGCATCCCCATAACATCGCCCATATACTCCTCAGGAACAGTTACTTCAACTTTCATGATTGGCTCAAGCAGGACAGGTTTACACTTGTCTTTTGCAGCCTTAAGCGCCAATGATCCGGCAACTTTAAACGCCATTTCATTGGAGTCAACATCATGATAAGAACCATCTACGATAGTGGCTTTAACATCAACAAGCGGGAAGCCTGCGATAACACCATTTTTCATAGCTTCTTCAATACCTGCAAGTGCAGGAGCGACATATTCTCTAGGTACAGAACCGCCGACTACTTTACTTTCGAATTGGTTGCCAGTACCAGCCTCGAGAGGTTCGAATTCAACCCATACGTGACCATATTGACCGCGTCCGCCGGATTGACGAACGAATTTACCTTCGACGCGAGCAGGCGCATTGAATGTTTCACGATAAGCAACCTGTGGTTTACCAACGTTAGTTTCAACGTGGAATTCACGGCGCATACGATCAATGATGATATCCAAGTGAAGTTCGCCCATACCTGCCAGGATAGTTTGGCCAGTTTCTTCATCAGTATGAGCACGAAGAGTTGGATCTTCTTCGGTCAGCTTACCGAGAGCAACGCCCAATTTATCTTGGTCGGCTTTGGTTTTTGGTTCAACAGCGATTTCGATAACCGGATCAGGGAAGTTCATGGATTCCAAGATAATTGGATTCTTCTCATCACACAGAGTATCGCCCGTGCTTGTATCTTTCAATCCTACTGCAGCAGCGATGTCACCAGAGTACACGATGGAAATCTCTTGGCGGCTGTTCGCATGCATTTGTAGAATACGGCCGATACGCTCACGTTTGTTCTTAGTAGCATTGACTACGTATGATCCGGACTCCAGAACACCAGAGTAAACACGGAAGAACGTAAGCTTGCCCACATAAGGGTCTGTCATGATTTTAAATGCCAAAGCTGAGAAAGGCTCTTCATCCGAAGAATGGCGAACCCCTTCAGTTCCATCATCATGATGACCAATAATAGCTGGAACATCAAGAGGGGATGGCAAGTAATCAACAACAGCGTCCAACATAAGTTGAACCCCTTTGTTACGGTAAGAGGACCCGACAATTACAGGGAAAATCTTAACTTCACATACGCCTTTGCGCAATGCAGCTTTGATTTCTGCAACTGTAATTTCTTCGCCTTCAAGGTACTTCATAGTAAGCTCTTCGTCAAGTTCAGCAACTTTCTCGACTAACTCAAGACGAAGCTCCTCAACCTTTGGAAGATATTCTGCAGGAATATCTGTAACTTCAATGTTTTGACCCATATCGTCCTTGAACATATGAGCTTTTTGCTCGATCAGGTCAATAATACCAATGAAGTCATTTTCTGCGCCGATCGGCAATTGAATAGCAACTGCATTCGCCATCAAACGATCACGCATAGAATCAATTACATTAAGGAAATCAGCACCGATAATATCCATTTTGTTGACATAGGCGATCCGCGGAACACTATAACGGTCAGCTTGTCTCCAAACAGTCTCGGACTGAGGTTCAACGCCCTCTTTGGCGCTAAATACGCCTACTGCTCCATCCAATACACGCAAGGAACGTTCAACTTCAACGGTGAAGTCAACGTGTCCTGGGGTATCAATGATATTAACGCGGTTACCCTTCCAAGCAGCGGTGGTAGCAGCGGAAGTAATAGTAATTCCGCGCTCCTGTTCTTGCTCCATCCAGTCCATTGTAGCAGCACCCTCGTGAACTTCACCGATTTTGTGCGTACGGCCTGAATAGAAAAGAATCCGCTCTGTGGTAGTAGTCTTACCAGCATCAATATGTGCCATGATCCCGATATTACGTGTATTTTTTAAGGAGAACTCTCTTGCCATGAAATGGATCTCCTTTCAAAATAGAAGTTATTTTAACGACTGCAATCCTACCAACGGTAGTGAGCAAACGCTTTGTTCGCTTCAGCCATTTTGTGTGTATCTTCACGTTTCTTAACAGAAGCGCCTGTGTTGTTGGAAGCATCAATAATCTCAGCCGCCAAACGCTCTTCCATAGTCTTCTCACCGCGGTTGCGTGAGTAGTTTACAAGCCAACGTAATCCCAAAGCAGTACGTCTTTCAGGTTTAACCTCGATAGGTACTTGGTAGTTAGCACCGCCGACACGACGAGCTTTAACTTCCAGTACAGGCATGATATTCTTGATGGCTGCTTCAAAAACTTCCATCGGCTCTTTACCTGTACGTTCCTGAATCAACTTGAACGAATTGTACAAAATGCTTTGAGCGACACCTCTTTTACCACCCAGCATAATACGGTTGATCAAACGAGTAACCAACTTGCTATTATACAATGGATCTGGCAATACATCTCTCTTAGTAACTGGACCTTTGCGTGGCATGGATATCCCCCTTTCTTAAATGGTTATTATTCAAATATGTTCATCTTATTTCTTTGCTTTAGGACGTTTCGCACCATACTTGGAGCGAGCCTGCATCCGGTTAGCAACACCTGCAGTATCCAGTGCACCACGAACGATGTGATAACGAACTCCTGCAAGGTCCTTAACTTTACCTCCGCGCAGCAATACTACACTGTGCTCTTGAAGGTTGTGTCCGATACCCGGAATGTAAGCAGTCACCTCAAGACGGTTCGTCAGACGAACACGGGCATACTTACGAAGTGCTGAGTTTGGTTTACGTGGAGTCATTGTGCCTACACGAGTGCACACACCGCGTTTCTGCGGAGCGCTCAAATTTGTAGCCTCACGCTTGAGGGCGTTGTACCCTTTTTGAAGAGCGGGAGATTTGGATTTTTCGATTTTGGCTTGACGGCCTTTACGAACCAGTTGATTAATAGTTGGCATGTTGTGCCACCCCCTTCCTGAAATGATAGTCAATTTACAAACACTAAGTCCACAGACCCAGGTGGTTCATAAAAAGACAAATGAAAAGTCCTTGCTGCCGAAGTGTACCCCGGTACAAAAACGTTCTCTTGCTGCTATTGTTTTAAGACGGCTGCCATCGCAGCACCAACTTCTATACCGCAGGCCTTGCCCAAATTCAGCATCGTGTCCACATACGTGACCTTCACACCTTGTTTGTTGCAAAGCATTACAATTCTGGAAGTAAGCCGTTGATCTCCGTCCTCTGCCACATAGACTTCTGCGGCTTGGCCCAACTCCACCGCCTTGACGGTTTGCTTGGAACCGATCTTGACCTGAGCATCCTGTAACCCTCTATCATCAGTCATGAAAACCATTACCTCCACTGAATAAGAATGACAAGACTACTCACGCACCTTAGACATTTTAGCATCCACAGTACATGATGTCAAGAATAACGACAATAAATTTATTAATAATCACAGCAGACACCGCATCACGCAAAATTCTGCGTGACGCGGATACCGCCTGCCATGAGTATTTAATTATTCAGCCGGAACCGGCTCTAAAGCTTCTTCACTGCTTTTTGCATTTGGGTCACTGAGCTTCACATTGCGATAACGATTCATGCCAGTACCAGCAGGAATCAGCTTACCGATGATAACATTCTCTTTCAGACCCAGGAGCTTATCCACTTTACCCTTAATAGCAGCATCCGTTAAGACGCGGGTAGTTTCCTGGAAGGAAGCCGCAGACAGGAAGGAGTCCGTTTCCAGGGAAGCCTTGGTAATCCCGAGCAGTACCGGCTTGGCGACTGCAGGTTCATTACCGGCAAGAATGGCTTCCTTGTTGGCTGCTTCATATTCATGAATATCAGCAAATGCACCCGGCAGGAGACTGGTATCTCCGGCATCGATAATGCGGATTTTGCGCAGCATCTGCTTAATCATAACTTCAATGTGCTTATCATTAATTTCAACGCCCTGGTTACGGTATACACGCTGTACTTCTTGCAGAATGTAGTTCTGTACCCCGCGAATCCCTTTGATACGCAGCATTTCTTTAGGGTCAATGGAACCGTCTGTCAATTCATCGCCGGCCTCAATCTCCTGGCCTTCGCTGACACGCAGACGGGAGCCGTAAGTGATGGAATACGTCTTGGACTCTGCTTCACCCTGGACTTCAATTTCACGGCGGTCCTTGGTTTCACGGATTTCCTTAACTACCCCGTCAATCTCACTGATTGTTGCCTGACCTTTAGGGTTACGGGCTTCAAACAGCTCCTGGATACGCGGCAAACCTTGCGTGATATCGTCTCCGGCAACACCGCCGGTATGGAACGTACGCATGGTAAGCTGTGTTCCTGGTTCGCCGATGGATTGTGCCGCGATAATACCGACAGCTTCCCCGATTTCCACGAACTTACCTGTTGCCAGGTTACGTCCGTAGCACTTCTTGCAGACCCCGTGACGGGCACGGCAGCTCAGTACAGAGCGAATCTGCAGCTTGGTAATGCCGGCGTTCACAATTTCCTCAGCCTTATCCGAGTCAATCAGATCGTTACGGTGAACGATGATTTCCTTCGTTTCCGGATGACGAATAGTCTCAAAGGAGTAACGGCCTTCAATACGGTCGTACAGATCCTCGATAACTTCCTTACCATCTTGAATCCGGCTGACAGTGAAGCCTTTATCGGTACCACAATCTTCTTCGCGGACAATAACATCCTGCGCCACATCAACCAGACGGCGTGTCAAATACCCGGAATCCGCTGTACGCAGCGCTGTATCGGCCAGACCTTTACGCGCTCCGTGAGTGGAGATAAAGTACTCGAGTACGGTTAGGCCTTCACGGAAGTTTGCTTTGATTGGCAATTCAAAGATTCGACCCGAAGGTGTTGCCATCAGACCACGCATACCACCGAGCTGAGTGATCTGCGATTTGTTACCACGTGCCTTGGAATCCACCATAAGCATGATAGAGTTGAAACGATCCATTGATTTGAGCAGCACGTTAGTAAGCTCATCCTTAGTCTTCGACCAAATTTCGATAACGCGGTCATACCGCTCATCATTGGTGATCAGACCGCGGCGGTATTGGTTCGCCACTACATCAACCTTAGCTTCGGATTCTTTAAGAATGGTGACCTTCTCCTCAGGCACGATAACATCCGATACGGCAACCGTAACACCGGAACGTGTAGAGTACGTAAAGCCGAGTTGCTTAATTTTATCCAGAATTATTGAAGTCTTGGTAGTGTGATACGTCTCAAAGCAGCGGGCGATAATGAGGCCCAGATATTCTTTACCTACAGCGCTGGCTTCCGGAGCAGCCATGATCAGTTCGCGGATATCCGCACCCTTTTCATAGATGAAGTACTTCTCAGGTGTTCCCTGCAGCAGGTTGGTTTTGGTCGCTTCGTTGATATACGGGAAGCTGCTAGGATAGATTTCATTGAAGATAATCTTACCCACCGTAGTGATCAGCAATGCATTTTGCTGTGCTTCTGTAAAGCAGGTTTTACCCAGAGCCTTAACAGGAATAGCAACACGCGCATGCAGACCGGCAGTTCCACGCTGATAAGCGGAGACCGCTTCATTCACAGTACGCAGAATCATGCCTGTTCCTTTTTCTTCATTGTTATCCATGGTCAGATAGAACGTACCAAGGACCATATCCTGAGAAGGAGTAACAACCGGCTTGCCATCCTTAGGGTTCAAGATGTTACCGGACGCCAGCATGAGGATACGGGCTTCAGCTTGAGCTTCAGCGGACAGAGGAACGTGTACCGCCATCTGGTCACCGTCAAAGTCAGCATTGTAAGCCGTACATACAAGCGGGTGAAGACGGATCGCGTGGCCTTCTACCAGAATCGGTTCAAATGCCTGGATACCCAGTCTGTGCAGCGTAGGGGCACGGTTCAGCAGAACCGGATGCTCTCTGATTACTTCTTCAAGCACATCCCAGACTTCTGGACTTACGCGCTCAACCTTACGCTTCGCACTCTTTATGTTGTGGGCAAGCCCTTTGTTAACCAGTTCTTTCATTACAAACGGTTTGAAAAGCTCCAGTGCCATCTTCTTCGGAAGACCGCATTGGTACATCTTCAGGTAAGGTCCTACGACGATAACCGAACGACCGGAGTAGTCGACACGCTTACCGAGCAAGTTCTGGCGGAAACGTCCCTGTTTACCTTTCAGCATATGGCTGAGCGATTTGAGTGGACGGTTACCAGGTCCCGTTACAGGACGGCCGCGACGGCCGTTGTCAATCAGTGCATCTACAGCTTCCTGAAGCATCCGTTTCTCATTCTGAACGATAATGTCAGGAGCACCGAGATCCAGCAGTCTTTTCAGACGGTTGTTCCGGTTAATTACACGGCGGTACAGGTCATTAAGGTCAGACGTAGCAAACCGGCCGCCATCGAGCTGAACCATTGGACGAAGCTCCGGCGGTATAACCGGGAGTACATCCATGATCATCCAGTCAGGCTTGTTGCCGGAGTTGCGGAAGGCCTCAATGACTTCCAGACGTTTGATCGCCCGGTTACGGCGCTGTCCTTGAGCGGTACGCAGCTCTTCTTTGAGGAATTCCAGCTCTTTATCGATATCGATATCCTGAAGCAGCTTTTTGACGGCTTCCGCACCCATACCGGCCTGGAAACCGTAGCCGTATTTCTCACGGTAGCTGCGGTATTCTTTCTCGGACAGCAGTTGTTTCTTCTCCAGCGGAGTTTCCCCCGGATCGGTTACAACATAAGATGCAAAGTAGATAATCTCTTCGAGCGATCTAGGAGACATATCCAGTGCCAGACCCATACGGCTTGGAATACCTTTGAAATACCAGATATGAGATACCGGAGCTGCCAATTCGATGTGGCCCATACGTTCACGACGAACTTTAGCACGGGTAACTTCCACGCCGCAGCGGTCGCACACAACGCCTTTATAACGGACGCGTTTGTATTTACCACAATGACATTCCCAGTCCTTTTGCGGTCCAAAAATACGTTCGCAAAAGAGACCCTCTTTTTCCGGTTTCAAAGTACGATAGTTAATGGTCTCCGGTTTCTTTACTTCTCCGCGGGACCAAGAACGAATTTTTTCCGGGGAAGCGAGCCCGATTTTCATAAATTCAAAATTGTTAACGTCCAACAAGGAGCAACCCTCCTTAACCTATATCCTGATTTAGTACCACTGCCCTCTCTTGACGCTTAAGTCAACAGAGGGCATGGTCCTTTGTGTAATGAAATTAGTGGCTTGCTGGTGAACTACTCTATGCCGACTTCTGTGCCTTCCAAATTGAGGCTCAGCTTGTCGCCTGACGTCTCGTCCTCATCATCCAGTTCTCTCATCTCAATCTCCTGCTCGTCACCGCTAAGGATTTTGACATCCATACCGAGCGACTGCAGTTCCTTGATCAATACCTTGAATGACTCCGGAACACCCGGTTCTGGAACGTTTTCGCCTTTGACAATGGATTCGTACGTTTTCACACGACCGACTACATCATCGGACTTCACAGTCAAAATCTCTTGCAGTGTATAAGCCGCACCGTAAGCTTCAAGCGCCCATACTTCCATTTCCCCGAAACGCTGTCCGCCGAACTGAGCTTTACCGCCCAGTGGCTGTTGTGTAACGAGAGAGTAAGGACCTGTAGAACGGGCATGGATCTTATCATCAACCATGTGCGCCAGCTTGATCATATGCATGACACCGACTGTAACCTCACGTTCGAAGCGTTCACCTGTACGTCCGTCATACAATATGGTCTTACCATTACGCTGCATACCGGCTTCTTCCATCGCATCAAATACGTCATACTCACGGGCTCCGTCGAATACCGGAGTAGCCACGTGAATACCCAGACGCAGTGCAGCCATACCGATATGGACTTCCAGCACCTGTCCGATGTTCATACGTGAAGGAACGCCCAGCGGGTTCAGGACAACCTGTACCGGCGTGCCATCCGGAAGGAACGGCATGTCTTCTTCTGGCAGAATACGAGCAACGACACCCTTGTTACCGTGACGTCCGGCCATCTTATCACCTTCAGAAATCTTACGCTTCTGGGCAATGTAGACACGAACCAGTTGATTCACGCCAGGAGGCAGCTCATCGCCGTTCTCGCGGGTGAATACTTTTACGTCAACGACAATACCATCACTACCATGCGGAACGCGCAGGGAGGTATCACGAACTTCACGGGCTTTCTCACCGAAGATCGCATGCAGCAGGCGCTCTTCAGCAGTCAGCTCAGTTACACCCTTCGGAGTAACCTTACCTACCAAAATATCGCCGGCATTGATTTCCGCACCGATACGGATAATTCCGCGCTCATCCAGATTGCGGAGCGCCTCTTCACCGACGTTAGGAATATCACGCGTGATCTCTTCAGGTCCGAGCTTCGTATCACGGGCTTCGGATTCGTATTCCTCGATATGAATCGAAGTGTATACATCTTCCTTAACCAGCTTCTCACTCAGCAGGATCGCATCCTCATAGTTGTAGCCTTCCCAAGTCATGAACGCAACGACTACGTTACGGCCAAGCGCAAGTTCGCCCATTTCTGTGGAAGGTCCGTCTGCCAGGATGTCACCTTTTTTGACGATATCCCCACGTTTGGCCAGTGGACGCTGATTAATACAGGTACCCTGGTTCGAACGCATGAATTTGTGTAATTTATATTTAACGATATCGCCTTTGACTTCCTTGCCCTCAACTGCCTCAACACGGCGCAGCCAGATTTCATTGGCAGAGGAGCGTTCGATAATACCGTCATATTTGGAGACAATACATACGCCGGAGTCTTTAGCCGACTTGTGTTCCATCCCTGTCCCTACAAGCGGAGCCTTCGGAATAAGAAGCGGAACGGCCTGACGCTGCATGTTCGATCCCATCAGTGCGCGGTTGGAGTCATCGTTCTCAAGGAACGGAATGAGCGCCGTTGCGACGGATACAACCTGTTTTGGCGAAACGTCCATGTAGTCTACACGGTTGCTTGGCATGGTAGTGATATTGTCTGAATCCTTGTTGTAACGAACGATAACTTGTTCTTCCTTGAAGGAGCCTTCCTCATCGATCAGTACATTTGCCTGCGCAACTACATAGTTATCTTCTTCATCGGCAGTCAGATAATCGATTTGTTCAGTTACCTTGCCGGTCTTCGGATCTACCCAACGATACGGAGCTTCGATAAAGCCGTATTCATTGATGCGGGCGAAGGTGGACAAGGAGTTGATCAGACCGATATTCGGACCTTCTGGAGTCTCGATTGGACACATACGGCCATAGTGACTGTGATGGACGTCGCGGACTTCAAAGCCTGCACGTTCACGTGTCAGACCACCGGGTCCGAGTGCAGACAGACGGCGCTTGTGTGTAAGCTCGGCAAGCGGGTTCGTCTGATCCATGAACTGGGACAGCTGTGAACTGCCGAAGAACTCTTTGATGGACGCGATGACCGGACGGATGTTGATCAGCGCCTGCGGTGTGATCGCATTGGCATCCTGAATCGACATTCTCTCGCGGACTACGCGTTCCATACGGGATAGACCGATACGGAACTGATTCTGCAGAAGTTCGCCTACAGAACGCAGACGGCGGTTCCCCAGGTGGTCAATATCATCCGTGTTGCCGATACCATGCAACAAATTAATAAAGTAGCTGATTGAGGATATAATATCAGCCTGAGTAATATGCTTAACCGATTTATCAATGTTACCATTGGCAATCAGTTTGATGATGCGGCCTTCTTCAATTGGCGAGAATACGTCAATCGTCTGAAGCGGAATATCTTCACTGTCCATTACGCCGCCTGTTACACGGTAGTTTTTGGCAGCAATGTTCTTCTCGAAATAAGGAATCAGCTCATCAAGCAGGCGGCGGTCCACCATTTGACCGGATTCTGCCAGGATTTCTCCGGTAGACTCATCAACCAAAGGCTGTGCCAGACGCTGATTGAACAGACGATTCTTAATATGCAGCTTTTTGTTAATTTTGTAACGACCTACATTGGCCAAATCATAACGTTTCGGGTCAAAGAAACGTGCAACGAGTAGGCTCTTGGCATTATCAAGTGTTGGTGGTTCGCCCGGACGCAGACGCTCGTAGATTTCGATAAGCGCCTTCTCCGTGGAATCCGTGTTGTCTTTATCCAGCGTGTTGCGAATATATTCATCATTGCCAAGCAGTTCCAGAATTTCAGCATCACTGCCGAAGCCCAAAGCACGCAAGAGTACTGTTACCGGGATCTTACGAGTCCGGTCGATACGAACATACATGATGTCCTTAGCGTCGGTCTCCAGTTCCAGCCAGGCTCCGCGATTCGGAATTACTGTGGCGGTGTAAGTTTTTTTGCCATTCTTATCCACTTTTGTGCTGAAATAGACGCTTGGAGAGCGAACCAACTGGCTGACAATAACCCGTTCTGCACCATTGATAATAAAAGTGCCGGTTTCCGTCATCAGAGGGAAATCTCCCATGAACACTTCCTGCTCTTTAACCTCACCGGTCTCCTTATTGATGAGACGCACCTTCACACGCAGAGGAGCTGCATATGTTACGTCCCGCTCTTTAGCGTCGTCAACCGTGTACTTCGGTTCACCCAGGCTGTAATCAATGAACTCTAGCACCAAATTCCCTGTGAAATCCTGGATCGGCGAGATGTCCTGGAACATTTCCCGCAATCCTTCCTCCAAAAACCAATCATAAGATTTTTGTTGGATCTCGATCAGGTTCGGGACCTCGAGTACCTCGTTAATTCTCGCATAGCTCCGCCGAGTGCGTCGACCATACTGAACAAGATGTCCTGCCAACTTTACTCACCCCTCATGTCTACTCACTTAAAAATTGATTGCGAACCCTTGTTTGGACCCGTATAATGGAACCATAACACAAGGATTCAGCCATAAATACAGAAAAGCCCCTTATCGAAATCTTTCGAAAAAAGAGCACAACTATTCACGGCCAAAATACTCCTTATCCAGTAGATTTGCCCAAAACGTGCGTATTATACGTCACCGAGCTACAGTTCATGCGCTATTATCTATTGTCCCGGCGACCTTCGCCGTGACAGGAACATAGAGAACGGAATTCGCAAAAACCTGCCGTGCGGCATGCGCTTACCGGGCGACAATATATCACTTGACATTTCAGCAAACTAAAGACATGGAGCCTAGCTTAATACTGACATTTTATAATAATACCACTGCGAGCAACACATGTCAATGAGTATTATTATTTATTTCTGCGCTTTTAGTATCCGATAGCCCTTGTCTTTCCCCACTTCTTCTACCACCGAAAACAAACTCTCCAGCTTGGCAACCGCAGATGGTGCACCCTGCTTCTTCTGAATGACAACCCACAGACATCCGCCCTCATTCAAATGCCCACATGCCTGTTCAAAGATCTCATGCACCACGGCCTTGCCGGCACGAATTGGCGGGTTGGTAAGAATTACATCGAATGTCTGCCCCTGTACGGCGGAGAGCACATCACTTTCCATCACCGTAACATTACGGATACCATTATGCTGCGCATTCTCGCGGGCAAGCTCTACCGCACGGCTGTTAATATCGATCATCGTCACATGCCCCTTGGAAGCGAGATGTGCCGCACTGATCCCTATCGGACCGTAACCGCAGCCCACATCCAGCACCTGCGCATCCGCTTGAATCTCCATCGCCTCAATTAGAACACGGCTGCCATGATCAATATCTCCTTTGGAAAAAACACCGGCGTCGCTTGTAAAGCGGAGGCGCTTGCCTCTCAGCTCCGTATCGATGCTGCGTCTGTCATGACGCGCTTCCGGCTGCTGCGAGTAATAATGCTGCGACATACAATCCTCCCTTTCACATTGAACTAACTATACACATCTGCAAGGCTTCCTTATAGAGCAACCCCCTTGAACAAGTTCAAGGGGGTTGCAGGAACCGGAGAGAATGACTTCTGCACCGGGGCAGTACCTATTGAATCAACTTATTTTACTTCTACGCCTGCGCCTGCTTCTTCCAATTTTGCTTTGGTAGCTTCGGCTTCTTCTTTGCTTACTTTTTCTTTGATTGCTTTTGGAGCGTTGTCTACAACTTCTTTAGCTTCTTTCAAGCCAAGACCTGTGATTTCGCGAACGATTTTGATAACGTTGATTTTGGAAGCGCCAGCGCTTGTCAAAATTACGTCGAATTCGGATTGTTCTTCTTCAACAGCTGCTACTGCTCCGCCAGCTGCTACTGGAGCTGCTGCAGTTACGCCGAATTCTTCTTCGATTGCTTTAACCAGGTCGTTCAGTTCCAATACGCTCATGCCTTTAATTTCTTCTAAGATTGTTTCTTTGCTCATGATTGAACCTCCATTATATTTGAATTGGTTTGTGGTATTGATTGATTATGAAGCTAGAAGCAAAGGCTTACGCGCTTTGTTCTTCTTTCTCAGCAACAGCTTTAACTGCAAGCGCGAAGTTGCGCATTGGAGCTTGAAGCACGCTAAGCAGCATGGAGAGCAAACCATCACGGGATGGAAGTTCAGCCAGTGCTTTGAGTTGGTCAGCGTCGATAACTTTGCCTTCTACAACGCCGCCTTTCAGTTTCAAAGCGTCGTTCTTCTTAGCGAAGTCATTTAGAATCTTGGCTGCTATTACCGCATCAGTCTCGCTGAATGCGATTGCTGTAGGACCAGTCAGGACAGCGTCCAGATCAGTCAGTTCAGCCGCCGCAGTTGCACGGCGAAGCAATGTGTTCTTCAGGACTTGAAATTCAACGCCAGCTTCACGAAGCTGCTTACGCAGTTCGGTTACTTGCGATACGTTCAATCCGCGGTAGTCCGCAACTACAGTGGAGACACTGTTCTGCAGTTTGCCGGTAACAACATCAACCGCATCCTGTTTAGCTTGGATTACTTTTGCATTTGCCAATTGTATACACCTCCTGAAAATTTATGTCACGGCGATTCTTACGGGGAATCTGCGCCGTTCCTACGCAGGCATTAGAAAAGCCTCCGCAGATTCACGAAGGCTTGATAAAACGGAAAGTTAATCAGGCGAACCTGGCACTTTTTGTTTCTATCACAACACCTCGGTAGGAAATTAAGCCCTACGGCACCTACTGTCTACGGTAAGCATATTCACATTTAAGATTGATCACCTTAATGTTCACAACTGTTATAGATTATCAAAGATAACTCGAAGAGTCAACCTTTAATTATCTGAAAGCAGCCGCGTTCACACGAGCGCTTGGTCCCATTGTCGACGAAATAGCGATGTTTTTAAGGTATACACCTTTGGCAGCAGCCGGTTTCGCACGGTTCAGAGCGTCCATAAGAGCTTTAAGGTTCTCGTTCAATTGTTCAGCGTTGAAAGACACTTTGCCGATTGGCGCGTGAATTTGGCCCGCTTTGTCAAGACGGTATTCGATTTTACCAGCTTTGATTTCTTGAACAGCCTTGGTAACGTCGAAAGTAACTGTACCTGCTTTAGGGTTAGGCATGAGGCCTTTACCACCGAGCAGACGACCCAGTTTACCGACTTCACTCATCATGTCAGGTGTAGCTACGCAGACGTCGAATTCGAACCAGCCCTGTTGAATCTTGTTGATCATATCAGCATCACCAACAAAATCAGCGCCAGCAGCTTCCGCTTCCTTCGCTTTTTCACCTTTTGCAAATACAAGCACACGTTGCGTTTTGCCTGTGCCGTGAGGCAGGACAACAACACCACGAACTGCCTGGTCTTGTTTACGCGGGTCTACACCCAGACGAACTGCTGCTTCAACGGTTTCGTCGAATTTGGCAGTTGCCGCCTTTTTCACAAGCTCTACAGCTTCTGAAGGCTCGTAAGTCGCTTCGCTATTGATCAGCTTAGCGGATTCTTGGTACTTCTTACCATGTTTAGCCATGAAATGTTCCTCCTTTGTGGTATTAGCGGAAATTCCTCCCACATATTGCGGTCATGAATGACCGGTTCATCGAATACATATTAGTCTTCGATTGTGATTCCCATAGAGCGGGCAGTACCTTCAACCATACGCATTGCAGCTTCGATAGATGCAGCGTTCAGATCGGGCATTTTTGTTTCAGCGATCTCACGAACCGCTGCGCGGCCCAGCTTCGCTACTTTTTTCTTGTTTGGTTCACCGGAGCCTTTTTCTACTTTTGCAGCGATGCGAAGCAGAACAGCAGCCGGAGGAGTTTTGGTGATGAAGGTAAACGAACGGTCTTCAAATACTGTAATTTCAACCGGGATGATCAGGCCAGCCTGGTCGGCAGTACGAGCGTTGAATTCCTTACAGAATGCCATGATGTTGACACCCGCTTGACCTAACGCCGGACCTACTGGAGGCGCTGGATTCGCTTTCCCTGCAGGAATCTGCAGTTTCACCATTTTAATAACTTTTTTAGCCATGAGTGACACCTCCTTGCGTAAATAGTGGTATTCGAATGCTAAGCAGCATTCTCCCACAAGAAACCCTTGTGCTTGTTATATCTTCTCCACTTGAGTGAAATCCAACTCGACTGGGGTTTCCCGTCCAAACATGTTGACATGTACCTTGATCTTGCTTTTCTCTGCCAAAATCTCTTCCACAGAGCCCACAAAATTCGCAAATGGACCGACCATAATACGTACGGATTCCTTAATTTCGAAATCAATCTTCGCTTTAGGTTCAACCATGCCCATATGCTTCAGAATCTGTTCAACCTCTTCGGGTAGCAGAGCGGTAGGCTTAGAGCCCGAACCAGTTGAACCGACAAATCCGGTAACGCCCGGCGTATTGCGGACAACATACCATGAATCATCAGTCTGAACCATTTCAACCAAAACGTAACCAGGGTAAACTTTGCGCATGACAGTTTTTTTCTTGCCATCCTTGTTTACCAGCTCTTCTTCCATAGGAACAAGAACGCGGAATATTTTGTCTTCCATGCCCATGGACTCAACGCGTTTTTCCAAATTGGCCTTGACCTTATTCTCATACCCGGAATAGGTATGAACAACGTACCATCTTTTTTCCATATCAAGCCACCTGGGACCTCTCTAAATAATCGCTTCAATCACAGCGGAAATACCGATGTCCAGAACCCAGAAGTAAAGAGAAATAACTACAATTGTACCGAGAACGATCAATGTATAGTTTTTCAGTTCTTTACGGCTAGGCCAGCGAACCTTTTTGAGTTCACTCCAGCTCTCAGTGAAAAAGGAAAACAAAGACTTGAAACTACGTTTCACGCCGACTACACCTCCAAAAGACTATCTGGTTTCGCGATGAGGAGTTTGCTCGTTACAGAACTTGCAAAATTTCTTCATCTCCAAGCGGTCGGGGTGATTTCGCTTGTTTTTGGTTGTTGCATAGTTTCTTTGTTTGCAACTTGTACAAGCCAAAGTGATAATTACCCGCATGATGTGCACCTCCCGAAGACGTACTTCTAATCATCAAATTAGAAGACGTAGATATTGATTCAAAAAAAAGCCGCGAATTTAGGCCTACCTAAAACACTTTAGCATAATATCAATGTCTGTGTCAACGAAAGTTTCCCCCATCGCACTGGGTAATTCCGGGTGCTGTAGCCTTCTGCCAAATGTCATCTTTGATCTTGCTTCTTCCTTCGCCACTAGCTGTCTTCCATATCATTATGCTGCAATCCGCTTGTGTATAAACCTGCCATCATCCAACGCTTCACCTATCGTAAATTCATCGTACCCAAATCTAGCAGACACTAAAAAAAGACTCGAGTCCCGAGCCTTCCTAGTCATTATATCATTAATTGTCACGCACTTCCAGATATCTTTCCAATTTACGTTTCACTCGCTGCAAAGCATTGTCAATGGACTTCACATGCCGCTTCAAATCTTCGGCAATCTCCTGATAGGACCGTCCGTCCAGATAGAGCATCAGAACCTTGCGTTCCAGATCACTCAGAATCTCGGCCATCTTATCTTCCAGTCCGATGAACTCCTCCTGGTTAATAATCAGCTCTTCCGGGTCAAGCACCTGCGTTCCGCATATTACATCCATCAGTGTCCGGTCGGAGTCCTCATCATAGATGGGCTTGTCTAACGAGACATAAGAGTTAAGCGGAATATGCTTCTGACGGGTAGCCGTCTTAATGGCGGTTATAATCTGACGGGTGATGCACAGCTCGGCAAACGCCTTGAATGATGACAGCTTGTCACCCTTGAAGTCACGGATGGCCTTGTATAAGCCAATCATGCCTTCCTGCACAATATCTTCACGATCTGCCCCGATCAAAAAATAGGAACGAGCCTTGGCACGCACGAAATTACGGTACTTGTTAATTAAATGCTCCAATGCGCCACTGTCGCCACCACGGAAGATCTCGACAATTTCTTCATCACTTATGAAATCATACTCGGACAGCATTATTTCCTTGAGGTCGACACTCACCAAGAATCCCCCCGGCTGCAACGCAAGACACATCGTTACTTCTCGAAATATAGGATCAGTATATATTATGTTACCTTACACCGTCAACCGGATTTGTCCAAAAACAATCTTCAATAACATATTATGTCATTTCCCTGTAAGGACTTACTGCTGATCCGGCCCTACTGTCTCCGCCAGTCCTCCAGCCGTTTGCGTGTCTCCGGAGGCAGCTTGTCCTCCAGTGAGTGACGCGTTCCGTTCACGCCTCCCGGTTCGATAACCTTCTTCACCTGCTTCTGGTTCTCCTCAATCTCAAGCCTCAGTTCCCTGGCCGAAATCCGGAGTGCGCCCTGGGCAAAAACGACATGCTGCTCCACAAAATCACTGGTGGCTACCGAAATCTGTCTGCGGCGGTGCGTGAATTCCCCAACCAGCCGTTCGATGCATTCATCCGCCGTTTCCTTCTCCTTGGTGAAGAAGACCTGGATCTTCCCTTGTTCAAACGACCGCCCCAGTCCCGGCACACGATAGGCATCGAATACGGCAATGACGCGCAGCCCGGAGAACGCCTGATAATCGGCCAGCATATCGAGCAACCGGTCGCGTGCCCCCTGCATGCCGGTCTGCGACAATGCCGCAAGTTCCGGCCAGCCGCCGATCATGTTGTATCCGTCCACGAGCAGGATATCGCGCCAGTCTGCCATAGTTATCCCTGTTCTTGGCGGCGGCGGAGTACCTCGTACATGATTACGCCCGCTGCCACCGAAGCATTCAGAGAGTTAATTTTTCCGGCCATCGGCAGCTTAAGCAGTACATCGCATTTCTCACGGATCAGGCGGCCCATCCCTTTATTCTCATTGCCGATCACCACCGCCACCGGTCCGGTAAAAATATCAGATCCGAACAAATTCTGATCGGTATCCACATCCGTACCGACTACCCAGACTCCCTGCTCCTTCAGCCGGTCAATGGTCTGTCCAAGATTCGTTACGCGGGCGACGGGCACATATTCGACTGCACCGGCCGAGGTCTTGGATACTGTGGCTGTAATCTGCGCGGAACGGCGCTTCGGCACAATAACCCCGTGCACTCCTGTGCAGTCAGCCGTACGCAGGATCGACCCGAGGTTATGCGGATCTTCGATTTCATCCAGCAGGAGCAGGAACGGCGGTTCTCCCTTCGCTTCAGCTATCGCCAGAATATCAGCAACCTCTGTATAGGCAAAAGGCGCCGCTTGCGCAACCACTCCCTGATGCTGGACTCCTGGTGCGAGCTGATCCAGCTTGCGCTTGTCCACATGCTGAATGACAATGCCCGCCTTGCGCGCTTCCGCAACGATAGGTGCGGTCAGGTGTTTTTGCGCGGTCTCGGCGATCCATATTTTGTTGAGTGTCCGTCCCGCTCTAAGGGCTTCAAGCACTGAATGCTTGCCTGCCAATATTTCCTCTTCTGTTCTCAATTCTTCCATTGTTTTATCTCCTGTTCTGTATACTCACTTGGGCCGGTGCATCATATATTCGATACTGCTGTGAACAAGCTCCTGGATTCTCGCCTGCTGTCCTGTGTAATATAAATAGCCGATCATGCATTCAAAAGCGGTCGCGTGGCGGTATTCCAGAACATCCGCATTTTTGGGAATGCTGCCGGATTTGGCGTTGCGCCCCCGTCTGACCACATCCTTCTCCTCCTCGGTGAGCACCGGGTCCAGATAAGCAAGAATGGTGCTCTGCGCTCTGGCGGAGACCAGCCCGGTGGCCGAGCGGTGCAGATGCTGAGGGCGCAGATTAGGCAGCGAGATCAGATACTGCCGGACCGCAACTTCGTAGATAGCATCTCCTGCATACGCAAGAACAATAGGCGGCAGCAAATGGGCCGGCTTGGAGGGTTCATACGGGAACCAGGCGCGGTTCAGATCAAACAGCCCGTTCATTTGCGCCGCCACCGCATTCCCTGTGGAGTGTCTTCCAGCAGAATCCCCAGTGCATTCAGCTCATCACGGATTTCATCCGACCGGCTCCAGTTCTTATTCTTGCGCGCTTCTGCACGTTCTGCAATCAGGCGTTCAATCTCTTCGCTTGCCACTTCCTCTTCAGCCTCAACAGTAAGACGAAGCACAGCATTCATCTCGGCAAAAGCCTTCAGCAGTGCTGCGAAGTCAGCCGGATTCGCTTCATGGTCAGCAAGCGTAAGGTTCGCCAGGCTCACCCAGTCAAATACCGCCGTAATGGCGTCTGGTGTATTGAAATCATCCTGCATCCGGACATGGAAATTGCTCACAATAGCGGCCAGCCGGTCCGTAATCTGCGGACTTGCTTCACCCTCTGCCCCTTCCGCCGCCAGCTCAAGGCGATGCTTCACATTACCTTCGGCCAGAGCGATCCGCTCTACGCTTTTCTCAGCAGACAGCAGTGCTTCCTCAGTGAAGTTCAGCGGATTGCGGTAATGGCTGGATAGCATGAAGTAACGGATAGCACCCTGCTTGAAGCGCGCACGGATATCCTTCACCAGGAGACCGTTCCCCAGCGATTTCGACATTTTCTCATCGCCGATATTCAGAAAAGCATTATGCATCCAGTAATTCGACAACGGTTCACCCGTCAGCGCTTCGGTCTGGGCACATTCGCATTCATGATGCGGGAATTTCAAATCCTCTCCGCCGCCGTGAATGTCGATCGTCGTACCCAAATATTCACGCACCATCGCCGAGCATTCAATATGCCAGCCGGGACGGCCCTCTCCCCATGGACTGGACCAGTGCACCTCACCCGGCTTGGCTGCCTTCCAGAGTACGAAATCCTCCTGGTTCTCCTTGCGCGAATCCACCTCGACACGGATACCGAAGCGCAGCTCCTCCAGATTCTGGCGGGACAGCTTGCCGTAATTGGCAAATTTGCCGGTACGGTAATACACATCTCCACCGTTCTCATAGGCGTAGCCTTTGTCCTCAAGCTCCTTAATGAACTCGACAATCGTGTCCATGCTCTCCGTAACACGCGGATTCAACGTCGCCGGCTTCACACCAAGTCCGGTCAAGTCCTCCTGATAGGCGGCAATGAACATTTCGGCAACCTCAGCTACGGTGATGTTCAGTTCTTCCGCCTTGCGGATCATTTTATCATCCACATCGGTGAAGTTCGTCAGATAGCGGACCTCATTGCCAAGCGTCTCCAGATAGTTGCGCACCATGTCAAAAACAATAACCGGTCTTGCATTCCCGATATGCATATAGCCGTAGACTGTGGGTCCGCAGACGTACATTTTCACCTTATCCGGCTCCTGCGGTACAAATTCTTCCTTCGTGCGCGTCATTGTGTTGTATATGTGCAAAGCCATTCTTGTCCCAACCCTTTCTGTTGTCCCCGGATTCCTGAAATGCCGGTACCCTTAAATTTCGTAATCGCCGATATATTGCTGGCTTTCGAGCCGCCGCTGTTCTTGCTTCTGATTATCTTCAGTACCCATCCGTTCTCTTAGCTCCTCGATCTCCTTCTGCAGGAACTTGAGGGAATCGATCAGCGGGTCAGGCATCTTGGTATGATCCAGTCGGTCGGATACACGTTCTCCGTTACGCTTGACCACACGCCCGGGATTGCCAACTACCGTACTGTTGTTTGGCACTTCACGCAGCACAACTGCGTTGGAGCCGATATTGGAATTATCGCCGATTCTGAAGGAACCCAGTACTTTGGCACCAGAGCCGATGACTACATTGTTGCCGACGGTAGGGTGGCGCTTGCCCTTCTCTTTGCCGGTTCCCCCAAGTGTAACCCCCTGATAAATGATGACATCATCACCAATCTCGCAGGTCTCACCAATGACAATACCCATTCCGTGATCAATAAACAACCGGCTGCCGATGACCGCGCCCGGATGAATCTCCACTCCGGTCATGAACCTGCTGATCTGAGAGACGATGCGTGCTAAGGTAAACCAGCGGCGTTTGTAAAAAGAGTGGGCCGTCCGGTGTGCCCAGATGGCATGAAGCCCGGCGTAGGTGAAGACTACCTCGAACCTGCTGCGGGCGGCGGGATCATTGTCGAATACTGCCCGAATGTCCGACTTGATATGCTTAAACATCGCGGTTCCCCTCTTCTTTGAGATGCTATATTTCAAGTGGAAACGGCTTTGCCGTCCTTTTTGAAGGACGGTACCGTTTCAGCGAGAAATAGAAGGATAATGTATAGCGTGAAACCTATACATTCTTATATTTCAACAAAAAACGCCCCTGCAGCATGATAGCTGCAGAGACGTTTAACCGCGGTCCCACTCTGCTTGAACATTCGTATACACTAGGGGCCGTCTAACTTCCCAGCCCCTGTATCCGGTGTTCCTCTTGGCGTCTGTAACGGCGACAGCCCGGCACAGTCTACAGTCCCGCACAGGGACGTTCAACCATGCAGCTCACAGGTGCATCTTCAGCGGCAGACAAATGAATAACTCCCAGCCTGCTAGGGCATTGGCCCTTAAGCGGTTATTCTCTCTGGTAATTGCCCTTATACGCCTACTTTTCCTGATCCCAGCTATTCTTATATTCTTCTATCTTAGCGAAAAGCCACAGAACTGACAAGGGTCTTCTCCCCTTGCATGTCCCTGCCTAAGCGCCTTTGATTTGTGATTTCAGGCGTTCGATCACCCGGCTGCGGCCGAGCAATGCAATCGTTGCATTCAAATCACGGCCATGCATCTGTCCCGTAAGAGCGACACGAATCGGCATAAACAGCGCTTTGCCCTTATGTCCGGTCTCCTTCTGCACTTCCTTGATCAGAACAGCCATATGCGGAGCGCTGAAATCTTCGGCAGCCTCCACTTTGGCCAAAAATGCGGACAGCACTTCAGGAACCTGGGCTTCGGCAAGTACCTGTGCCGCTTCAGTCTCCAGCTCCAGATGGCTGCGGAAGAACAGCTCGGAGAGGCCAATAATATCCGACGCAGCTGTCATTTGCTCCTGGTACAGCGCAACCAGGCTCTCCGCCCAGCTCTGCTGCTCCTCACTCAGCACCTCAGGCAGACGGCCAGCCTTCTGCAAATGAGGAATGGCAAGTGCCGCGATCCGCTTGGGATCGGCATGCTTGATATAGTGATTGTTCAGATGCGCCAGCTTGTTCGTATCAAATACTGCCGGGCTCTTTGACAGTCGGTCCGCCGTAAAGATCGAGACCAGCTCTTCCTTCGTGAAGATCTCCTCTTCTCCCTCAGGCGACCAGCCTAGCAGGGTAATAAAGTTAAACAGAGCTTCAGGCAGGTAGCCCAGCTGATCGTACTGTTCGATAAACTGAATGATCGATTCATTCCGTTTGCTCAACTTCTTATGGTCATCGCCAACAATCAGTGTCATATGGCCGAATAGCGGAGCTTCCCAGCCCAGTGCCTCATAGATCATGAGCTGACGCGGGGTGTTAGAGATATGATCTTCACCTCGCAGCACATGAGAGATAGCCATCAGATGGTCGTCTACCGCTACGGCGAAGTTATAGGTCGGAATACCGTCCTTCTTCACGATGACGAAGTCGCCCATTTCTTTGGTATTGAACGAAATGCTCCCTTTTACGATATCATTGAAGGTATAAGTGCGGTCTTCCGGAACAAGGAACCGGATGCTGGCCACGCGTCCTTCCGCCTCAAAGGCCATGCGCTGCTCCTCGGTCAAATTACGGTGTCTGCCGGAATAACGCGGGGTTTCGCCCCGTGCCGTCTGCTCTTCACGTTCGGCCTCCAGCTCTTCCGCCGTGCAATAGCAGCGGTAAGCCAAGCCGCGGTCCAGCATATCCTGCCAGTAGACACGGTATAGATCCAAACGCTCAGTCTGGCGGTAAGGCCCGTATTCCCCGCCTACATCCACACTTTCATCCCAATCGATTCCCAACCACTTCAAATACTTCAGCTGGCTCTCTTCACCTTCTGCAATGTTGCGCTTAAGATCGGTATCTTCGATCCGGATAATGAACTTGCCGCCCAGATTGCGGGCGAACAGATAGTTAAACAAGGCTGTTCTGGCATTTCCGATATGTAAATGTCCCGTAGGGCTCGGTGCGTAACGCACCCGAACTTGATCCGCCATGGGTTTCCCTCCGCTTCATAATAGTTAAAATTAGGCATTTCCTTAAGCTAAAGCCATCTCACGATGATATCACATCTTGCAGCAGACAAACAATAGATTGGGCGGCAATTCCTTCTCCGCGCCCTGCGAAGCCAAGCTGCTCAGTCGTTGTTGCTTTTACATTCACCTTCGATACGTCAGCGTTCAGCGTACGGGCAATAATCTCCGTCATCTGCGGAATATAAGGTGCCATCTTCGGTTTTTGCGCAATGATGGTTGAATCGATATTCCCCAGCCGGTATCCGCGCTCACGCGCAAGTGCCCATACCTGCTCCAGCAGCTTCAAGCTGTCTGCATCCTTGAAGGCCGGATCGGTATCGGGAAAATGTCTGCCGATATCCCCAAGGCCCAGTGCTCCCAGTATAGCGTCGGTTACAGCATGCAGCAGCACATCCGCATCGGAATGCCCCAGCAGCCCCTTCTCATAAGGAATCGTCACTCCGCCGATAATACACGGCCTTCCCTCGACCAGCTGGTGTACGTCAAATCCTTGTCCTACAGCAATCATCTGTGTTCCTCTCCCCTGCTTCTTACTGTGAATTCAGCGAAATCCAGGTCCTCCGGCGTCGTGATCTTAATATTCTTGTAGCTGCCTTCTACAACTGACACGGTAATGCCGCTGCGTTCCGCCAGACTGGAATCATCTGTACCAAGAAAACCGTCCCGCTCTGCCTCCTCATAGGCGGACAGCAGATCGGACAAACGAAAAGTCTGCGGGGTCTGAATCGCCCACAGACTTCGCCGATCCGGCGTAGACAGCACTTTGCCTTCACTGTCGACCTGCTTGATCGTATCCTTAACCGGTACTGCCAGCACCGACGCTCCGGCTGACTGCGCACGCTCGTAACAAGCCTCTATCTCGCTGTCCTGCACGAACGGCCTTACCCCGTCATGAACCATGACCCAATGGGTGTTAAGTTCATCCAGTCCGCGGCGTACCGAATGCTGGCGCTGCGCTCCCCCGGTGATGACAGCAGCCACTTTATCCAGCTTGTAGGCTTGTACCCATTGCTTACAGCGATGCACATCCTCTTCCCCGGTGACAAGCACAATCTCGGAGATCCGCTCATGCCGCTGGAATACCTCCAGAGTATGCACGATAATCGGCTTGCCCTGCAGCAGCAAATATTGCTTGCTCTCTGCCGTTCCCATCCGGGTTCCTCTGCCTGCCGCTACGATAACGACGCCAACACTGTTTGACATGCTTTCGGCTCCTGTCTTTCTTTCACGTATACTCCCATCATAACGTGTTTGGCTGGCATTTCCAAGCCCGAAAGGGCGTTACCGGAGGCCTGGGCTGAACTTATTGTGCTTTTTCCAGCAGCTTCGGTTTGGCAAAAATCATCCGTCCTGCCGATGTCTGCAGTACGCTCGTCACCAGAACTTCCATCGTAGTGCCGATATAATCCCGGCCGCCCTCCACCACAATCATCGTGCCATCGTCCAGATAGGCTACGCCTTGTCCATGTTCTTTGCCGTCCTTTATCACCTGTACAATGATCTCTTCGCCCGGCAGAACCACCGGCTTCACTGCATTCGCCAAGTCATTAATATTCAGTACTGACACTCCCTGCAGCTCACACACCTTGTTAAGGTTGAAGTCGTTGGTGACGACCTTGCCGTGCAGCACTTTCGCCAGCTTAACCAGCTTGCTGTCCACCTCCGAGATTTCCTCGAAATCCCCTTCATAGATCAGCACCTTAACGTCCAGCTCTTTCTGAATCTTATTCAGGATATCGAGCCCCCGGCGTCCGCGGTTACGCTTCAGCAAATCGGATGAATCCGCAATATGCTGCAGCTCCTCCAGTACGAATTCAGGAATAACAATGGTGCCTTCGATGAAGCCCGTTTTGCAGATGTCAGCAATCCGTCCGTCAATAATCACGCTGGTATCGAGGATCTTATGCTCCTGATTTCCGCGTTCCTCCGGTTCCGCAGAACGCGCCCAGCGTCCGGTATTCCAGAGCGAAGCGAGCTCCTCCTTCTTCTCCAGTCCGATCCTCAGACCCATATAACCCAGGGCAAGCGTAGCTGCTACCTGCAGCAGCTCCCCTGCTTTGCCCAGCCAGGCCATAACGGGATACAGCAGCAGAGACAGCAGCAGACCTCCCGTAAGCCCCGCTGCGCTTGCAGCAAGCTCATTCATCGGGATACGCGAGCAATACGCAACCGCCTCCCGCAGTTTTGAACTTGCCCATTCCGCGCATAAAGTCCCCGCAATCAGAAAAATAATGGCACCCAGCACCGCACACAAAACGCTTCCTTCCATAGGCAAGCTATCCTCTAGTTTCCCAATCCCAACCGGGAAGCCTCTTTCTGCCGCGTGATATAGCGAATAACCGGACCAGGCTCCACATAACCCGGCAAGCATCAAAATCATCTTTTTCCACATAACCTCGCACCTCCTTTTATTCATCCACCAATCCTCTATACCTCACCAGTATGTTCCAATTTTTAGGACGATAATCCAGAGGGCCGTTATTTTTTCTGTAAGCCCGAAATTCCCGGTCAGCTCTCTTGCCGTAAACCTCTATTTCTGGTTGAAAATAAGGGAGGCCCTGACATATAATGAACTCAATTACGAACCCAGGGGTGAATGGAAAATGAGCGCACCAAGTTTACAGGCCTTCCAGGATCAAGTCTCCGAACTGCTGCTCCGTCACCGTAGTCTTCTGGATGTAATGTCCAAGAACGGACAGAGCAGTGCTTCCGTCAATCGAGCCGTCGTCAAAGCCATTACCGAATGCGGCTGCATTCAGCTGCATGCCACCAAGCAGGTCTTCGAACCCACGTTGGGGCTAGAGCAAGCCAAGGAGCTTGCCGGAACCCACCTGGCAGGGGAGCTGTGCGAGAACTGCCGCGAGGTCATTGGCTCCGAGCTGGGGCGCGAGCTGTTCTACATGTCTGCGCTCTGCAATTTGCTTGCAATCAATATGGACGAGGTTGTGGCCAAGGAATCGCAGAAATGCGCAACTCTCGGATTGTTCAACTTGTCCTGAGCAGACCGTCTGCGCTCTCCTTCATCCATTCCGCCAGTGTGGGGGGAACCATATACGTATACTTCCCTTCCCGCAGACAGCAAAAAGGCATTGCACTCTCCTGATATTCAGGAAAGGCAATGCCTTTTTACTTACGGTCTATGAATGAGATAAGTTCTAAAGAAGGGCTAGCCGTTCTTGGAATGATATACCTTATCCTCCGTGCGTCTTCTGCGGCGGCGTTGCCGGCGGACCTTAAACAGTCCCAGGCTCTGCCTGAAGCCATACAAAGCGTACAGCGCAAGCAGTCCAAAGATCAGCTTGGCAATCTGCTCGGGGAAGACAACAGCAACGGCTACAGCAAGCACTATGACAAGAGGTGCGCCTACAACCGCTTTTTTGGGAAAACCAATCTTCTTGAAGTTAGGATACTTCACAGTGCTGACCATCAGATAAGAGAGCAGCAATGTAGCCACAATCATGAATGGTGCAGATACATCCTTATGGAAAAGTGCAAGCGTGGCGAGAACCCCACCCGCAGCAGGAATCGGCAATCCTACGAAATATCCGGGAATCCCCGGGCGGACATTGAACCGGGCCAGACGCAAGGCTCCGAATACTGGGAAGATCGCTGTGATCGTCCACCCCAGTGCAGGGTTCAACTCCTGCAGACTTGTCAAATACATAATCAGTGCCGGCGCTACTCCGAAAGAAACTACATCGGATAATGAATCCAGCTCCTTGCCGAATTCACTCTCACATTTCAGCGCACGGGCCACACGGCCATCCAGCCCATCGAGCAGCATCGCGATAATCACCATGATAGCGGCCATGCTCAGCTTACCGTCAAACGCCATCATGATACCAAACATTCCAAGCATCAGATTACCAATCGTAAAAAGACTTGGAATTGATTTTTGTATCATTTCTTCACCTCAGTTTTCCTACTTGTACTGCATGGGACTGCGACATTACGTGATTGTATGGTATTTACATTTGTCTGTCAATAAGAACTTGTTTCTGGAGCCGCTTCAGCCCATCCTGAATATTGCGTGCGCGGATCTCACCGATGCCGTCTACTTCATCAAGTTCAGCAATGCTTGCCTTCATCAGGTTAGGCAGCATTTCGAAGCGTTCTACCAAATTGTGAATGATTACATTCGGCAGCCTTGGAATCTTGTTCAGCAGGCGGTAACCGCGCGGAGTCACAGCTTCTTCGGAGGAAATGGCTGTCGAGGAATAGCCCAGCAAGCGGGCAATATGGTTGTCATCCATCAGTTCATCATCACTGCTGCGCTTCAGCCCGGCAATGATCTCACGGATCTTGTCCTCCTGCTCCACTCTTGCATAGTCTCTGTACAGAAGCCATGCGTCTTCCTCAGTATTTCCAACCAATTCTTCCATCTGCATGCTGATCAGCCGGCCTTCATTGCCAAGCTCGTTGATGTAACGTTTAATTTCCATTTTGATTCTCAGAACCATCTCCACCCGCTGAATCACACCGACGACCTCCGCCACCGTTACAATCCCCTCGTATTCGGAAGCAGACAGGTTGGTCAGCCCTTGTGTCAGAACGGCTTTGTACTTCTCCAGGGTCTGAATCGCCTGGTTGGCTTTGGCCAGAATCGCACCGATTTCCTTGAGCGCGTAACGGATGGAGCCCTGATACAGCGTAATAATATTACGGCGCTGGGAAATGGAAACAACCAGCTTGCCGGTCTGCTTCGCTACACGTTCAGCCGTCCGGTGACGGATTCCTGTCTCGATCGAAGAGATGGAAGAATCGGGGATAAGCTGTGTGTTGGCGTACAGAATCCGCTTCAGATCCTCGCTCAGAATAATCGCTCCGTCCATTTTGGCCAGCTCGTATAAATAATTGGGCGAAAAATCGCAGTTAATGGAGAAGCCGCCATCGACAACCTCCATGACTTCCGGACTATATCCGACAACAATCAGTGCCCCGGTCTTCGCGCGAAGCACGTTCTCCAGCCCCTCCCGGAAGGGTGTTCCGGGTGCGGCCATTCTAAGCAGATCATTCATATTATCTAATGGATTATATTCTTTCATGTCTGTGCCCCCTAATCTAACGCGACCGCTAGTGCCTGTGCTACTGTGCTGACGCCTATAATCTGGATATCCTGCGGATGCTTCCAGCCCTTCAGACTCTTCTCGGGCATAATCACCCGCCGGAAGCCAAGCTTGGCCGCCTCCTTCACCCGCATCTCAGCGCGTGATACCCCTCTCACCTCACCGGTAAGCCCTACCTCCCCGAAAAACACATCATAAGGCTTAGTCGGAAAATCACGGAAGCTGGAGGCGATGCTGACGGCAACAGCCAAATCCACCGCCGGCTCATCCAGCTTCACCCCTCCCGCGACATTGAGGTAAGCGTCCTGATTCTGCAGGAACATGCCCATCCGCTTCTCCAGTACAGCAATGATCAGCGCCATTCTCTGATGATCCATACCTGTGCACATTCTGCGGGGCGAAGGGAAATGTGTCGAAGCAACCAGCGCCTGCAATTCAACAAGAACGGGTCTTGTGCCCTCCATGCTGGCTACCACAGCTGAACCGGCCACGCCGAGCGGGCGCTCGGACAAGAACAGCTCTGACGGGTTCTCCACCTCGGTCAGCCCGATTTCCCCCATTTCAAAAATGCCGATCTCATTGGTGGAGCCGAAGCGGTTCTTCACCGCACGCAGCAGACGGTACGTATGATGGCGTTCTCCTTCAAAGTAAAGGACACAATCCACCATGTGCTCCAGCATACGCGGGCCGGCAATAGCGCCTTCCTTCGTTACATGCCCTACAAGCACTGTGGCAATTCCCCGGATCTTGGCGATTCGCATGAATCTTGTCGTACATTCCCGCACCTGTGCCACACTGCCCGGCGCACTGGTTACCTCCGGCATAAATACAGTCTGGATCGAGTCAATAACCAGAAATTGAGGCTGAATCTGCTCAATCGCTTCCTCGATACTCTCCATGTTCGTCTCACATAGAACGTACAATTCCGCAGACAGTGCTCCGAGGCGGTCGGCCCGCAGCTTAGTCTGCCGCACGGATTCTTCCCCCGAAATGTACAGAACGCGCAGTCCCTGAGTGGTAAGGGCATGCGAAGTCTGAAGCAGCAGTGTGGATTTCCCGATTCCGGGGTCGCCTCCAACCAGCACCAGCGAGCCGGGTACGATCCCTCCGCCTAGCACGCGGTTAAGCTCACCGATGCCCGTCAGAATACGCGGCTCCTTGTCACTTTCTATATTTATGATCGATTGCGCCTTTTCTTTACTCTGAAAAATAGGTGCATTCATGCCTTGTGTTTTGACGACGCTTTCCGTTTCTTCTACCATCGAGTTCCATTCCTGGCAGCCCGGGCACTTACCGAACCATTTCGGTGATTCGTAGCCGCATTCGGTACAGAAAAATTTTGTTTTAGGTTTAGCCATGTGCACTCCTTACCGTCCGAACTTGCTAAAATTGCGGATATTTTTCTCTTATTCAAAGTTTACCATTTCTGCACACTTAACGGAAGGACACTTAAGATCTACTTTTCATTTGCGTCTTCATTTAGGCATGTCTAGGTCATGCCTGATGGGCTGGTTACAAACAAAGCTCCCGCCCCTCTATACGGAGGAGCGGGAGCTTTGTTTCATTTTCCGGAACAATTATTCAGTTTCGACTGTTTTTTCCAGGGAGACCTCTGCCGGTGCTTCAACGGTGGTAACAACCAGTTCGCCGTTAACCTCATCAATGTTAAGGGAATCCCCCTTCTTGATGTTTCCTTTGAGCAGCTCTTCGGAGAGGCGGTCTTCGATATGCTTCTGAATCGCCCGGCGGAGCGGACGGGCACCGAAGGCCGGGTCGTAGCCCTCTTTAGCCAGGAATGCTTTGGCAGCATCCGTCAGCAGGAAATCTACATCGTGCTCTCGCAGACGCTTGCGCAGCTCCTCGGACATCAGGGTAACGATCTCGGCGATATGCTTCTCATCCAGGGAGTGGAAGACAATGATCTCGTCGATCCGGTTCAGGAACTCAGGGCGGAAGCTCTTCTTCAGCTCTTCCATTACCTTACCCTTCATATTGCCGTAATCGGCACCGGCATCCTGTACCGCGGTGAAGCCTAGAGTCGAATTCTTACGGATCGCTTGTGCGCCTACGTTAGAGGTCAGGATAATCAGTGTATTACGGAAATCGACCACGCGGCCTTTGGAATCGGTCAGACGGCCGTCTTCCAGCACCTGCAGCAGAATGTTGAACACTTCAGGGTGAGCCTTCTCAATCTCATCCAGCAGGACCACGGAATATGGCTTGCGGCGTACCTTCTCCGTAAGCTGTCCGCCTTCTTCATATCCTACATATCCTGGAGGAGCCCCAACCAGACGCGAGGTGGAGTGCTTCTCCATGTATTCCGACATGTCGATGCGGATTACCGCATTCTCGTCACCGAACATCGCTTCGGCAAGTGCCCGTGCCAGCTCGGTTTTACCAACCCCTGTGGGTCCGAGGAAGATGAAGGAGCCCATCGGACGTTTCGGGTCCTTCAGACCCGCACGTGCCCGGCGGAGTGCCCGGCTGACAGCCTTAACGGCTTCATCCTGTCCAATTACCCGTTCATGAAGCAAAGACTCCATGTTCAGCAGACGGTCCGTCTCTTCTTCCTTCAGCTTGCTGACCGGAATGCCGGTCCAGCTGGCAACCACCTGTGCGATATCCTCAGGCGTAACCTGAGAATCGGTGCGGCCCTGCTTTTCTTTCCACTGGTTCTTCGTAGTATCCAGCTCTTCCCGAATTTTCTGCTCGGTATCGCGCAGTGCAGCAGCCTTCTCGAATTCCTGGCTTTGTACTGCGGAATCCTTCTCCTTGCGGATATCATCCAGACGCATTTCGAGTTCCTTCAGATTCGGCGGAATGGTGTAAGAATTCAGTCTTACCTTGGAGCCCGCTTCATCAATCAGGTCAATCGCCTTGTCCGGCAGGAACCGGTCCGGAATATAGCGGTCCGACAGCTTGACGGCTTCCACAATGGCTTCATCCGTAATCTTCACCCGGTGATGAGCTTCATAGCGGTCGCGGAGACCGAACAGGATCTGAACGGCTTCTTCCGGCGAAGGCTGATCCACGGTGATCGGCTGGAAGCGGCGCTCCAGGGCAGCGTCCTTCTCAATATATTTGCGGTATTCATCAAGCGTAGTGGCACCGATGCATTGCAGCTCACCACGGGCTAGAGCAGGCTTCAGGATGTTGGAGGCATCAATCGCACCTTCCGCACCACCCGCACCGATCAACGTATGAAGCTCATCAATGAACAGTACGATGTTGCCCGCTTGGCGAATCTCATCCATGATTTTTTTGAGGCGGTCCTCGAACTCACCGCGGTATTTCGTACCGGCTACGACAGAACCCATATCAAGGGTCATTACGCGTTTGTCGCGCAGAGTCTCCGGAATTTCATTGTTGATGATCTTTTGGGCCAGACCTTCGGCAATCGCTGTTTTACCAACCCCCGGTTCACCAATCAGTACCGGATTATTCTTGGTCCGGCGGCTCAGCACCTGAATGACACGCTCAATTTCCTTGCTGCGGCCGATCACAGGGTCAAGGTTACCATCCTTGGCATAGGCCGTCAGATCGCGCGCCAGGCCGTCCAGCGTTGGTGTGCTAACGTTCGCCGGAGCTCCGCTGTGGCTGGAGGTGGCTTCACTGCTGCCCAGAAGCTGCAGTACCTGCTGGCGTGCCTTGTTCAGGCTAATGCCGAGATTGTTCAGCACACGAGCTGCTACACCCTCTCCTTCACGGATCAGACCGAGCAGGATATGCTCTGTTCCCACGTACGTATGACCCAGCTTGCGGGCTTCGTCCATGGACAGCTCAATCACCTTCTTGGCACGAGGAGTATAAGCGATGTTGGTCGGTTGCTCCTGACCTCTGCCAATCAGCGTTTCCACTTCATCCTGTATCTTCTCCAGACCTAGACCCAGTCCGATCAGTGCCTTAGCGGCAATGCCGTCTCCTTCACGAATCAGTCCGAGCAAAATATGTTCTGTCCCAATGTTGTTGTGTCCCAAACGTACGGCTTCTTCTTGCGCCAGCGCCAGCACCTTTTGTGCGCGTTCCGTAAATCTTCCAAACATCATATCTCCTGCACCTCCACGGATAATATATATCTATAATTAATGTTGTGATCCCAATGTCTCCCGGAGCAGCTTCGCCCGGTACATATCGCGTTCGGTGGAAGTCAGCTCGTCACCGAACAGCTTTTGCAGAAAACCAGTCTGGGTCTTGACATTCAACTCATTGAGCACTGAAATCGACGGCCCTTCCAGAATTCCAAGGTCCACACCAAGCCGCAGATCGGAGAGCCGCTGTGCGGACTCCTTAAGCTCCATCACTGCCGCATAGGACAGAATTCCGTAGGAACGTTTGATGCGGTCCGTAATCCGGAGAGCAGAGTCGACCAGCAGGCGTTCACGTGCATTCCGTTCATGCTCTATAATCTGGGTGACTACGCTGTGAAGATTCTCGATGATCTCATTCTCGGTCTGTCCCAGCGTAATCTGGTTCGAGATCTGAAAGATATTCCCTACTGCTTCGCTGCCTTCACCATAAATTCCTCTAACGGTAAGCCCCACCTGATTGACTGCGGACAAAATGCGGTTAATCTGATGAGTCATCACCAAGGCCGGCAGATGGACCATAACCGAAGCTCTCAGCCCTGTTCCCACATTGGTGGGACAACTGGTCAGGTAACCTCTGCGGTCATCAAAGGCATAATTCACAGCAGCCTCAAAAATATCGTCGATGGCAGTTGCCCTTACCCAGGCTTCTCTGACCTGCAATCCGGGGAACAGACACTGAATGCGGAGATGATCCTCCTCATTGATCATAATGCTGACCGACTCGTCCTCATTAAGAATGACTGCTCCGCCTTTGGAATCATCCGCCAGATTAGGACTGATGAGATGCTTCTCGACCAGTACCTTTTTATCCAGCTCATCCAGCTCATCCAGTCTCAGCAGCTCAAAGTTGCCGAAATCTGCAGAGGCTTCACCCTGAAAAACGGGGGCAAGCAGGTCCAGCACCTCTTCGGACTGCTCTCTTGAGGCAAGCAGCGGGAAGGGCAGATGCTCCAGATTACGTGCGATTCGCATACGGCTGCTGATTACAATCTCAGAATGACTGCCACCGCAGCGCATCCAGTCACTAAGTGCTTGTTCGGTAAACCGGAGACTTGACATGTCCAATCCCCCCTATATATCAAAGACTTTACTCTTGTGGCATTTCTTTTTCAAGCTTGCGGATTCTGTCCCTCAGCTCAGCTGCGGTCTCGAACTCCTCCTGCACAATACTCTGCTGCAATTCCTGCTTCAGCTCATCAATCTGGCGTTTGCACATGATCTGTGCACCTGCACGCTTGGGAAGCTTGCCGACATGTGCCGTACTGCCATGCACCCGTCTGAAAAGCGGGTCGAGCGTACTATCGAAATACTTATAGCAAGAGCTGCAGCCAAACCGTCCAAGCTTGCTGAACTGTGAATAGGTCATGCCGCAGTTTTCACACTGCAGACCCTGCACATTTTGCGCTGCTGTTTTGCCCTTGCCCGAGCCTTCCAGATCAAGGAGACCGGAAAGCAAGCTGTGGATAGAGAAGCCTCCCGCAGTCCCGGGAATCAGTTCACCCTTCTCCCGCGCACAGCTTTCGCAGATATGAAACTCCGTCTTCTCTCCGTTCACAATCTTCGTGAAGTGGAGTGTAGCCGGTTTGACGCCGCATTCCTGGCATAGCATGAGCGGTGTCCCTCCTACCATTTGACAAATTATTTGCCTAATAAAGAGATTAACATAGCCTTCATAAGCTTGGCACGAATCTCATCCCGGTACGGCAGATTAACCGTCAGGCATTCCCGGGAAACCGCGGACCGCATCAGACACGCTTCACGTTTGGAGAGGAAACGGGCCTCCTCCAGCTGATAAATCAGCCCTTCGGCACAATTCTGATCAATATCATTCCCTATTGTGGAGTTCAGATGTGCATACAAGGCCACATTCTGAGGCAGCTCATAGCGCTGAATCCGGATATATCCGCCACCGCCGCGTTTGCTCTCCACGACATAACCCTTTTCCAATGTGAACCGTGTACTAATGACGTAATTGATCTGAGACGGGACACAGGAGAACTGGTCCGCCAGATCATTGCGCTGAATTTCCACCGTACCTTCGGGACTTTCATGCAAAATACCTTTCAGATATTGTTCAATAATATCGGAGATATTACGCATCACTCATCCTCCAGTGTGTAAGCATTGGGTAAATCTGTACTGCGCCAACGCCTGCCGTCCAGACATGCTCTTAAGAATTTAACCCGGGCAATGCATTAAGAATCGGCTGTGATCGCCTATGCACTGCGCTTTTCTCTAAATGTTACATTCCTGAGAACGATGAGCTCGGGGCCGCGTTGACTTTGACTTTCTTTGACTTTTTCATATTATAACATATTCTCACTGAATTCCAAGGGGTTACTCTTATTTTTTACTTATTGGCTGCATTGTATTCCAGTTCCCTTTACAGATCACTGAATTGAGACGTTATGTATAGGAAAGCTCCTCCGCTTCCAAGGGAAGGGGAAGAGCCGTTCTCTGTCAGAAAAAATCGAATAATGCCGTCTCGGCCTGCGGAATCAGCGCTTCAAGCCAAGCTGTCGCCTCAGCAGTCCCCGATAATTGTCCGTACCTGGCTGCCTGATGCGGACGTTTATATCCCATCAGCAGCACAGTAAGCGTACCGATACTGCATTCAAGGTCAGCCTCTGACCGCTCGCCCTGAATCTGGGTAAACGTTGCTTCCCCCTGCTCCGACACATTCCACCGCCACAACCCGTTGTTCCAGGAAGCATGCTTATCTTCAATATAAAGCAGCCGTTCACGGTCACCCTTCGGCACATTGAAGGTCATATTCTCCACAAAAGCCTTAGCATTGACAATACGTGCCATGAAGTATGGATAATTCTCCTGCGCAATCCGCGGATCGGGGAGAAGGAAGGGAAGTATGTCATCAGCAGGCACCAGCTTCAGCTGTGCGGCTGTAATCATGGAGTCATGGTTGGCAAGAAAGGTCCACAAGCCCTGGCGGGCCAGCTCATTCACATAGATAAATTCATCAATGATCAGCTCTTGGTTCACTATTTTATACAGCACATATCCTTCCGGTTCACCCTGCTCCGAATAAAACACACCTCTGTGCGTATCCTCATCGAGCACTCTTTCTTTCCACCATTGCTCAGTGCGCAGGAGCGTGCCGTTATACCGCATGGCAAATGTATTGTACAACTGCTGAAATACTGCAATATCAGGTGTCCCGCGCTTCACAGTCCCTTGGATCTCCGTCTTATTCGGGAACTTCCCTACAGGAATGGTGTACTTCTTATATTCACAGTAGATCTCCCAGCCAAATTTACGGTAAAAAGGAATCAGGAACGGATGCAAAAAGGACAACGTTTGACCGTTCTCATTCATTGTCTTCAGCGCATGGGTCAGCAGATGGGCTACATACCCCTGCCGGCGGTTCTCCGGCCAAGTCGCGACACCGGCAATTCCCCCCATGGAAACGGGTCTGCCCTGGATACATGCCTGTAGCGGAAGAAGCGTCAGTTGTGCGCCTATTCCATCTCCTTCAAAAAGCCCCCATATCTGGTCCGGCTTAAATTTCTCCCTGGCGCGTACCCGGTCTTCCCCGGACACCTTGTACTGAAAAGCATATTCGGACAAGCTCAAGCTGTCCTCAAATTCTTCGTTCCGTAATTTCCTAATTTCCATTCTGCTCACCCCGTTAATATTTCATAGAAATCGCGACAATTATTGCTTATTAGAGAGTATAACAAGCAAATCGTCCGGATGCTAACGAGGCGCCCCGAATCGGCTTTAATACACAAGTTATCCACAGCCTTTGTACTAAAAAATAAAAAACCGGAAAGAGTTTCTTCCGGCAAAAACGAGTTATCCACGAATAGCAATTATCTATCCACATTATTCACTTTTTATCCACAAAATCGGTGTATTACTTATGTTTTTTCTTGACTCATCCCTTGAATTATGCGTTATACCCCCATCCTCCGGGGATAGATTCGTTCCTGAAATTGTATCCACATGTGTGCAACTTTTCTGTACTTACCGAAATCTATCCACAGCTTTTCCACAGCCCCGTCTGCACGCAAAAAAACCACTGTCGATTGCTCGACAATGGCTCATGTGCTTGGCAACGTCCTACTCTCCCAGGACCCTTCGGTCCAAGTACCATCGGCGCTGGAGGGCTTAACGGTCGTGTTCGGGATGGGTACGTGTGGAACCCCTCCGCTATCGCCACCAAACGGGCATTTACAGCGTAAATGCTTCAGGAAATTGATTCCTGAAAACTGAATCCGAAATGAATCTGCGTGTTAGAAATTTGGATAAGCCCTCGACCGATTAGTATTGGTCAGCTCCATGCATTGCTGCACTTCCACCTCCAACCTATCTACCTCGTCGTCTTCAAGGGGTCTTACATACTGGGAAATCTCATCTTGAGGGGGGCTTCACGCTTAGATGCTTTCAGCGCTTATCCCGTCCGTACGTAGCTACTCAGCCATGCTCCTGGCGGAACAACTGATGCACCAGCGGTACGTCCATCCCGGTCCTCTCGTACTAAGGACAGCTCCTCTCAAATTTCCTGCGCCCACGACAGATAGGGACCGAACTGTCTCACGACGTTCTGAACCCAGCTCGCGTACCGCTTTAATGGGCGAACAGCCCAACCCTTGGGACCTACTTCAGCCCCAGGATGCGATGAGCCGACATCGAGGTGCCAAACCTCCCCGTCGATGTGGACTCTTGGGGGAGATAAGCCTGTTATCCCCAGGGTAGCTTTTATCCGTTGAGCGATGGCCCTTCCATGCGGTACCACCGGATCACTAAGTCCGACTTTCGTCCCTGCTCGACTTGTAGGTCTCGCAGTCAAGCTCCCTTATGCCTTTGCACTCTGCGAATGATTTCCAACCATTCTGAGGGAACCTTTGAACGCCTCCGTTACTCTTTAGGAGGCGACCGCCCCAGTCAAACTGCCCGCCTGACACGGTCCCCGTACCCGGTAAGGGCACTAGGTTAGAACCTAGATACGATCAGGGTGGTATCCCAACGGCGCCTCCGCAGAAGCTTGCGCTCCTGCCTCACCGGCTCCCACCTATCCTGTACAGATCGTACCCAAATTCAATATCAAGCTGCAGTAAAGCTCCATGGGGTCTTTCCGTCTTGTCGCGGGTAACCTGCATCTTCACAGGTATTAAAATTTCACCGGATCTCTCGTTGAGACAGCGCCCAAGTCGTTACGCCATTCGTGCGGGTCAGAATTTACCTGACAAGGAATTTCGCTACCTTAGGACCGTTATAGTTACGGCCGCCGTTTACTGGGGCTTCGGTTCACAGCTTCGGGTTTAACCCCTAACCACTCCCCTTAACCTTCCAGCACCGGGCAGGCGTCAGCCCGTATACTTCGCCTTACGGCTTCGCACAGACCTGTGTTTTTGCTAAACAGTCGCTTGGGCCTTTTCACTGCGGCCCCCTCGGGCTATTCACCCTACCGAGGCACCTCTTCTCCCGAAGTTACGAGGTCATTTTGCCGAGTTCCTTAACGAGAGTTCTTCCGCGCGCCTTAGAATTCTCTTCTCGCCTACCTGTGTCGGTTTGCGGTACGGGCACCTTCTCCTGGCTAGAGGCTTTTCTTGGCAGTGTGAGATCATGACCTTCGCTACTGTAATTTTCGCTCCCCATCACAGCCTGGCCTTAGTAGTGTGCGGATTTGCCTACACACCAGCCTCACTGCTTAGACGGACATATCCATCAGTCCGCGTCACTACCCTCCTGCGTCACCCCATCGCTCATAGCGGATTACGGTGGTACAGTAATTTCAAACTGTTGTCCTTCGACTACGCCTTTCGGCCTCGCCTTAGGTCCCGACTTACCCTGAGCGGACGAGCCTTCCTCAGGAAACCTTGGGCTTTCGGCGGATCAGATTCTCACTGATCTTTTCGTTACTCATACCGGCATTCTCACTTGTATGCTGTCCAGCGCTCCTTACGGTACACCTTCAACCTACATACAACGCTCCCCTACCCCAGATGCAAAGCATCTAGCCATAGCTTCGGTGGTGTGTTTAGCCCCGTTACATTTTCGGCGCAGAGTCACTCGACCAGTGAGCTATTACGCACTCTTTCAATGGTGGCTGCTTCTAAGCCAACATCCTGGTTGTCTGTGCAACTCCACATCCTTTCCCACTTAACACACACTTGGGGACCTTAGCTGATGGTCTGGGCTGTTTCCCTTTTGACAATGGATCTTAGCACTCACTGTCTGACTCCCGGCAAGAAGTACATGGCATTCGGAGTTTGACTGAGCTTGGTAACCCTTGCGGGCCCCGCACCCAATCAGTGCTCTACCTCCACGACTCCATTCACCGAGGCTAGCCCTAAAGCTATTTCGGGGAGAACCAGCTATCTCCGAGTTCGATTGGAATTTCTCCGCTACCCCCACCTCATCCCCGCATTTTTCAACATGCGTGGGTTCGGGCCTCCAGTGCGTGTTACCGCACCTTCACCCTGGACAGGGGTAGATCACACGGTTTCGGGTCTACGTCCACATACTCATTCGCCCTATTCAGACTCGCTTTCGCTGCGGCTCCGGCTTCTCACCTTAACCTTGCATGTTAAACGTAACTCGCCGGTTCATTCTACAAAAGGCACGCCATCACCCAGTTATAGGGCTCTGACTTTTTGTAAGCACACGGTTTCAGGTTCTATTTCACTCCCCTTCCGGGGTGCTTTTCACCTTTCCCTCACGGTACTGTTTCACTATCGGTCGCCAGGTAGTATTTAGCCTTAGCAGATGGTCCTGCTGGATTCATACGGGGTTTCACGTGCCCCGCACTACTCGGGATCCGTCTCGGAGAGAACACAGTTTAGGCTACAGGGCTTTTACCTCTATCGCGGGCCTTTCCAGACCTCTTCGCCTACCATATTCCTTTGTAACTCCATGTGAGACGTCCCACAACCCCAAGAGGCAAGCCCCTTGGTTTAGGCTGTTCCGCGTTCGCTCGCCGCTACTGACGGAATCACTATTGTTTTCTCTTCCTCAGGGTACTTAGATGTTTCAGTTCCCCTGGTCTGCCTCTGCGTATCCTATGTATTCAGATACGAGTAACTGCGAATTACCACAGCTGGGTTTCCCCATTCGGACACCCCCGGATCAAAGCTTGCTTACAGCTCCCCGAGGCAGTTTCGTTGTTCGCCACGTCCTTCGTCGGCTCCTGGCGCCTAGGCATCCTCCGTGTGCTCTTAGTAGCTTAACCAAATCGCTCCGGTATTGGCTCATTCGCTCATCTTGTTTTGAATAGCGCATCCGGATTACTCCGCCTGCTGGAATATTCAAAGCCAAAAGTCCCTCATAATCCAAAACCATCGCTCAGTATCGCTAAAAACTTCAAAACTTGTTTACACAAGTTCAGCTTAAAGGAATGTTCTAAAACGCAAATTCATTTCGGTATCCAGTTTTCAAGGATCAAGTTGTATCCAGTATTTCAGACATGACAAATAGATGAAGTTTGTTGGTGGAGCCAAGCGGGATCGAACCGCTGACCTCCTGCTTGCAAGGCAGGCGCTCTCCCAGCTGAGCTATGGCCCCGCAAATTCCATCAAAACCGAACAAATGGAAACGCTCAAGGCTTTACAAAGTAAAGCCTGCTTCAGGAAGTAAGCTTCCTGAAGACTTTTATTTGAATGTTTCCGTTGCAGGAAACGATTCTCCATAGAAAGGAGGTGATCCAGCCGCACCTTCCGATACGGCTACCTTGTTACGACTTCACCCCAATCATCTACCCCACCTTCGGCGGCTGGCTCCCTTGCGGGTTACCCCACCGACTTCGGGTGTTGTAAACTCTCGTGGTGTGACGGGCGGTGTGTACAAGACCCGGGAACGTATTCACCGCGGCATGCTGATCCGCGATTACTAGCAATTCCGACTTCATGCAGGCGAGTTGCAGCCTGCAATCCGAACTGAGACCGGCTTTGCTGGGATTGGCTCCACCTCGCGGCTTCGCTTCCCGTTGTACCGGCCATTGTAGTACGTGTGTAGCCCAGGTCATAAGGGGCATGATGATTTGACGTCATCCCCACCTTCCTCCGGTTTGTCACCGGCAGTCACTCTAGAGTGCCCAGCTCAACCTGCTGGCAACTAAAGTCAAGGGTTGCGCTCGTTGCGGGACTTAACCCAACATCTCACGACACGAGCTGACGACAACCATGCACCACCTGTCTCAACTTTCCCCGAAGGGCACCTGATGCATCTCTGCTTCGTTAGTTGGATGTCAAGACCTGGTAAGGTTCTTCGCGTTGCTTCGAATTAAACCACATACTCCACTGCTTGTGCGGGTCCCCGTCAATTCCTTTGAGTTTCAGTCTTGCGACCGTACTCCCCAGGCGGAGTGCTTACTGTGTTAACTTCGGCACCAAGGGTATCGAAACCCCTAACACCTAGCACTCATCGTTTACGGCGTGGACTACCAGGGTATCTAATCCTGTTTGCTCCCCACGCTTTCGCGCCTCAGCGTCAGTTACAGCCCAGAAAGTCGCCTTCGCCACTGGTGTTCCTCCACATATCTACGCATTTCACCGCTACACGTGGAATTCCACTTTCCTCTTCTGTACTCAAGTCACCCAGTTTCCAGTGCGACCTCAGGTTGAGCCCAAGGTTTAAACACCAGACTTAAATGACCGCCTGCGCGCGCTTTACGCCCAATAATTCCGGACAACGCTTGCCCCCTACGTATTACCGCGGCTGCTGGCACGTAGTTAGCCGGGGCTTTCTTCTCAGGTACCGTCACTCCGGCAGCAGTTACTCTACCGGACGTTCTTCCCTGGCAACAGAGCTTTACGATCCGAAAACCTTCATCACTCACGCGGCATTGCTCCGTCAGGCTTGCGCCCATTGCGGAAGATTCCCTACTGCTGCCTCCCGTAGGAGTCTGGGCCGTGTCTCAGTCCCAGTGTGGCCGTTCACCCTCTCAGGTCGGCTACGCATCGTCGCCTTGGTGAGCCGTTACCCCACCAACTAGCTAATGCGCCGCAGGCCCATCCCCAAGCAGCAGATTGCTCCGCCTTTCATTCTCTCTTCAGGAGAGGAAAGAAATTATCCGGTATTAGCTACCGTTTCCGGTAGTTATCCCAGTCTTGAGGGCAGGTTGCCTACGTGTTACTCACCCGTCCGCCGCTAAGTTAATCAGGAGCAAGCTCCATCATAACTCCGCTCGACTTGCATGTATTAGGCATGCCGCCAGCGTTCGTCCTGAGCCAGGATCAAACTCTCCAAATTGGTATTTAGAAAGAGCGATTGCTCATTTTGAAACTGACGATTCATTAAATGAATCTTGTAAAAATCAAAGCGTTCCATTTGTTCAGTTTTCAAAGAACTTGCTCCCGGCATTTCAACGTTATGTATCTTGCACAGGAATTAGATCATATCATTTTATTACGTTTGTTGTCAACTTATTTTTCTTCCGCCGCTCAATTCAGCGTCGATGTCTCATAAGCACAAGAGATAATATATCATGCGCTCCAAACGTTTGCAAGTCTTTTTTTGAAAGAAGATTAGACGCCACTTTTTTTGAGGTAATAATGAATAGTTGACCGCTGCCCTGCACAAATTGATTCCCATAATGCTTCATTTGTCGCTACAATAGAATTTATCTGAATATCCATAAGCACCTTACTTATTAGCTGTTCCTGAAAGGAGTTCCAATGTCCAATAAGACTCTGCCTCAAGCTCCCTCCAGCCCCCTGGAGGAATCACGCAATCTGCAGCAGGCTACCATCTACCGCATTTTGCTCGCCGTCAGCTTTGTTCATTTATTCAACGATTCCATTCAGGCACTGATTCCGGCGATGTTCCCTGTACTGAAAGATAACCTGGTGCTCTCCTACGCCCAGATCGGCTGGATTGCGTTCGCACTGAACCTCACCTCCTCGGTGATACAGCCTATTATCGGCTTCGCCGCTGACCGGAAGCCGCGTCCGATCCTGCTGCCGCTGGGGATGTGCTGCACCTTTGCCGGGGTCTTTCTGCTTGCTTTTGCCGGTAATTATGTATTAGTGATTGTGTCCGTAATGCTTGTGGGCTTCGGATCAGCTGCGTTCCATCCGGAAGGGATGCGCGTGGCTCATATGGCTGCCGGTCAGCGGAAGGGGCTGTCGCAATCCATATTTCAGGTGGGCGGCAACGCCGGTCAAGCCTTGGGTCCTCTATTAATGAAGTGGGTATTCATTCCCTTCGGGCAGATAGGCGCTCTCGGCTTCACTGTTATCGCCGCTGCCGGAGTGGCCATTCAGGCCTATGTGGCCCGCTGGTACCGTGAGATGCTGGATGCCGGATATACCTTCCGCAAAAAGTCAGCAACACGCTCCATCGACCCTGCCCGCAGCAAACGTATCCTCATTACAACAGTTATTCTGGTCTTCATCGTATTCGTGCGATCCTGGTACGGCGCCTCCATCGGCGGGTACTATGCCTTCTACTTAATGGACAAATACGGGATGACGCTGGATAAGGCGCAGATCTATATCTTCATCTATCTCGCTGCCGGCGCTGTCGGTACCTTCTTCGGGGGCCCGCTTGCAGACCGTTTCGGCCGCCGCAATCTCATCCTGGTGTCGATGATCGGGACGGTGCCGTTTGCGCTGGCCCTGCCTTTTGTGAACCAGTTCTGGGCGGCCGTGCTGCTGATTATCTCCGGGTTCATTCTACTATCCAGCTTCTCCGTCACTGTGATCTACGCGCAGATGCTGTATCCGGGCAATATCGGGACGGTCTCGGGTCTGATTACCGGCCTTGCCTTCGGGCTTGGCGGAATTGGCTCTGTCGTAATTGGGCATCTGATCGACACGATCGGAATCGCCACGGTGTTCGTAGCCTGCGGCTTCCTGCCGCTGCTCGGCCTGCTGGCTCTGCTGCTGCCCGGTGATAAGAAGCTGGAGGAATGGGCAGCCGAATAAGCAAATCTATTCATAGCATGGAGAGAACCTTGGAGAACATAGCAGCCGCAAACCCGCTGCCGGCAGTCATGTAGTTGTCCGGATCAGAGTGGTCGAAGCCCATCCATACCGCTGCGGTCCATCTAGGGGTATAGCCTACAAACCATAAATCCCGGTTTGCCTTGCCGGGGACTCCTGGCAGATCCAACTGCGTGGTTCCTGTCTTACCAGCGACCGTAACATCCATTCGCGCCCGTCTGCCCGTCCCTTCACTCACTGCCTGACGGAGCATGGCGGTCATATCCGCTGCGGTACGTACCGAGATGGCCTGCTGCGGCGCAGCGACATGTGAATACACCACCTGGTTCTGCGAATTCCTGATACTACGCACCAGATACGCCTTGTTAAGAATGCCTCCATTGGCAAAGACGGTGTAAGCTTGAGCCATCATGAGCGGAGAAACCCCGCTATGCAGACCTCCAAGGGCAATGGCCAGATGGTTGTCTTCTGCAGCGAGTTCCATTCCCAACCTGACGGCAAACCCACGGGCATAACTGACCCCCACCTGCTTCAGCAACCATACCGCTGGGGCATTAATGGACTGCTGCAGGGCAACCCTCATGCTCACCTGCCCACGATATACACCGTTCAGATTAGCCGGACTGTAGCTGCCATAGGTTGTTTTAATGTCAGGCAGGAGACTGTCCGGCGTATATTTTCCGCTCTCCAGCGCCGGACCATAATCTATAATGGGTTTGAGCGCGGAGCCTGGCTGCCGGGAAGGAGTTACGGCTCTGTTCAGACCGCCTGTACGCGGGTTTCGCCCGCCCAACAGTGCAGCCACTTCACCGTTCCGCTGGTCCATGATGACCATGGCTGCTTCAGCTCTCTGGTTTTTGCCATCCGGCGGAAATGCCTCCTCCTGTGAGAATGCCCGCTCCATAGCACGCTGCGCCTCAATATTCATGCCCGTCACCAGCGTATATCCGCCTGTGCACAGCTCCTTTCGCGATAACCCTGTCTGCCTCATTGCTTCCTTAATTGCCGCATCCATATACGACGCCCCGACAATCTCTGTCTTATCCTTAACTGGTGGGATATAGGGGCCTTTCATGGCTGCCCTCATCTGCTCGGTTGTTATCAGCTTGTGCTGCTGCATAATCCGCAGGACCAGATCCCGTCTGCCTGCTGACAATTCAAGGTTGTCTACTGGGTTATAGATGGAGGGTCCTTTGGGAATAGCCGCCAGCGTTGCGATCTGCCCGATCTCCAAATGCTTCAGATCAGTTATACCAAAATAACGCTCCGCTGCAGATTTCACCCCATATTGCCCTTGTCCCATATAAATTTGGTTGAGATACAACTGCAGAATCTCATCCTTCGATAACTGCTTCTCCAGGGTCAATGCTATCGAGGCTTCGTTCAGCTTACGCAGCAGATTCTGCCCCCGGTTCAGATACAACCCTCTTGCCAGCTGCTGGGTGATGCTGCTTCCACCCTCAGATACCCCCATCCGTACGGTATTGTTGACTAATGCACGGGCTATTCCCTGGTAGTCCAGACCTTTATGGCTGTAAAAACGGCGGTCCTCAACAGCAATGAAAGTATCTATGAGCAGCTGCGGCATTTCTCCTAGTCCTGCTTTGATTCGATAGCCCGTTTCAGGCAGTGGTATTCTCCGCAACACTGTTCCGTCAGAGGCCATAATGACGCTTGATTCCGGTAAAATCATTTTCTCCGGATAACGGTCCAGCATCAGCTTTCCATACTGACTCATATAGATAATTCCTGCTAGCATGAGAATGGCAAGGAGGACTGTCAGATCAAAAACGGTATAGCAAATACGTAGCAGTAATCTCCGTCCTGTTCCCATACTCATACCTGCCGAGTCCAATTCTCAAGAAGCTTTTCCAGCCCCAACGCCTCGTGCTTAGCCATCACCAGATGCTGCAGAACTGCACCGGGGATAATATAGACCTCTTCCTCTGACTCCGCCACTGTCTGTTCCAGCGTGCGGATCAACGCCCGTGTCCGCAAAATAAGCGCTATGAACTCTTGTGCATCCGGCTCCTGCATTTGTATTTGCGGTGCAGGGGCCGCTGCTGGCCGCAATCCGACCTGATGAATCCGGCGCAGGCTAGCGGCCAGCCGTCTGAATTCCCCACCCGATTGCACCTCAAGGTCCGTAAGCTCACAGGAGCCGTGAACCGCCAGTTGTTCTGCGGCGCGCAGCAGCGCGGTGGTATCGTTGGCTGCTTTTTGTGAACGGAACAGGAACAGCCCTGCACATACAACGGTGAACATCATGACAGCCGCCGGTCTTGCACCGATATGATTGATGATCCAATGCATGAAACGGACAAACAGCGCAGCCGATTCCGGCGTATACCAGGAATAGAGCATAGTAAAAATCCCCCGCATAAGAAGCAATAGCCCTACACTAAGCAGAGCGCTACCGCAGAATATGTAGAGGTAAAGTGTGCGGATCGTGTGTATTTTTGACATCAGCCAATTTCTCCTGCCTCCCCGGGTCTCATCCCATAGCCCAAGGATATCGGCTAAATCTTAAGAAACACCATTGCCACTTCTTAAGAAATACTGAAGATTGTCAGGAGGATACCGGAAATCGGGTAACAAAGTCAGTCCGGGATCTGGTGCTGTGAGCCGTAATCTCCCCATGGTGCCTTTCCACAATTCCCTTGGTAATCGCCAGACCCAATCCCGATCCCCCGGTAATCTGCGATCTGGAGCGCTCCGCCCGGTAGAACCGCTCAAAAATATGTGGAAGATCCCCCTCCGCAATCATCTCGCCGAAATTGCTGATCCGTACAACTGCATCGTTACCTTCACAGCTGAGTCCAATCTCAAGCCGTTTCCCGTCCTTCCCGTACCGGATCGCATTGGCAATCAGATTCTCATACGCACGTACCAATTCATAAGGAGCCGCTTCAATCCACAGCGATTCGGTATCATCCTGCAGTTCATAAGTCATGCCTTCACGGGTCAGTGCCGGAACCGATTCCTCCGCAAGCTGGCGCATAAATGCCTTGAGATCGAGCCGTTCCAGCACTAACGGCAGTCTGCTGCTGTTAACCCGCGTGTATTCAAACAAGTCGTCAATCAGCTTGTGCAGCACCAATGACTTCTGATAGGCAATCCCTACATAGTAACGTATCTCCGTCTCTTCCCGGCAGCGGTCCTGCTCAATATATTCTAAAAACCCAAGCACCGAGGTCAACGGAGTGCGGAGATCATGCGATACACCGGTAATCAGCTCGTTTTTGGACTCGACAGCCCTGCGTTCTTCCAGCAGCGAATGCTGTAGCCGCTCAGACATAATATTGATATTCTCTGCAAGTACCCCCAACTCGTCCGACGTTCGAACCTCAATCCGGTGCGATTCATCAAGCTTCGTGATCTGCTGGATACCGCTGGTGATCTCTTCGAGGTACGAGACGATTTTACGCGTATAGATGAAGAAGAAAATCAGGAAGCTGGCAATCCCGACAGCAGTCATCAGCGGCGCTGAACCGATATGGTTGATTATCCATTTTAAAGTAAGCGAGTACAGCGCGGAGGGCTCCGCCGGCTTCAGATAAACTAAGGAATTGACCAGCCGATAGCCAGCCAAAAGCAGAGCTGCCCCCGACAAAATACTCAGCACAAAGGCCCAGATAAACTTCCAGCGGATGGTGCTTATATATTTGGTGTTCACTACAGTTCCCCTCAGCTTTCAGGATGGATGATCCAGTTTGTAGCCAATGCCCCATACGGTCTGCACATAACGGGGTTGCTTGGAGTCCAGCTCGATTTTATCGCGGATATTGCGGACATGCACCATCACGGTATTGCCACCATCTAGAAAAGGCTCATTCCACACTTTCAGATAAATCTGCTCCATACTGAGCACCTGTCCCTGATGCCGCGCAAGAAGTTCCAGGATAGAAAACTCGCGGGGTGTCAGCTTCACCTTGCGATTGTCTACACTTACCTCATGCCGAAGTGTATCTATCAGCAAATCTTCAAAGATCAGTTCATGCTCATTCGTTCTGGCAGCAGTGTCCCGATTCAATTTATGGTAACGGCGCAGCTGCGATTTGGCCCGCGCCACCAGTTCCAGCGGATTAAACGGCTTGCCCACATAATCGTCTGCACCGATGCTGAGTCCAAGGATTTTGTCCATATCGGCATTCTTGGCGGAGAGCATAATAATCGGCATGTTGCGTTCTTCACGAATCTTCATGCAGGCGGCAATCCCATCCATATGTGGCATCATCACATCGAGTATAATGAGATCCACTTCTTCCTTGCCAAGGCATTTAAGCGCCTCCCTTCCGTCAAATGCCTTAAGCAGCCGGTACCCCTCATTGCGAAAATAGATATCCAGCAGTTCCACAATCTCCACTTCATCATCTACCAGCAGTATCGTTTCTTGGTTCACGGGCATTTAATCCTTTCCTTAGCTCTTTCCATTAGTCTATAAGAAAAAGTTCAGAGAAGGCAACCATACGGTCGGGCTTGATCGGGATAATATTATTCAGCGGTGTTTTTTTGCGGTACAATTAGTTAAAACTTAAAATAATATGATGTTGGATACTTATTCATCAACGGGAGGGACTGCAGGTGAAAAAAATATTGACCGGCATCCGCAAAGGATACGGCAAGAAGCTCGTCTCGATTCACTTGTGGAATGCCTGGCTGGTCTTAATCCTTGCCGTTAGCGGTCTGATGCTGGTGGGCGGCTTCTGGAGAGAACTGCTGGGTGAGGGGAGAGTGTGGCTAAAATGGGGCCATATCGGGTTCGGTCTGACGCTGTTGATCCCTGTGGTCTATTATCTGCTCCTGGCGGCCAAGCACTGGAAGCGGCTGAAGGGTAAAACTGCGCAAAAAGCCAATGTCCTCTTTGTGCTTACGCTTTTGATCGGCTGGCTGATCTCAGGGGTTGTACTCTGGCAGTTCAGACTCGCCGGGCCGAGAGCAGCGAATACTGCGTTATTCATTCATGATCTGCTAACCTGGGCCGGCCTGCCAGTAATCATCTATCACTCCATTACCCGGGTGAAGTGGCTGAAGGAGCCCAAGAAGCGCACGATTATGGCAGAAGCTGTACCTCTAGAAGAGACCTCATCTCCCGCAGGACAGGCGCGGCCTGTGGCTCCATCTGAAGCCCAGCCTATGTATTCACGCCGTGGGTTCATCAAAGTTGCGGTAGGCGCAGGGCTTGCTGTCACGCTCGGTCCCACTTTTGTCCGCTGGATCGGTAAATCCCTGCAGTTCCCGGGTACAGCCGACTATGCGGCAACCAATGCCAATGCATTGATTCCTGACCCTATTCCGCTGGCAGAATCGGCACCTCCTATCGGCGGGGGAGCCGAGGGCAGCTTTCGCGTATATACGGTCACGGCCATTCCTGCGTTCGACAACTCCAACTGGTCTTTTACCATTGATGGCCTGGTGGATAAGAAGCTGAGCTGGAACTGGGAAGAGTTCGTCAAGCTGCAGCGCGAGGTGCAGGTCAGTGATTTTCACTGCGTGACAGGCTGGTCTGTGTACAAAAATACATGGGAGGGCCTCCCCCTCTCCAAGCTGCTCGATATGGCCGGTGTGCAGCCCGGGGCCGTCATGGTCAAGTTCTACTCGGGAGACGGTGTCTATACGGACTCACTCACCCTGGATCAGGCGAGGATGGACGATATCATGGTGGCTGTGATGCACGATGGCAAACCTATCCCCAATCAGCTCGGCGGGCCGGTTCGTCTCGTTACTCCGCAAATGTATGCCTATAAATCAGTCAAATGGCTGAACCGGATTGAGTTAATCAATGAAGATTATGTCGGGTACTGGGAACAGCGGGGGTACGATAAAGATGCCTGGCTGCCGGGTGCGAAACGGGTATAATGTAGCTTTTGTCCCCTATTTTAGAACAAAAAACCTCCTTTCCCAATTAGGGATTTGGAGGTTTTTTTGTTCTTGCTTAATGGATTACAGGCTGGTGAATGAAGCATCGTACAGGCGGAACATGGTTTTGTAGCCGGACTCATCAATCTTGATTCCAACATCCAGGCGCCCCGATATTTCCAGCGGACCTGAGGTATGGCGGAGCTTACTGCCTTCAGGAACAAACACAATCATAATCTTGTTCCAGTACGTCTCATCCCCATTATCGAACGGACACTCTGCACCCGGTTCGGGAATAAGCAGAAACCAGTTTTTCTCAAAAGAAAGGACCTCACCCATAAATCCCTTAATGGTTACCTGCTGTCCGCTGAGATCCCAGAAGTGCTCTGAGGGCCGGGTCTGATCGTCTCCGTCAAAAAAACCGGTCCAGTCTATGGCCGTATTCCCCGTAGAGGCAGCAACCACGGTAGCCGCTGTTTCCGCAGACGGTGACGGTGACATGCTCAATGCCGGAGCAGATTCAGCCTTGACGGATTCTGCTACAGCACTGCCGCCCCCAGCCTTAGGCGCTGCCGCTGGGCGGGGGCTTTGTACAGAAGAAGAGGCGGCCGGACTCGGGGTAGTGGTTACAGTCTTCCCTGAGGGCTTCCGGGTAGCCGTCCCTACAGGTGCAGCAGTTGGCGATGGAGACGGCTTGAACGTAACCGTCGCCTTAGGTCCGGCATCCGTACCTTTGGATGGAACAGCAGACGCAGCAGCCCCGCCTTTGGAAACTGGAGCAGTGGCCTGCGGGGTAGAGGATGCGGACGTCTCTGCATCCGCCGTGACTTCCTCAGAGCTCTGCGGAGCTTCCGCCAACACCGCAAAGGACTCCCCGTTTCCATTAGTAGCAGCATTCTGACCACATGCCTGAAGCAGCAGCATACTTGCCATAGCTCCCGACAGCAGGAACAGTCTTCCTTGTAGTCGTATCAATTGAACGTACCTCCTATGATTTGAACAAGGCCAGCGGGTGCATCCGGTACATCCGGAAGGCCGGTCCTAGCGAGGACAACAGACCTATAGCCAGCGCCCCAAGCACAATAAGCCAATGCTCCGGTGTCCAGTGGTAGGGCTCGATTTGAATGCCCGCCTGCGAGAACAGCATGTCCTTGAGCAGATAAGCTCCGAGATGACCGATCACAAGCCCTGCGATGAGCCCAGTTGTTGTTACCAGCAGGCCTTCTGCCGTTAAGGTCAGCCATACGTAGGCCCGTGATTTTCCGAGAAGACGCAGTATTCCCACATCCTTGGTCCGCTCCGAGGCTGCTGCAACGAGCGATAATAGAATCGCAATACCGGCGAGCAGCACACAAATGGCCGTCAGCATCCCCAGCAGCCGGGAGCCCTGATCCACTGCATTCAACACATCGGACACAGCCTTGCTGGTATACGCCGCCTGAACACCATTACTGCCATCGAACGCCTGCTTCAAATCATGGGCCCCCAGCAGACTGGCCGGCTTAACCAGCACCGCTGTAATCTCACGCTCCTCAGGCGCCAGCCCGTGTACAGCCCAGGCATAGTCTACCGTTGTAAAGACCGCACGGTCATCGGGAGTATCGAGTTCAGGAAGAATGCCTGCTACGGTGTATTGGAAGCTCTCGTGCGCATGCTCCTCGCCATGTTCTTCTTCATGCTCTTCGTCCTCCACATGTCCGGCTGCTTCCTCAGTCCCATGATTCTCCTCATGTTCAGCTTCTGCGGATTCGTGGTCTTCTCCCTGCACAAGTCCATGCGCCCCTGCAAAGGTATCGCCTACCTTCAGTCCCAGCGACCGGGCGACATATGAGCCTACAATCGTATCACCGGTATCGGCATACATCTTGCCTTCCTGCAGCTTGCTGCCGCCGTAGCGGGTGAAGAAATAACCGGAATCTATCCCGACAATGGGATAGCCCTTGTAGTTATCACCTGTGGTCATCGCAAAGGCGGCTTCCACAGACGGGTCCTGCCGTGCCTGATCCAGAACAGCGAGCGGGATATTCCCGGTTGGTGCGCCAATATGATAAAAGGTATTGAGCACCAGTTGTGTCTCACTGCCCGCAGCTCCTATGACAAGATCAAAGGGTCCATAACCCTTCTTGGCCCCCTGCTCAACACTCTGCCGGGACAGGACAAGCAGTACGATAAAAGCCACCGTAATCGCCACCGCACACACGGTGAGCAAGGACAGGAACCGCCGGTGCAGCACATTGCGTAGCGTAAGCCGGAACAGGCTCATAGTGAAATCCCCTCCTTGTCCACCGAACCTGACGAAGACCGTTGCCGGGGGAACGTCTCCCGGCGCACTTCATTGATATCCCGGATGTTCAAGCGGCGCGGAAACCGTTCAGCCATATTGAGGTCATGGGTTACCACGATTAAGGTGTGTCCATGAGCCGCGCTAAGCTCCATGAGCAGAGAGGAAATCTCATCTGCCGTCTCCCAGTCCAAGCTGCCTGTAGGTTCATCCGCCAGCAGAAGCGGCGGGTTATTCACCATGGCCCTCACAATGGCAACGCGCTGCTGCTGCCCGCGTGAGAGCTGGGAGGGCAGATGTCTTCCGCGGCCCCCCAGGCCCACCTGCTCCAGCCAGCCGTCCACTATGCGCCGTCTCTCCTTTTGCGGAAGCCGGGCCGTCATAGCAATCTCGACATTCTGCCGCGCGGTCAGCGAAGGAATCAAATGGAAGTCCTGCAGCACATAGCCGATAGCAGAAGCACGGAAGGCATCGCGCTTCGCCTCGCTCAACTCATGAAGCGGCTGCCCATCTACGGCAATTCTGCCGCTGTCTGCACGCATGATGCCGCTGATCAGGTGCAAAAGCGTGCTTTTACCGGACCCGCTGGGTCCGGTAATGGCTACGCGCTCTCCCTTTTCAACCTTCCAAAGGGGGATATCAAGAATCGGTACAGCCCTGCCATCCACTGTGAATTGTTTGGTCAAATTCTGAATCTGGAGCAATAAGAGCCACTCCTATCTGAGTACAATGCGTTCGGACAACGCATCCCAAGTTAAGGTCGTGCCCTTCAACTGGTTGAACGCACTAAGCGGAAGGTAGAGTACATTGTTATCCATATCCACCGTGTATGCGGCCGCTTTGCTGTTCAGCTTCGCTGTTTTACCGGTCAGATCGACCTCGATCGTATTCTTTCCAATAGCGAGCTTGGCAGCAGAAGCAGTCCCTGTATAGGTTCCTCCAAGCGCCTTCACCAGTGCCTGTGCCGGGTAGAGCACCTCATTGTCGCGGCTGATTTTGAACTTCGGATAGACATATTTCGACTGCAGCTCTGCGGAACGCTTGTTCAGATCCAGTCCAAGTATTCCTGCTCCCGCCGTTGCGATCTGCGTATTGTCGATCTGTCCTTTCACCTTGTCAGCAATCGGGCCATACGCCCACACCCCAACATCCACCGCAGAGTGGCCATGACCCGACCAGCCCACCAGCAGGCGCTTGGAAATCACTGCATTATATGCACCTTCCCGTTTGTAAGAAGAACCGTCACCGTTCATAATCTGGGTAACTTCCTCATCCGTCAGATCTGTAATCCAGGTGTTTGCGGTTACGATTTTGTGGATCTCTTCCGGTGTCTGCGCTGCTTCAAGATCCGCTGCCAGCGTCTCAGAGGAATGCTTCTGCTTGTTCCACAGATCGATGTTGATCTCATAGATATTGTCACGTGAGAGTGAGAGGCCGCCTGTCTCATGGTCAGCCGTAACCACCACGGAGGTGTTGCCGTTTTTCTTCGCAAAATCAACGGCTGCCTTGAAGGCTGCGTCGAAGTCGAGTGCTTCCTGCACGAGGGTCGGCAGATCGTTGGCATGACCGGCATGGTCGATACGCCCGCCTTCAATCATCATGACGAAGCCGTCTTTATCCGTGGACAGAATATTCAGTGCCTTGGAGGTCATCGCTGCCAGGCTCGGAATTTCCGGAGTGCGGTCTGGAGTATAAGCCACATGAGAGTTGCCGAACAAGCCTAAGACCTTGGTATTTTTGGAAGTGAGCGCATTTAAGGCTGTGTTATTCTCAACGACCGTGTACCCTTTGGCTTTGAAGTCAGGCAGCAGGTTCTTATCCGTACGTTTACCCTTCTCATCCTTGGTCAGGAAGAACTGCTTCCCGCCGCCCATCAGCACATCCACTCCGCTCTCCAGATACTGTGAGGCAATCGCCGATTCATTGTCACGGTTACGGACATGGGATGCGTATACGGCTGGTGTGGCATGGGTGATACGGGCAGTGGTCACAAGGCCGGTGGCCTTGCCCGCGCTCTCCGCAGCTTCGATAATAGAAGCAAAGGGCCTCGAGACATCCTCATTCGAGACGCTGATGCCCGCGTTATAGGTTTTATGGCCTGTAGCAAATGCAGTACCGGCTGAGGCGGAGTCTGTGACGATCCCGGAAACGATTTTCCCGCTGTCCTCTCCCCGGTCTGCATATGTAGTAGCTTGTCCCACGTAGTATGGATCGAGGTTCAGGTGCTTGACACCCTTGGTATATTGCTGAAAATATCTTGCCGCAGACACTTGGGCCGGGCCCATGCCGTCGCCGATCAGAACGATAAGATTCCTAGACTGGGCCTTGGCAGCACCCCCGGAATTAGCCGGGCTCTTGGCCGCACCTGCAAGTGTTGCTCCTGATACTACGGCTGCCGCCAATCCTCCAAAAATCATGCCCCTCATTAACTTGTTCATCATATACCCCTTCCTCATTATGACGGTTCTAAGCCTAAGCTTACCTTGGAAAGGTTAACTAACTGTCAAAATAAGTATGGTGTTGTATTAAATTATCAAATGTTCATGTGAGACATATAAAGGCTATTCATATAAAAAGCCCTGTATCCCTCCGCCGTCAGGCAAAGGAAGTACAGGACTCAGTGTGGTACTCTATCAGTTGATCGTTCTCACCATTACATCTCCAGCAAGCGGATCAGCTCGTCTTCATCCTCAATGACTTGAATGCCGAGCTGCTGGGCTTTGGTCAGCTTGCTGCCTGCCTTCTCCCCGGCGATGACCAGATCAGTCTTCTTGGAGACGCTGCCGGATACCTTGGCTCCCAGAGCTTCCAGGCGTTCGGCGGCTTCCTCGCGGGTCATTTTTTGCAGGGAACCAGTCAGGACAACTGTTTTGCCGCTGAAATAGGTATTGGTATTGACTACACGCGGAGCTTCAGCCCCCTTGGCCTCTACCCCCAGCGCACGCATACGGTCGATGCTAACCACTACGAACGGGTCGGCAAAATAATTCACGATGCTCTCCGCCACAATTCCCCCGATATCCGGCAGCCCGGCCAGCTCCTCCGCTGTAGCAGACATGACGGCTTCCAGGCTGCGGTAATGGTCGGCCAGCATTCTTGTTGTGGCTTTGCCGGTATTAGGAATGCCGAGTGCATAGAGGAAGGATGCCAAATCTCTGCCTTTGCTGTCTTCGAGTGCCTTCAGCAGATTCGCCGCCTTCTTCTCTCCGAACCGCTCCAGCTTCACCAGTTGGTCGAAGGTTAGCTCATACAGATCCGCAGGCTCCCGTACACTAAGCTCCTCATGCAGCTGAGCCGCCGTCTTCTCACTGAACGTCTCAATATCCATGGCATCTCTGGAGGCAAAATGGGTAATCCGGCTGACAATCTGCGGCTTGCAGTCAAGCTTGTTGTTGCAGAACAGATGAGCGCCGCGCATCTCCAGCGGGAACCCGCAGGCCGGGCACTCCTCAGGGAATACAATTTCCCCGCCGTCGCTCTCCTCCGTCACCTTGCCCAGAATCTCAGGGATGACATCATTGGAGCGGCGGATGAATACCCGTGTGCCCAGTGCAAACTTCAGATTCTTGCGCTCAATATCACCCACGTTGTTAAGGGTACAGTTCTGTACCGTAACCCCGGCTAGTTCTACAGCCTCCACCCGCGCGAGCGGAGTCACTTTGCCGGTACGGCCGACATTCCAGCTGACAGATTCCAGGATGGTTGTGGTCTCTTCGGCCTCGAATTTATAGGCAACGGCCCAGCGCGGGAACTTGTCGGTATACCCCAGCGCCTCACGGATGCGGAAGTCCGTGACCTTAATCACTGCTCCGTCAATCAGATAATCCAGACCGGAACGGCTCTCTTCAATCTCTGCCAGCTGCTCGGTCACATCATCGAATTTGCTGAAATAGTTCAGGTAAGGATTGACCTTGAACCGGTTGCTGCGCAGGAAATCCATCATCTCCTGATGATCGCCGAATTGTACACCCTCTGCATACCCCACATTATAAAAGAAGGCATTCAGCCTGCGGTCGGCAGTCATCTTGGGATTCAGGTTGCGCAGCGCGCCCGCCGCCCCATTGCGTGCATTCTTCAGCGGCTCTGCTGCGCGGGTATTATAATCCGCAAGTACAGACAGGTTCATAATCCCCTCGCCCTGCACTTCAATAACGCCTTCCTTGAATGGGATATTCAGCGGGACGGACTTGATTGTCTTCACCTGAGCCAGAATTCCCTCACCTGTTACCCCGTTGCCGCGGGTAGCAGCTTGTACAAGCGCCCCGTCACGATAGGTCAGGTTCAGGGTCAAACCGTCGAACTTCAGCTCCACGGCATAACACGGCTCCGGCAGCGGATTGTCCGGGTTCTTGGTATTATAATCATTCACCAGCTTCAGCACACGGGTGTTCCAGGTACGAAGCTGTTCAATGTTCTGCGCCTTATCCAGACTCCACAGCGGCCCCAGATGGCGGTGTTGCGTGAAGCCCTTCAGCAGCTCCCCGCCTACCCGCTGCGTCGGGGAATGCGGCAATACAATTCCGCTCTCCGCTTCGAAGGCCACCAGCTTATCGTAGAGCACATCGTATTCCTTGTCGCTGATTTGCGGTGCATCCATTGTGTAGTAATGATAATTGTATTGATTCAGCTCGGCTACGAGTTCTTCCATCGTGAACATAATATCCATCCGGCACATCCCTCCGTCAAATAGGTTTCCTACGGTTAGCGTGATCCAAAAGCACTGTCGTTAATCGCAAGCTTGATTTATTCAACTTTGGTGATCGGCGCAAAGCCGGCCAGCAGGCGCTTGACGCCCACCGGCGCCGGGAAGGCAATCTGCAGCTCCGTATCGTTGCCGCTGCCCTTCACGGCTACAATGGTGCCGATGCCCCATTTGCCGTGGGAGACCTTGTCGCCCGCCTTGAAGCCTCCGGCCTCCGCAGCCGCCCCGGCTCCGCCCGTCGTGCGCTGCGCGCCTCCGGTCGTTACCACAACACGGCCCGCGCCAGGCACCGCGCTCGCCGAACTGCCGCTGCCGAAGCTGGCGGACCCGCCGCCTCCCGGCGCGTTCCCGGCAGCAGCGGTGCGGCTGCCGAAGTTCCCCCGGCTGCCTCCGCTTCCGCCGAAGCCTCGCCCGCCATAGGCACCGCCTGCCTCCTCGCCTCCGCGCCGGAAGCGGTCCGATTCACGGACCGTATCTTCCTTCAGCTCCTCCGGAATCTCCTCCAGGAAGCGGGACGGCGCATTCGCGTTCGTCCGCCCGAACAACGTGCGCATCCGTGCGCAGCTGAGGAACAGCTGCTTCTCCGCACGGGTAATACCCACATACGCCAGCCGGCGTTCTTCTTCCAGTTCATCATTGTCCTGGAAGGCACGGCTGTGCGGGAATACCCCTTCCTCCATCCCGATGATGAAGACGGTCGGGAACTCCAGTCCCTTCGCGCTGTGCATCGTCATCAGCACCACCGCATCACTGCGTTCTTCTTCATCGTTCACACTGTCGATATCCGCGATCAGCGCCAGATCGGTCAGGAAGGAGACCAGCGACTTGTCTTCATTGTTCTTCTCGAATTCCATCGTAACGGACAGGAACTCGTCAATGTTCTCCAGGCGTGAACGGGACTCCAGCGTATTCTCATTCTGTAGTTCGAGACGGTACTGGGACAGCTCGAGAATCTTCTCCGTCAGCTCTGTCACCGAGAGGAACTCCACCATCCGGTGCAGGGCTTCGATCATATCGTAGAATTCCACCAGCGTATTGCGGGTCCGTCCGGCGAATCCGAGATCATCCACCGTCTGCAGCGCCCGGAAAATCGAGACGCCCTGGGCAGCCGCTGCTGCCGCCAGCTTACCAACGGTTGTATCCCCAAGTCCACGCTTCGGAACATTGATAATCCGCGTCAGGCTGATATCATCATCAGGATTGGACAGCAGGCGCAGATACGCCAGCAGATCCTTGATTTCTTTACGGTCGTAGAACTTGATCCCTCCGACAATCTGGTAGGGAATATCCGATTTAATCAGAATTTCTTCTATTACACGGGACTGGGCATTCGTACGGTACAGAATCGCATGGTTCTGGTAAGCCTGGCCCTGCTTCACATTCTTGCTGATCTCCCCGCTGACGAAATATCCTTCGTCATGCTCAGTGTCGCCGCGGAACACCTTGATCTTCGCGCCTTCATCGGAGTCGGTCCACAACTTCTTCGGCTTGCGGCCCGTATTGAGAGCAATCACGCCGTTGGCAGCATTCAGAATGTTCGAGGTGGAGCGGTAATTCTGCTCCAGCAGAATCGTCTGGGCTTCGGGGTAATCCTCTTCGAAGTTCAGAATGTTCGAGATATCCGCCCCGCGCCAGCGGTAGATCGACTGGTCACTGTCCCCGACCACGCAGATCCGGTGGTGGCCTTCAGCCAGCATCCGGCAGAGCATATACTGCGCCCGGTTCGTATCCTGATACTCATCGACATGAATATACTTGAACTTCTTCTGATAGAAATCCAGTACATCCGGCTTCTCCTTGAACAGCTCGATCGTCTTCATAATCAGGTCATCGAAATCCAGAGAGTTATTGCTTCTCAGCCGGTGCTGGTATTTGGAATACACCTTAGCCACCAGGCCTTCAAAATAATCGCCGACCTTCTGCTCATACTGCGCCGGTGTGATCAGCTCATTCTTGTTCGAGCTGATCACAGCCTGAATGGCCTTCGGCTCGAACTTCTTAGTATCGATATCCAGATCCTTCATGCAATTGCGGATGACGGACAGCTGGTCTGTCGAATCCAGAATGGAGAAGTTCGAGGTGAAGCCAATCTGATCAATATCCTTCCGCAAAATCCGCACACACATCGAGTGAAAAGTGGATACCCAAATATCCCGGCCCTCGGGCCCTACGAGCTTGGAGACACGATCCTGCATCTCCCGGGCGGCCTTATTGGTAAACGTAATCGCCAGAATCGCCCACGGCGGTGCCTTACGGTTCGCGATCAGCCACGCAATCCGGTGGGTCAGCACGCGGGTCTTGCCGCTGCCTGCGCCAGCCATGATGAGCAAGGGTCCTTCAGTTGCTTCTACAGCCTGACGCTGCGGGGGATTCAGACGGCTTACGGCGTCCTGTATGTTAACAAGTTGCATGTGTTACATGCTCCTTTCTGAATATAAGCTACGCTCATGATCTATAATTCTACCAGTCTATCTGCGGTGTATCCCGCACAGCCTGGACCGTCAACAGCGCTTCTTCCACATTGCTATAAATAATATTGCCGACCACTACTGTATCACATAGTGCGGCTACATGCATGGCTTCCTCTGCACCTGTAATTCCGCCCCCATAGAAAAGCTGACTGTGCTCAACCACTTCCCTGACCTCGCGCACAATCTCCAGATCTCCGTAACGTCCGCTATATTCAAGGTAGACCACCGGGAGGTTCATCAGCTTGTCTGCAATCTGCGCATAGGCTCCCGCACCAGCCGCATCGAGCGAGCAGTCCGCACCGGTCAGGCGCGCTACCGAGGAATCGCTGTTCAGCACAATATAGCCCTCTGTCAGCAGCAATTCCCATGGGATCAGACTGCCGAAGCGTTCAATGGCCCGGCGGTGATGGCCGAGAATCCATGAAGTATCGTCAGTGTTGAGCACCATGGGAATCATATACAGGTCAAAACCGGGCACAGCGGCCTCCAAATCCGAAATCTCCAGCGCGCAAGGCAGGTCATATTGCCGGATTCTCGCAAGCAGACTCACCGTATTCTCATAAGTCACGCCGGTAGAGCCGCCTACGATAATCGCATCGGTTCCCGACTGGCAGACAGCGGCCAGCTCCTTGTCACCAAGTACACGGTCCGGGTCCAGCTTGAAGACATGCCGCCACGGCCTGATCATTTGCCGCATCTCGTTCATCTTTGTCCATCCTCATTGTTCATCTAAGTGAATATACACACTCCTGCGCACGCACAATCCGTATCTATAGTCTAAGTCAGCACGAAGGGGAGTGTCAATTTAAAAGAGAACAAAATGCGAACATTTTTTCGCATTTCTGCCTTGGACTTCTCCTCGATCAGCGGAGACCCTTGATCCGGTTCAAATCATTTTCCGGGACAAAATCAGTGTAGAATCCGTTGACGCCCAGCCGGGACAGCTCCACAATCTCCTGCTCGTCGTTCACGGTATGCACGTAGACTCTGGCGCCCGCTTTTTTCAAGTTACGCACGAAGCTCTTGGTAGCCCTGGTTGTCGGCATCGTGATGTCCACGCCGGTCTGCTTGACGAATTCAATGACCACCTCGTCGCTGTCCTCTGTCTGGTATAGGGTATAGATGATTTCCGGAAAATCATACACCTGTTTCACGACCTCCAGCATCTCCCGGCTGTAAATCTGCGGAACGATCCGCTCCAGCAGCGCTGGGTCCTTCTTCTGTGCGGCTTCTACAATGAGCTGAAATTGCTTCGTTACCTGCTGCGGCTCTAGTTCCTTCGTGTCCGTTACAATATAGGTATCCGGGTAGATCTCCATCAGATTGACGATTTTCTCAATATCCAGCGGAGAGTAGAGCTCCAGCACCGGGCTGTTCATCACTTCATCGTGAGTCAGCACCTCCCCCTGCTTGTCAGGAGGAAGAACCTCCTGCTGACCCAGCTTCTTACTCATACCTGTAGTCCATTCATGGCGGGCCACCAGCTCATCATCACTGGTCAGCAGCAGGTCCGCCTCAAAGATCCGGGTCCCCTGCTCATAGTTCGCAATAAAAGCGTCCTTGGTATTGGTATACGCCTTGTCATTGATTCCGCCCATGGCATGGGCAATGACCCTGTGGGCCGCGAAGCCTGTAGCTGGCTGTTTTTCTTTTCCTCCAAGCATCAATACAAGCAGTAGTGTAACAGCCCCGATCATAGTAATAGAAGCAATAAGCTTTGTTCTCTTCATGATGGCAGTCTCCTTTGCAAGTAGTAGAGAGTCGGCTGAAAAAAGCAAAAACGGCTGTGACATCCTCAAGGGGCAGCAACCGTTTTTTAGCGGAGAATATAATATAGATAAGACCGTGTATTAATAAGCGTTCTTGAAGCCATTACGAATAGTCTTGGCAATAATCCGGATGTCGAACAGCAGGGACCAGTTCTCGATATAGAAAATATCATGCTTGATCCGGTCCTCAATCGAGGTATCCCCACGCAGACCATTGCTCTGAGCCCAGCCGGTAATTCCCGGCCGCACGTGATGCTTAACCATATATTTCGGAATCTCGCCACGAAACTGTTCTACAAAGAATGGGCGCTCAGGACGCGGACCAACCACACTCATCTGCCCAAACAGCACGTTGAAGAATTGCGGCAGCTCATCGAGACTCGTTCGGCGGATAAACGTTCCAAAGCGGGTCCGGCGCGGATCATCCTTCGTGCTCCAGCCTGTGTCCACTTCACCGTCCGTCTGCATTTTCATGGAACGGAACTTGTACATCATGAAATTACGGCGGTTCAGACCCACCCGCTCCTGCTTGAAAATCACCGGTCCCGGTGAAGTCAGGCGCACTCCGAGCGCAACAATCAGCATCACCGGGGACAGCATGAGAATGGCGAACAAGGCAAACAGAATATCAAACGCACGCTTCGCCATTTTGTTCCCGGCCATATCCAGCGGAATATCGCGTACATTAATCATCGGCATCCCGGCAAAGTTATCGAAATACGGACGGGCCGGCAGATAGTCGAAGAAGTCGGGGATAATCAGCGTCCGCATCCCGGCTTTCTCACAAGTAGCAATAATAGCCGGGTATTTCGAGTGGGCATCCAGCGGCAGCGCCAGAATGACCTCATCGACAGGAAGCATCTCCAGCATTGCCTCCAGCTGATCCACGGTACCCAGAATCGGCTTATACCGCTGCTCCTCAATGCCATCCCACTGATGGAAGTCATCCAGGAACCCGATCGCCTCATAGCCCAGCTCCGGATATTGCTCCAGGTTGTTATAGAATCTTTTACCCAATGTGCCTGCACCAAGAATCAGGACGAACTGGCGGTTGAAGCCTTTTTCACGCAGCGACTTCAGCATCTTCTTCAGCACATAACGGTACAGCATAATGGACAGAATATTGAAGCCCATGTAGATCGCCAGGTATTGACGGGAGACATCAATCTCCCTCAGGAAGAACATCAGGCCCAGCAGAATAAAGATCCCCATCGCATGAACCTGAAACACCTTCAGGAACTCATCAATGAACCGCTTCTTCCGCTTGGGCAAATATAGAGATACCACAATACCGATCAGTATAGCAATGGCCCCATAGATGACGCTCCAGTAAGCATAAGATTCTATAGGCAGTGTCCGATAGGATTCCAGCAGGCCGCTCTTGAACTTCAGCCACCAGGCTGCAAAGAAGGACAGCTGGATCACCAGGAAGTCGGCAACCATATATAATTGGGTCAGAAACTTTTGATTACGGCGCATCATAATCTCACCTCAGCCTTCGATTCATTGCGGATACCGGCTTCCCCAGGGACTGCCAGACTCTGGGCCGGCGTTGGAACCTTGCGTGGAGCAATCAGTGCGTTGCGCAGCAGCGATAGCGTGAACTTGACGCCCACTCCCGCATATACCGCTCCATTTATCATACTGTTGTAGCGGCTGCTATAATGCTTCTTATGAAATAAAATCATGGCCCGGTGAAACTCATACACAATCCTGAACGGTCTGCGGCGCGCACTGCCACCCTTCAGATGTACGATGGACGTCTGCGGATAATAATAAATCCCCCAGCCCGCTTCCTTGATCCGGTAACACCAATCCAGATCCTCTCCATACATGAAAAAGGTCTCATCCAGCCCGCCCACCTGCTCAATCGTCTCCCGGCGCAGCAGCATGAAGGCTCCAACCAGACAATCTACCGGATATTCGTCATCCGGGTCCAGATAACCTAGCTGGTAGCCGTTGAACTTCGGACGGTCCGGGAACAGCTTACTGAAGCCAAAGGCATAATAGAAGGACGCGGACGGCGTCGGGAACCCTCTCCGGCAGGCCTTATCGAGCGACCCATCCGGCAGAATCACCTTACATCCGGACGCACCAAGATCCGGGCGGCTGTCCATGAACGCCAGCATCGTCTCCAGCGTATCCTTGCGGATCACGGTATCTGAATTGAGCAGCAGCACATAACGCCCGGAGGCTACCTCTATCCCCTGGTTATTCCCCTTGGCAAAGCCAACATTCTCGGAATTGGCAATTAACAGTACCTCCGGGAACTCCTTGCTTATCGTCTCCACCGAGTGATCTTGGGAGTTATTATCTACTAGAATAATTTCATAGAAATACCTTGTCTCGGAATCATATACCGACCTCAGACAATCCATCGTCAGGCGGCATGTGTTGTAATTTAGAATCAATATACTAACATCTACATTCACTGCTATACTCTCCTGACAAATATAGTAATCTATCGACAATTATTATAACACAAAAACCCCGCTGATAGGCAGCGCCTGTTCAGGGAGGTTTTTACAAGGCTATCATTCATTCCCCGGCAAGCTTGACCCTCTTCTGAATATACCGGCGCTTGCGCTTAAGAGAAGCTCTCTGGGCGAAGAAGGAGGGCCAGGCTCCTAGCAGCTTAGGCTCCTTCAACAACGAGTAGCCGTGTGCGGCAATCTCATAAGGAAGAGAATTTAGCAGAGTGATTAGCAGGGTGCGGGAGGGCTCGTTCTTGTATATCATTTTGTAGCGGTTAATATAGGAGATCCGCTTGATGAACATCGCCTTGCCGCTCCGCCCCGACGTCTTCCAGCCCCGCTCATGGTAACCTATCGCTTCCGCATCATAGTAGGCCTTCCAGCCGAACAATTCTGCACGCCAGGCCACATCTACGTCTTCCTTATAGGCAAAAAAGTCCGCATCGAAAAACTCCCCCTCGACGCTGATATCCTCAATCATCCGCCGCGAGTACAGCGCCGCTGCACCGGAGACACCGAATACTTCACCAGACTCATTCCACTGGTCAGCAGGCTCTCCCGCTCCACGGTCAAACGCCCGCCGCGCCTTATTCATACGCAGTCCGGCACTATCCACCAGCGAATGATCCGCCTTCAGCAGCAGTTTGCCTGTGGCACTCCCGATCCGGGAATCGGCTTCCATCCGGGCAACCAGCCTGGAGATATAGTCCGGGGCCAGCGTAAGGTCCGGATTCAACACCAGCACATAATCGGTCGTAGTACCGGCAATTGCCTGATTGTGTGCGGGGGCAAAGCCGGTGTTAAGTTCATTTTCCAGGAGGACTAGGGTTGAGCTAGATTTGCTATTTACATAGGCTCCAGATTGAGTCGCTGCTGTGCGCTCATGATAGAACGTCCTTACCTTCTCCGCCGATCTATCCGTGGAAGCATTGTCGACCACCACAATCTTTTTGACCGGATAATCCTGATTGAGCACAGCCGACAAGCATTCCGCAATATCATCTGCGCTGTTATAAGTAACAATATGCACACTGACTGTTTTAAGTTTCATGGGGTACCTCGAGTTCCATATATTCATTGTTCGAACCTGTTACTCCCCATTATAGCGAAAAGAGAGGTGCCGGGCTATGGAAGGTTGTTAAACCGCTCTCATCAGGACTATCGAATTACAATAAGAAACCCCTAACCATTAAGATGGATTAGGGGTTCTTCAACATATCCTGCAGCTATTTCAGCTCCAGCAAAAAGTCTCTCAGCCCTTCACGCCATGGACGGATATCCTGGAATCCGTTAGTACGGATCGCCAGATGCTCCATCACCGAGTTGCGTGGACGAGGCGCCGGACGGGGAAATTGCTCCGTCGCACAAGGTTCAAGCTTCGCTGTAAACTTCAGCCCCAGAAGTTCCTCTGCTTCCACAAAGATGGCCTGGGTGAATTCATACCATGTACAAGACTCTGTGTTCGAGGCGTGGTACACTCCATACTTTTCAGTCTGGATAAGCTCAAGCAAGAATCTGGCCAAGTCGACAGTGTAGGTAGGCGAACCTTTTTGGTCATCGACAACCTGCAGCAGCGGCTTTTCCTGCCCCAGCTTCAGCATCGTTTTCACAAAATTATTGCCGTATTTGCCGTAGACCCATGAGGTGCGTACGATGAAATACTTGGAGGATAACGACTGGACTAATACCTCTCCAGCACGCTTGGACTTCCCGTAGATACTCTTAGGATCGGTATTATCATATTCATGGTAAGGCTGTTCTCCCATGCCATCGAATACATAATCCGTGCTGATATAGACCAGCTTAGCCCCTGCCTTCTCAGCAGCGAGCGCCACATTCCGGCTTCCCGTAGCATTAATGAGGTACGCTGCATCCACATCAGTCTCAGCTGCATCCACTGCCGTATGAGCCGCACAATGAATGACCGCATCAGGCATAAAAGCCCCAATGATCTCCTGGCACTGATCCAGATTAGTAATATCCATCTCCTGACGGTCACAGCCTAATACCTCATAATCCTGACCCTGAAGCAAAAGCATAAGATCCTGGCCTAATTGTCCAGCCGCCCCGGTAACCAGTACCTTCGTCTTCGCCATTACAGGGAATCTCCCAGACGGCTGCCGTACTGAAGTGCAGCATACTTCTGGTATTCTCCAGACTGAATGCGGGTCCACCATTCCTTGTTATTCAAGTACCACTGAATAGTCTCCTTAATGCCGGTCTCAAAAGTATGCTTAGGCTTCCAGCCCAGCTCACCCATAATCTTAGTCGGATCAATGCCGTAACGGCGGTCATGTCCGGGACGGTCTTGAACATAGGTAATCAACGAGTCCGGTTTGCCCAGCTCCTGTAGTACAGTATTCACGATATGCACATTCGTCCGCTCATTGTTGCCGCCGATATTGTACACCTCACCGTTCACACCTTCATGAATCACCAGATCAATCGCACTGCAGTGATCCTCAACATACAGCCAGTCACGGATATTCATTCCGTCACCGTATACAGGCAGCGCCTGATCCGCCAGCGCACGGGAGATCATCAGCGGAATCAGCTTCTCCGGGAACTGATAAGGACCGTAGTTATTCGAGCAACGGGTAATGTTAACCGGCAACCCAAAGGTTTCGTGATAAGCACGTACCAGTAAATCTCCGCCTGCTTTACTTGCAGAATACGGACTGTTCGGCGTCAGCGGTGTTTCTTCCGTGAACAGACCTGTAGCACCAAGCGATCCATAGACCTCATCCGTAGACACTTGAACGAACTTAGTCACACTATATTTCTTAGCCGCATCCAGCAGCACTTGAGTACCCAGCACATTCGTCTTCACAAACACTTCCGGCTCCAGGATACTCCGGTCTACGTGAGACTCAGCAGCAAAGTTAACCACTACATCTACACCGTCACCGATCAGCTTATCCATCGCCGCCACATCAGTAATGTCTGCTTTGACGAACGTATAGTTCGGATGCTTCTCAATCGATTTCAGGTTCTCCAGATTCCCTGCGTAAGTCAACGCATCAACGTTGACGATCTGGTAATCAGGATGTTGCTGCAGCATATAGATTACGAAGTTGCTGCCGATGAAGCCGGCTCCGCCGGTGATGAGGAGTTTCATTTTGTACCCACCTTTATTAATAATTAATTCGGAAACAGTTTAATATCCTTTACCGCTCATCGTTAACTGAAAACGAAAAACTCGTGAGTAACATTCGGTGCCATACAATCCCATATTATGCAGTGTTCATTGTACTGGGAATAATATTAGTCCACTTTATCTTTCACTTACTTTTTATAATTAACTTAGAAAGAACATACGTAATAGGAATAGTAACTACAATAACTATTAAAGGTACTACTTTTGTCGATAATCCTAGATGTTCCACTAAAACGTACAACATAAGTATATTTATTAAATACTGCGTCAAGTACACCATAGGGAATTTGAGAAATTTAATAAATGATACCTTTTCTTTAAATACAAAAACTGTATTCAAATAATAAGAAAGAAATATCCCTGAAATATAAGAAACTGTATATGATAAGGAATAATTAAGAAATAAGAGAAGAAGTAAATACACCAAGTAAGTGGCTAATGTATTAATCCCTCCGCTTATAACAAATTTTAAAAATTCTTTATTCAAAAGTCTTATCAACAACGTAGGTTGGTCTTTCTCTACTTTCATCTAGAATCCTCCAAAGATATTCACCTATAATACCCAGCATAATCATGATTATTCCTAACAAAAAAGTTATTAAAGCGATGATTGTTGTCCATCCTTGAAGATTAATATAACCTGATAAAGTTCCTATCACTACAAATACACCATAAAAGAAACTTAAAATCGCAGTAATAACTCCTATTAGGGACATAAAGCGAATAGGTGAATATGAGAAACTAACAAAAGAATCAATAAACAACTTGAGTTTCTTCGAAAGTGTCCATCTAGATTTACCAAATTTTCTTTCCTGTCTAACGTAGGGAAGTTGTACTTGATCATGACCAAGCCAGTAGATAAGGCTCATAATGTTTGTGTTCTTCTCATGAATTTCCACAATTTCAGAAACAACCTGTTTATCTATTAATAAAAAATCAAAACCACCCTTAGGGTATCCCTTTAAAGCAAACTTTTCTAACAGATAGTAATAAGTATTAGAAAACACTTTTTGAGATAATGACTCTTCACGATCTTCTCTAGTGGCAAGAACGACTTTTTTACCTAATTTCCAATGCTCAATCATGTCCTTGAACATTTCCGGAGGGTCTTGCAAATCAGCAGAAATAATACCTACACAGTCGCCGGTAGTATAATTCAAACCCGCTTGTACAGCGGACATCGAACCAAAATTACGACTAAGTTTAATAACTTTAATCCTAGAATCGTAACTTTTTGCCTCAAGTAGCAACTGAAATGAATTATCTTTCGATCCATCGTCTACGAACACAAACTCAAAATCACAATCGGGTATAATGTTCTCCAAATTTTGCAATCTCGGGATAGTATGTGGGATGTTCAACTCGTTGAAGTATATAGGTACAAGTATCGATAATTTAATGCGGTTTGTACTCATTTACAACCTCCACAATTCTTTTCGCGTCAGCCATATTTAATACAGGGCTGATTGGAAGGCTCAAAATTTCTGAATGGATTTTCTCGGAAATTGGTAGCTTCAAATCTTTCCATTCTTTATAAGCTTCTTGTTTATGCGGGGGGATTGGGTAATGAATCATTGTCTGTATTCCATTGTCGCTCATATAATTAATAAAATGTGTTCTATCCAAAGTTCTAATAACAAATACGTGCCAAACATGTGATAATGGGCCTTCTTCTACACTTGGTAACACAATATGTTCATTGTTAATATTGGACAGATAGAAATCCGCAATCGTTCTTCTATATTCATTATCTTGGTCCAAGTATTTTAATTTGATACTTAATATAGGAGCTTGTATTTCATCTAACCTACTATTATATCCTTTAAAGATATTCTCGTATTTTTTTTGTGATCCATAATTTCTTAGAGCATGAAGAGTATCATACAGTTTTTCATCACTGGTTGTTATGGCTCCTGCATCCCCTAAAGCTCCAAGATTTTTCCCAGGGTAGAAACTAAACGCTGCAGCATCTCCTAAAGCTCCAACTTTATAATCCTTATATACAGCGCCATGTGCTTGGGCACAATCTTCAATTATTTTTAAACTATATTTTTCTGCAATATGCTTTATTGGCTCCATATTACATGCCTGTCCATAAAGATGAACTACCATAATGGCTTTTGTATTAGGAGTTATATATTCTTCGATTTTTTCAGGGTCTAAATTATATGTCAGTAAGTTAGGCTCTACTAACACAGGTGTAGCACCATTTGCAGAAATAGATAGTATGGAAGCGATATAAGTATTTGATGGCACAATTACTTCATCTCCAGGACCTATCTCATAAGCTCTAATAATTAGTTCCAGTGCGTCTAATCCATTAGCTACTCCAAGACAATACGTCGTCCCACAATAACTTGCAAACTCGGACTCAAAAGCTTTTACTTGTTCCCCTAAAATATACCATCCGGAATTCAAAAAACTTTTCATGTTAGCCATAATCGCATCCTCATGGCGTAAATTAATTTCCTTTAAATTAAGGAAAGGAATCATGATAATTCACCTATTTCTATTAGAGTAGTTCCAAAATAAACCTTTAAATAGTACTTATACAAAAAAATTTAATTATAATTTCTCACTATAGAATTCAATAAATTTTTCATAGTCTCGAATATAATCTTCAGCGTCGTATAAGTGAGAAGCTAGAACAAGCAACACACAATCTTCTGAAAAATCATACATTTCATGCCAATCGTTAGGCTCAAGGATTAGAATTTTCGTGGGAGAATCTAACAATATATCGGTTTTTCTTTTTGTATTATTTAAATAAACCTTACAACTTCCAGAAACGCTTACCAAGGCCTGTCTTGTCTTGTAGTGGGCATGATATCCACGTCTAACGTCCTCTTGGGTACCATAAATATAAAACACACGTTTAATATCAAAAGGAACGGTTATTTGTTCCTCAATAACCGTTAAATAGCCTTTATCATCGCCCATCTTCTTATTGTTAATAATTGAACTTTCTATCATATTCATCTCCAACTTAAAGCCCACTCCTCGCTACTATTAAAACTTTTAATGATGTTACCTTAGATATATAACAACATTTAAATTGTCAAATACCCTCTATATTCAAGTTTTTATACCATGTTTCGTAGTCTGTATCTTCCCATGGCATACCCTTTTTAAAATAATTTCTCCAAGGATACGCGGATTCACCGGTAAATTTATTTTTTATTTGGTGCACTTTAGCAATCTCTTTAGCTGGATTACCAACTACTACTGCACCTTCAGTAACATCTTTTGTAACAATTGAGCCAGCACCTATCAAAGCATCTTCTTTTATCATCACACCAGGTAACAACACGCTTCCTGTTGCAACTATTGCGAATGACTCAATTTTCACACCTAACAATTCATCTGAAGGTGGAGTTGGGTCATTTGTTAACACCACATATGGAAAAATCCATACATAGTCCTTTATTTCACTTTTTTGCCCAATATGAACATTGCTATGCAAACTTACATAATTACCGATTGTACAATCTCCTTGTATATCGGACAAGGTCCCTATTCTTACGTTATTTCCAATATTGCTATTTTCTCTAATAGTAACTTTATGTCCACATTGAAAATTATCTCCAATAACAGTGTCTCCATATATAATACTTTCCGTCCGAATCAACGCATTTTCACCGATTATTAAAGGATGGCTCTTGTTAACTCTATCTCTATAAAAGTCAAAGAGATATTCTCCAATAATACTTCTTGCTCCTATGAAGCTTCCTCTTTTAATGTGAACATTATCCCTTATAATACATCCATAATCTATATACACTTCATCTTCAATAGTTACATTTTCACCAATAAAAACACCTTCTTTTATAACAACATTTCGTCCGATTTTTGTCGATGTATTAATCACACAACCATCTCCTAAAATAAAATAAATTATTATATACTAAGGGGGTTATTTGTCTTTCCCAACGATAAATGTATAATTAGTAGTCGCGCTTCCACCAATATTAAGCATCATACCATTATTAGCAGTTTCCAATTGATATCCTAGAGCACGTCTTGTTAGTTGCTTGTAGAGATCTAAAAACATCCTCACCCCACTTGCCCCCACAGGATGACCGCACCCAATTAATCCACCACTTGGATTCACAGGTTTAGCTCCATTAAACGATGTTAGGTCAGATTGAATTGCTTCTAATTCTTTCCCCGGTTCAGTTATACCAAAAGCAGAAATTGCAGCGAATTCACTAGAAGTAAAACAATCATGAGTTTCAAAAAAGTCGATATCGTCTACTGTCATATTGGCTCTTCGATATGCATCCATTACTGCTTGTCTTGTCCAAGGTATGATATACTCATTATTAACGCTTTCTTTCATCTTTTCTTCAAACTTCATAGGTGCTACACGATGTCCCCATCCCTTTACAATAGGACATCTTTCTTTTACTTTATCAAACTCAATTATTATTTTTTCTGATGATAATGCTACAAATGCCGCCCCGTCTGTCACTTGGGAGCAATCTGAAGTACCGAGCATTCCACCAATTGTAGGATTAGTAGCTGTCCCTCTCTCTCTAGCTTGCTCCTCATTCATAAACCACTTTTTGGTTTGAGCATTAGGATTTCGCTTTGCATTATTGTAGTTCTTCACAGAGATTTTCGCTAAACAATCAAGATATTGTTTGTTATCAAAATTATATTTTTTCACTGTTTCATCAGCAAGTCGCCCAAATAATTTTGGAAAAGGAAAGTCAATATTTTTCGCTTCACTTTCATAAAATGCTGCTCTACCTAAAAAATCACCACATGTTTTAGAATCCACTGTCTTCATAAGTTCCCACCCAATAACCAATACTAGATCATAATCACCTGCTCTTATCTTCGTTATACCTGCATCTAGTGCAACAGATCCAGATGCACATGCAGCTTCATATCTAGCAGAAGGAACACCATAAAAAGCATCGTTAACCTCGGTTAATAAAGCCCCTAAATGGCCTTGGTCTACAAAGTACTCACCAATAAAGTTCCCTACGAAGCAAGCAATTCTACCTTCTTTGTTTAAATTTTTAATATCGTTATAAGTAACCCCAATATTCTTCAACCCATCATCAATAACCTCTTTTAAGAGGGCGATGATCCCTTTCCCTTCTTTGCTCCAGTTCCGTCCAAAATCTGTTTGTGCCCCGCCTAACACATATACTTTCTTCATAAAAGTCCCCCCCTTTATTAATACATAGATTTTTTCATTTTGCTTTGAAGAATGGTCTATAATCATAATTCGAACTTGGGATATCTTCTAATAAAATATTGAGGTCAAAGCTACCTTCTAATTGATTTCCTAAATGCTTATACGCAAGTTTTTTAAATTCATAAACGCCTCCAAAAGCCTCTATCACCGAAAGAGGAGGTGCCCAATCAAATCCAGATGCCATAACATCATCACAAGAATGCACACTTTCACCAATTTCTTTTGCAGCAGTTATTCCGTATAAAACATATTTAATTAGAAATTCAGTACATATTTGAGCTTCTATAGAATGGTTGTTTAATAGAACTGCAAATGCATTATTGTAGTTTCCTATTCTCAGTTCTCTAACCATATTTTTAGCAAAAGTAAACACGTAATCTTCTTTAGGCCGATAGTTATCAGAGAGCACATCATACACATATATTGATTTTTTGCCGTCAACCTGCCGTTCAATCTTATATAGTCCAATTCCAGATTTCCTACCTAATTTGTTGTCTTTGATAAGATTAGTAGCAAAGTCAGGCATTTCAAATGAACTTCGTGCATAATCTTTAGAGTTATAGTACAAGTTGTCAACGATCGCCTTATGAACATCAAGTCCAACAAAATCAGAGGTAACTAAAGGTGCCATGCTCCGTCCAGTAAATGGGCCCAGGATAGCATCAATATAGTCTACCCCCCCATTATCTTTATACAGATCTGCATATCTTAATGCTTCGTTAATGAAATAAAAGCCTATTCTGTTCCCTAAAAAAGCAGGTGCATCCTTAACTTCTACAACTTTTCTATTAAGGATATCTTTCAAGTATAATTTCAATTCATTAAGCATAGTTTCATTTGTGACCCTGGATGGTATCACTTCACAAAGGCTCATATTATATGGAGGGTTATACATATGTATACCTACATATTGAGATCTAAGTTCTATTGGAAAGCACTCAGAAAGCTCATTTATTGATAAGCCGGAAGTTCCAGTACTTATTATTGTATTAGGTTTTATAAATTCAAGTATTTTTAAATAAACGTCTTTCTTTATTTCTAAGTTTTCTGCTACACTTTCAAATATTAAATCAGAATCAGTAATACATTCCTCTAAATCACAGTAAGATTTAGGAATTAAATTCACTTTTATAGCCTCTGCTTTTACAGATTTTGTCGCTTTGATTGCCGCAGCCTCAGCCGAAATAATATCTCGACAAACCATATACACTTTGCAATTACCAAAAGATGCGAATATTCCCGAAACATTGCACCCCATTGTTCCATTTGCGCCGATTACAGTTACAGTTTTAATATCCACAATGCACTCTCCTTATCAGTAAGGTCAATAAATAACCAAAATAATCTAGGATTTTTCAGAAAAAAACGCCTATTTAAACAGAGATAAAGAAGTTGCTATTCAATCAGTCGGGGAAACGCAACGGAGATATTCCTCAATACCTCCCTAATCTAACACGCCAAATTATTAACCCCTACCCATCTCCTTAATTATTCTTAATTAAGCTTGAAACGAAACTTCGGTATTAATTTAAGTGCATATAGCAATAATGTAAACCATACAAATATAGTAATATAAAAACTAATAATGAGAGCTTGAGGGCTAAATTCAAATTCAACCTTATGACTCCCTTTGTTTACTAGCACGCCCATTGTACCATCTTCATTTATTTTTAAAGGGGCGGTTGTTCCATCTACTTTCACATTCCATCCTTTAAAATATGACTGAGTCAATCCCACTACCCCAGATTTATCCAAATAAAAATCTCCACCTATCTTATTTCCGTTAACGTAAATATAATCAGGACTAATTCTATCTTCATTGTTAATACTAGACCACAAAACTGGATCATCCTTTTGTGGCAGTAAGTTTAGTGAATAGGCAGAATTAAAATTTTTCAATTCAAAACCACCTATATATCCTCCGTTTTGAAATTGTTGAGAATATACTGTATAAGGGAAGGCGACGGGAAATGGTTTAGAATCAATATACTTATTCAACACACTAATTTTTCCAGGGGAATTATACATATTTTCAATAGCAGTAGTATATGAAGTTGGTCGATCTTTAGTCCCCAAGGTGTAAGTACCATTACTAAATACTCCTTGGAAAGAAAATATCAATACAAAAGTAAAAAATAAAATATCAGCACAATTTTTAGATGATTTTTTTATTGAAATATAATAAAAAATCAATATTATTAATGAAAAAAACAACTCTTTTCTAGTCCCTGAGGGCAGGTCAAACTTCAGGTTAACAAATAACTTTAGAAAAGTAATTTGTGCTAGTATTATTAGTATTAACAGACTACTAGTTAAGAGCAACTGTTTATACTTTTCATAATATAAATCAATCGAACTCAAGCTAGATGCGACCAGCATTATTAAATAAAAGAAAAACAAAAATCGTAATCCTGCAGGAAACCTAAAAGTATCAACAAATGGTATGAAACTATATACCATTTTATAGATAAATAGATTTTTACCAAGCGACAACGACAATGTTAGCAATACTAAAAATATCAACTTTATATTTTTCTTACTAAACCGAGTAATACAAATAAATAAAGTAATCGGTAATGAGATATACATATTGGTCATTGATACATCAGCATTACTAATATAAGGGGACAATTGATTGAATTTTGGAGATATCAACCCTATCAAATTTTCAAAAGACAATGAATTAATAGTTGCCGCACCCCACCCAACAGAAGATCTTGTTATTAAATTCATTGCTTCTATTGTGCTTACAAGGGTAACTAAACTTGACCCTAAAACTACAACCACGAAAATAAATAATGAATAAAATATATTTTTTAACATGAGAGAAATACTAGTGAATTTCCCCCTATATTCTCCTATATCAAATAGGAATTCAATGAATAATACGAGGAGAATAAAAACGACGAATACAGGATAGCTATTTAGAACTAACAATCCAATAAAGGCTCCTAAAAAAACCACATTTCTTTTATCCGAGGTTCTTACCCATAATTGATAAAAATATTGTACAAATGGTATTAAGGCAGCAGCAGCAATAAAAGTTATATGCTGGGCATTTCCGATAAATAAACCACAGGTTGCATATGCTACACCTAGTGCAGAACAAACCCATTTCGATGAACAATAATTACCTGTAGCTAAATACACTCCCATTGATGCAATTATCGCAATCAACACAAACTGAACTTGTAATACATATTGAGAATAACCAATAAAACCCAGTAATAAAGTTAGCGGTGACCAAATTGGGCCACCAAGTAAGTGAGATAATGGTATTCCTCTAAATTGATAAAACTCCCATAACGGTAAATCCCCGTGTTTTATATGATTTGACAAAGAAACCATAACAGAGAAGAGCGCATCATACGTATCCCACTTTAACCACCACATACCAAAGAGTAAGGGACTATATATTATTATTACGCTAATAATCATTGTAATGAATGCAATTTTCTTTGGTAATTTAGAATAAAAACGCTCCATGGAATTTAACCCTTTCTACCTCATCTATAACCGCTAATGTTATTTATTATCATACATATAGAATGACAAGTTCATAAATAACACCAGCAGCTCATATATTCGTTTTCCAGTTATCTAAGTATTTTCTTTGCATATCTAATCATTTTATTCCTGGCTTTAAAGAAAAAAGATTTGAAGGTTAGTCCTTTAACTTTATAAATCAACATTGGGGGTCTATTCAATAGATACTCCGCATCTTTAAATATAGATGCCATATTAATCTCAAACTTTTTATTAAAGTGCTTTTCTCTTACAACTACAAGATATTTATCAAACAATTCTTGTCTCTCTGTACTACTCACTACACTTGAAGGAATTCGATATAAGGAGGTTAGTTTCTCTACATACAAAAAATCATATTTCAGAGCATACTTTAACCACAAGTCCCAATCTTCTAGAACCTCTAACTCAACATCTATTCCACCTAAATCGTCATAAATCTCTCTACTAAATAAAACCGTTTGAATAGGGAAGTAATTATGATGCATCAGCACCAATCTATTAAATGGTTGTCTGTGTTGAACGTTGTGAAATAATTCTTTGTATTGGTAAGGATCCCTTGAAGTTATTTCCGTAGGAACCTCAAAACTTATAGAGTAAGCAGCCTTTTTGTCGGGATTTTTCTGCAATTGAGAAATTAAAACTTCAACATGATCTGCGTAGAGTAAATCATCATCATCTAGAAAATTAAAATATTTTCCCGAGGCTGTTTCCATTGCTATATTACCGACTACACATCTTCCAACCCTATCATGCGTAGCTTTATAAACTATATTTAGATCTGCAAATTCCTTTAATATTAAACTTTCTGAAATAGCTGGACCGTCTTCAACTACAATAACTTCAATGTTGCTGTATGTCTGATTTCGAACACTTATCAAAGCTTCTCGCAATACACTAGGTCTTCCACATGTTCTTATTAGAATAGACACAAGAGGCATTTTTTCAGGTTTTTCATTGATGTAGAATGCGCCTTCTCTTATAATTTCATAATCCCACATTTTAAAATCAGCTTGAAATCTAACTGATTTTGCATTTTTAAATTTCCACTTTCTAAACCTATATCCTTCAAAAGGGGCACGAATTATATTTTTGAACACTTTAGCCTTATGATTCTTGGAAGGTCCCTTAACTACAAGTAATCCACCATACATAATATGGCCCTTAATAATATCCTTAATATCTCCAAACTTATAACGAAGCATCAAATTCATGAATGTACTATTATAAAATTGATTAGGCTTAACTTCATTTGCACTCATATACGTATAATGATGAATTATACATTTAGGCACATATATCAGCTTAAAGCCATGAGCTCTAAACCTCCAGCTTAAATCAACATCTTCACCATACATAAAAATCTTCTCATCAAACATACCTATTTGTGTGAAATAGTCTCTTCTAACTAAACAACAAGCACCACTAGACCAACTTGTCTCCATACTTACAGGATTATAGATTTTAGGATGCTCGTAAGGAAATTGCCTCGCTTCCCACAACCCAATACTATCATCAGAGTTATCGACAGCCTTCATTAGTTCTATAATGCTGTCTTTGTCAACCTCAGTATCAATATTCAAGAAAAAGACATGATCTTGATTCGTATTTTTAACTCCATAATTATTAGCTTTACCAAAACCAAGATTTTTATCTAAAAAATGGTATTCATAGCCACCGAAATCTTCTTTCCCATCAAATGCTTCTATTAATTCTCTACTTTTATCGTTTGAACAATTATCAACAAAAGTTAAATGTAATTTATTTAAAGGATATTTTTGATTGTATAAGCTCTTTAAAAGCTGATTGATCCATTTCTCAGAATTATACGATATTAATATAATATCTAAAGTTTTCAATGATAGTCCCTCTCCTGCCTAAAATTTAGCTAAATAAGCTCCTTATATACCTAAATATAGAAGTTATTCTCCACGAAAATGAATTTTTAAGATTGCTAATTTCTAATTCCAGCTCTTTATTATTTATATTAATTAAATCTAATTCTTTATTTCTTTGATCCATACACTCCAACTTCTCATTTTGAGCATTGATTAAATCCTCTGTTAATTTAGTTGATGCATTTAATTCTGACTGCAGATAAGAAGTCATCTGAATTAGACTTTCTAAGTCATTAGAAATTTTATGATCTTCTAGTTTTTTTTGAACACTATATAACAACCGGGGCTTAAGAGTTGTTTCAAATAACATCTCAATTTGAACACGAAAAAACCTATAACTCGTCAAATCCTCATGAATAAAATCTTTTTGCAACTGAGGATCTTCACCAAATGAGAACAAATTCAGTCCATCTACTTGATCTTCTATTTCCAAGTCATGGATGGCTACTAAATTACTATTTTCAATAGCATCTAATTTATTAGTAATGGCATCCATACCCCACACTTTAAAGGAACGTAGATTTGCAAAGCAGGGGAAATTAGTTGGATCTAAACGAAGTGACCTCAAATCCCCTTCATCCAACTTAAACTCAAAGGCATAATTATGGTATTCCCCATCCGCCTGCAGTGGAAGTCTTTTTGAATTCAGCTCTTTAAATCCATCACCTGTGTTCCAAAATAATTGCATAAAATTCGCAAATCGAAAACTCTCTTTTTCTATATAATCCTGATGAACATTAGATTTATTAGATTTATTTTTTTCTGAAATAGTAACGAATTGATACACATGAGCATCAGTTTTATTTTTCAGGTACTCCTCTACTGCACTTGGAACCATACTATAACTACTTGCCAACTCTGTTTGCTCCGGCAGCATACAAATTTTGTGAAGTTCCAGCAAAGACAAGTCTGCTGAAAGGAGTAGTTTCTCCAAGTTATCGCGAGTAAAAAAGGTTATATGCGTTCTGTCTAATAGCCCTGTTTCTTTATATTCAAATTTGCCTTGCATTAACTGTAGTATTACAGCTGCATGTCCAATGTGGGGAACAGAGATTAAAACCTTCCCATCATCTTTTAATAACTTTTCAGTTAAGTTCCCCAATATCTCTTCAGGCTTCACAAGATGTTCTAGAACGTCCGCAAATATCAAATAATCAAAATATTGAAATTGATTTTTACATTGTTCTAACCACTCTGTTTTATTCAGATCAGCTATAATCATCTTGTCACAGAACATCTCAGCTTTGGCGGCTGCTAGCTCATCAATTTCCAGACAGTATACTTCACACTTCAATTCGTTTTTCAAGTACTCTGTCATGTAGCCATCTGCGGGTCCAAACTCAAACACCTTCGAATTCGGCTTCACATTCCTTAATATTACCGATAGTGGAGTATCCGTTTCTAAATCTACAGAATAATGATACTTCAACTTCCATCCTCCTTGACCTTCCACGAATGTTCTAGAAATAATAAACCCTCAGCAAAATAGGAAGAAGAGCCTAGATTAAAAGAAGCATACCTCGCTTTATAATCCAATCTTATTAAACCAGAACTTTCAAAGAACCCTATATCCAGATAATAGGTTCCAGGCAAAAGAGAAATTTTCTCATAAGTTAACACTAGACTATACGTTCCTGATTTAGAAGGAAGGGGATACTGGTCTAATTTCGTATTGAGACCACAAACATATTTGTTTTCTCTATCGAATATTGCAATGCCCCCAACTAAATTTTCAATACTCTGATGCAACTCATAACTCACTTCAATTATAATATCGTCATTAAATTGAAACTGCTTCGTTGGCTGCATATCTTTATTGAAAAATTTCACTTCTCCAATTGTTAAAGTATTACTTTGAAAATCTATACTTTCTTGTTGATTATCAGATGTTTCATCAGGTACATCCAACATATTTTTCATATAATCCTCATATAATTGAGAGACGCCATTCACATCTCCCCTCATATGAACTTGCCCGTCCATCATCCAAATAACTTCATCACAAAAATTACGAATTGAATAGGTATCATGACTAACAAATAAAATTGTTTTCCCTTCTTTTTTAAAACTCTTCATTTTCTCAATACATTTCAACTGAAATTGCATATCCCCTACAGATAAGGCTTCATCTACAATGAGGATATCGGGATCGACATTAACTGCACAAGCAAACGCAAGTCTTACATACATCCCAGAGGAATATGTTTTAACCGGTTGATCTATGAAGTCTCCAATGGCGGCAAACTTCTCTATGAGTGGAACTCTCTCCTTCACTTCAGTCTCTGAAAGCCCCATTATCGCTCCATTAAGATAAATATTTTCACGCCCTGTAAATTCCGGGTTAAATCCACTTCCCAGTTCTAGTAATGCAGATATTCTCCCGTCAACCTCAACATTCCCCTGAGTCGGAGTCATTGTCCCTACTATTAATTGAAGCAAAGTGCTTTTACCCGACCCGTTTTTCCCAATAATACCTATAGTTTTACCTTTTGGAATTTGAAAGTTAACATTCTTTAGAGCCCAAAACTGGTTTTTTAATTTATCTTTATCTTTAACGAAAAACTGTTTCAGTCGGTCCGTAGGTTTTTCATACATTAGAAATGATTTACTAATATTATTTATTTCGATAGCATTAGAGGACATCAGCAAACCCTCCCTTAGTCTTTCTAAACCAGACAAACCCTAATAAAAACACTATTGACCCTAGGACCAAACCTAAGATAGTGAATTTCCAATCCGGCACTTGTCCCCACATTAAAATTCTCCTCATATCTTCAACCACATATGTTAATGGATTAAAGTAATATAAAAATCTAAGCTTTTCAGGAATAATACTTATTGGATAGAAAATCGGGCTAAGAAACATGAGTGCTTGCATAACTAAACCAATCAATTGTGTAATGTCCCTAATAAAAACTCCTAAAGAAGATAGAAGCCATGAAAAACCAGTTGCAAATAAAATAATGGGTAAAAACACAAGCGGTATAAAGATAATAGTCCAGTGCAGTGAACCAATTAACAACAGGCCTACTACCAGAATCCCTATACTTATAATTGTATGGACTAAAACAGATCTCATTAGAACTATTGATAAAATTTCCAAAGGAAAAACAACCTTTTTGACCAAGTTCGTATTACTAATCATCAATGTTGGGGACTTTGTAATTACCTCTGAAAAAAAGTTGAATACAATCAACCCGCAAAATAGTACTAAGGCAAATTCAAATTTATTATCGGAAGCAGATGCCCCCCACCTATTATTAAATACGAAGCCAAAGAAATATGTATAGATCGCCAACATAAAGAGAGGTGTAACAAATGACCACAATATCCCTAAGTAAGAACCTTTATATCTTTGTAATACATCCCGTTTAACTAACTGCTTCATCAAATGTCTATTCTGTCTGATCAATGTTAAAAAATATCTCACTTTTTTTCTCCCTAACTATAATGAATTTGGTATTAGTAATTTTGTATTAGCAAATGATACTTATAACTAAATCACAATAATTATCATCCTAAAAACTAACTACTGCTCCTATGTTGGCCGAGACATGTCTCATATGCTAAAATATCCTCGTACCTACAGATAAAGGAGATTATAAACGTGTCGAAACCAGTATACGGTAAAAATGCGGTTCAGTCGAGAAATGTTGAAAAGATATCCAGTTACATATGGGCGTTAGCAATTGGGTTCATTGTTTTTTTGGTCTGGGCCCCGTTTCAAGTGGGATTATTTAATGGGCAGCAGATTGACTTTGAGAAGCCAATTTATATGTCCTCGCTGCTTAGCAGCCTGTTGCTGCTGGTGTGGATAGGCCTATACTTCACCAAGTTCAGGCTGGAGGGACAGCTTGATGCGCTTGCCGTGGCCTCGTTGTTATTACCTGCTACCTACGCGTTGTCGCTTATTGGCGCTGCTTCGCATTATATGGCGATGAATCTGCTGTTTGTACAGAGCATGTATGTCGCAATATTCATTATAGCGTTATATTTGCTCCAGCAAAAGCAACTAAATGTTGTCATTCAATATGCTATTCTGGCGATTGCTTATTTCATCGTCGGTTTCGGTCTGCTGAACTGGCTTGGCAGTTGGAAATTCGCCGGGGGGCTGGTAGGCTGGTTCTCCAATACGGTGCGTGATAGTAAATACTTGGATGCAGTTATGACGGACTCTAACGGGCTGCGTCTGACCTCCATTTTCCAGTATGCCAATACTTATGCAGCCTTCCTTATGGCCTTCCTGTTCGTAGCGGTTTATGCGCTGGTCCGCTCCAAAAAGTGGTACGGCACACTGACGCACACCTTCATGCTGGTGCCGATTATTGTATCTCTTTTGCTGACCTTGTCCCGTGGGGGACTTGTCATGCTGCCTGTAGTGTTCATTCTGCTCCTGTTGTTCCTAAAGCCTGCTCAGCAGATTCTCTGGATTATGCACCTTGCGATCTCTGGCCTTGCGGCTCTGCTGGTTACGAGCCCGCTGACTACTCTTGGAACAGAGCTCAATGCTACTTATAACTCAGCAGCAGCACTTAAGGCCTGGGCCTATCTGATCGGAGCCTCGACAGTGGTTGCTGCTCTGGGATGGTTGATTCAACGTTATGTTGCACCGTGGCTGCATGGGAAGCTAGGGAGCTCGGGCACCCGTAAATTCACAGGACTATGGATTCCTCTCGGCTCAGTTGTAGCTGTGGCTATCGTTGCTTTCCTGCTGATTGGGACTAGCGTCCGCAGTGTATTGCCGGATAACATCGAGACACGGCTGGAGAACATTAACTTTAAACAGCATAGTGTACTCGAACGGTTCACTTTCTACAAGGATGCCATGAAGGTAGTGAAGGACTATCCGATTCTCGGATCAGGCGGCGGCGGTTGGGCTTCCTTATATGAAGAGTACCAGAACAATCCTTATATAAGCCGTCAGGTTCATAACTTCTTCTTGCAGTATTTGATCGAAGTCGGGATTGTCGGGTTCATTGTATTTATGGGCTTTATCGGATATATTTTCTACAAATACATCCGTGCCTACCTGAAGCGTGACAAGGATGAGTTCCATAACGGGTTTTTCTTCTATATTATTGCGCTGTCAATTCTAATACACAGTCTACTGGACTTTAACATGAGTTATGCGTTCATGGGGATTATGGTGTTCATCGGTTTAGCTGGTATGGGCGCTGTAATGGATAACAAACCGCTCCGCCAGAGCTGGAATAAAGCCGGAATTCGGATGGGGTACATGGCTGTACTGGCCATCGGGACGATATTCCTGTTATTCCTGTCGATTAGCTACATCGGGTCCAGCAATGCTGCGCTCAAGGGCAAAAACTTAGTCTCCGTGAGTACTTCCTATGAAGAGATCAAAACTCCTTTGGTCAAAGCATTAGATGCCCGTCCATACCATCCTGAAGCAGCATTATACTTGTCCACTCTTGACATGCAGGTATTCAAGCAAACTCAAGATGAGCAGTATCTGGCTGAAGCATCCAGTGTGTTGACACGTGCTCTGAAAGATGAGCCTTATAACAAAAATCTTTTGGCTCAATTGGGCAGTTATTACGATCTGAAGGGTCAACCTGATATGGCACTGGCAGTATACAGTGACAATGCCTACAAGTTCAACTGGGATATCACGTGGTATGAGTCATTGATTAACCGTGCTCAGACGCTTGCTGCGGCAGCTAATGAGCAGAAGGATGAGGCCAAGAAACAGGAATACATTGCAACCGGTCTGTCCGCATACAAACACGTGGTGGATGGTGTGGAGCATTTGAAGACTCTACCGCCTGAGCAGATGCAAGGACGTCCATTCTCAGTAACTCCTACCATTGCATTGAATACGGGCAAGCTACAGGTCATCTCAGGACAAAATGATGTAGCTACTGCTACCTTGAAGCTTGGTTTAAGCGACGACTACAGTGATACCACTAACCGTGAGGTAGCCCGTTGGTACTTAGCAGCACTGAAGAAAGCAGGAGCAGCAGCCGATCAGCCGGTCTATGATAAGCTGGTTGCCGCTGATCCGGCTGAGGCCGCAGCCATTGAGGCTGTTGTGAATACTCAGTACTGATCGCAATAACAGAACAGATATACAAAAAAGCGGCTTCCTGTCTGAGTACAGTGAGCCGCTTTTTTATGATGATTTAAGGGGAATTGGATAAGAATACGTATGAAGATACGCTATAGTATCCTTATCTGCTTAACAGTCTCTCCTCATTCTCAATAACTTCCTTCAGATACTCCAACAGCCCTTCCTTAAGCTCTTCATGCTGAAGTGCATAGTGAATGCTTGTCTGGATAAAACCCATCTTCTCGCCGACATCATGCCGCCTGCCTTCGAAGTCATAAGCTATAATCCGCTCCACTTCGCTCAAGCGGGAAATCGCATCTGTAAGCTGAATCTCGCCGCCTACACCTACCTGCTGCTCACCCAGCATATCGAAGATACGCGGAGTCAGGATATACCGTCCCAGGATCGCAAGGTTGGACGGAGCTTCCTCACGCTTCGGCTTTTCTACAAGCCGGTTGGCTTTATAGACACGTTCTGCTAATTCAGATCCATCTACTACCCCGTAACGGGAAACATCCTCCCAAGGGACGGGTTGAACGCCGACGATGGAAGATCTGTACTGCTCGTACACTTCAATCATCTGCTTCAGGCAGGGCTTGTTCGACTCCACGATGTCATCTCCCAGCAGCACGGCGAAAGGTTCATTGCCGATGAACTTTCGAGCGCACCAGATGGCATGTCCAAGGCCGCGCGGTTCTTTTTGACGAATGTAGTGGATGTCGGCCATCTCGGAGGATTTGCGTACCGACTCCAGCAGCTCCCACTTCTGCTTCTCTGCCAAATTGAATTCCAATTCGAATGAATTATCGAAATGGTCTTCAATTGCACGCTTGCCTTTACCTGTCACAATAATAATATCTTCGATTCCGGAAGCAACCGCTTCTTCCACAATATATTGAATCGTTGGTTTGTCTACAATAGGCAGCATTTCCTTGGGCATCGCTTTTGTCGCAGGCAGGAAACGGGTTCCCAGACCGGCGGCAGGAATAATCGCTTTACGGATCTTCATCTCATGGCTCCTTTAACAGATATACTCATAATCTCAATTATAGCAGTTACTGCTGCTTTTGGGCAGTATACTGAGGCAGGGACAAACAGGGACGAAGGTCTCTGGGTGAACACCCGGCGTTGACGTTCCCATTGGATGTTGATATAACAGCACTATACAGGCACTTCCATTCGAAGAGGAGGGTATCCATGTTAGACTTATCCAGTCCGGTATGGCAACAGCTTCACGGCCCTTTCGGCCCGGCTGAAGCGGTCCCCGGGTTACTGCAGCAGTTGCAGAAGGAGTATAGCACCGAGGTTAAAGATGAGCTGTACTGGGAGCACCTGTTCCATCAGGACACGATCTACAGTAGCACCTATGCCTCGTTGCCATATTTGTCGGAGCTCGCCAGGCAGTCGAATGATCCCGAAGTAAAATTGGATATCTACGTGACTTGCGGAATCTTCGTAGCAAATCAACGGACAGTGAACAGCGGACAGCTTCCTGCTGAATTTGCTCACCAGAACCCGCCGCTTGCTGAGGAATTTGTACGGGGGATTTATACAACCTACCTCATTGCTGTTGAACATCTGGGCAAGCTATCAGAAGAAATCTTCCGCTATGCAGAAGCGGCTCAAAAGGATGATCAGGAGAAGCGATACATCCTCGCTGCGGATGCTTCTTACCGGGGAGATCGGGCAGTAGCAGGTATATTGTTGACCTATTCTGAAGGCGATGAATACATGGTCGGATGCCCGAGCTGTTATGAGGAAATGTACATTTGGCCGAATGAGAACAGCCCCGGGATGACCGCCTATTCTGACGACCCGGTATTCAACGGCAAGGAGAATGGCCAAGCCGTTACGCCTTCCGCGCTTGGCAGCGTCAGTTCGGAAGACAGCCCGTTAGCACGCCTATGGCAAGCAGCTCATGCCATCAAGAACGGTCAGCTGATGGAGCAACTGCCTTATCTCACCGGAAAGGTGAACTGCCCGGCCTGTGGTGAAGCTCTGGACATCTGGCCGGAGCTGTTGCCGTTGTAAGAAAGAGCTGATGGGTAAAAGGTTTGGTTGGCCTGGATATTGTGGAGGATACAAAACAGGCCCGGAAGAATCGGGAGCCATCTGGTTGGATGCCCCCGGTAACTGCCGGGCCTGTTATTATGTCCTTAGCTGATTATGTGCGCGAAACGCGCGAAAACAAGTCCACCCTCAGGGGAATGGGTCTTATACACTTACTTCGCATTCACCAACTGCCCGCGCGTAACCCCAAGCTGGTTAGTGGCCTTCAGGCTTTTCCAGACCTGGGTGCCGGAGATTTCGCCACGCAGTGCGCGGCTGTAGAGGCTGATGACCTCTGCTACTTGCTCAGGTGTCTCCTCCAGGAACTCTACGCGGTAAGAAGATACGCCGAGCTCACGGAAGTGATTCAGGTATTCAGCGCCCGACTGCTCCACCGCATTATAGACGGTGTTCCGGCAGCCCTCGTCTACACGAACGGGATGGGACATGCCGATACGGTCCTGTAAGGATGCACGCTGCTCCTCGCAAGGGCGGCCACAGTTCGTGTAATCTGTGCCTTCACTCATGAAGGTGCAGTAGACACAGTGTTCTGTATGGAACATCGGCAGATGCTGGTGGATGACGACCTCCATGCGGGAGGTGTCGCTGTGCCCGAGCAGATCAACCATCTGCTGAATATTAAGGTCATACGACGGTGTCACCATGTCACAACCGGCGTCCAGGAACAGATCCACGGCTCTGTGATTGGCGATATTCAGTGAGAAATCGCCGATTAGCCGGGGATGCGCAGCCTCCGGGTGCTCCATACGGTGGCGCAGGTAATAATACAGCGCACCGGTGTTGCGCACCAGCACAGCATCCGGCTGCAGCCGCAGGATGTTGGCATGGTAGCCGTTCTCGTTCGGCATATGGATGCGCGGGGTGGCCAGCGCAATGCTGGCCCCAGCAGCCCGCACAGCGTCTACTGCCGCCGGGAACTGCTTGATGAACTCGAAATCGGCGTATATATTCGTTACGCCGGCTTCGAGCCCAGCCTGCACCTGCGGCAGGCTGCGGCACAGCGCGGTGAGCTCCGCTTCACCGCTGCCCGCCCCCGCGCCATCTCCTGCGGCGATGGCGCCAGCTGCGGCCCCCCTGCGGGTAGCGCCGCCATAGACCTCGACCTCCCGTTTCACATACACGGGAGGCTTAGGACGCTCGCCCGCAAGCAGCTCCACCGCCTGGCGGCGGATGCTGTTCAGCTCGCGCATGGGCACAATTACGTCGCCTTGCAGATGCGACTCCAGCGCTTCAAGCTGGAACAGGGTCCCGCCCAGGCGGCCGAATTGTTCTTCCAGCAGCGCGGTATCCATCGGACGCTTCTGCGCGGTATCCAGCGCCAGCTCCGAATCCACACGGACAGTGACGTTCTTCTGAACGTCTGTCCACCAGGTCGTCAGCTTCTCGCCTACGCTGCCCTGCACTCTCACATGAACCGGGAATACCCTGTAGGGCTTCTCGGTCTCGTAGGACTGGCGCAGCGCCTTGTCGAGCGCCGGGTCGTTCGTCTTCCAGATGCGGTCTCCCACATGCAGACGGCGCAGATCTACGTCACTGCGGCCGGGTACGATATCAATGATCCAGCCCTCACCGGCTTCGCCTTCCAGCTTGACACCCTTGCGTCGCAAATCGTAGATGCGGCCGCCTTCTTCCTGCTTCGTCGGATCTCCGGCGTCGAACACAATGCCGTCTCCACGTTTAAGCGGAGCATGAATGCGGCAGACCACGCCATCACGTAAAATCTGCTCCACGGTGCCCAGGTACACGCCCCGGCTCTTGGGGAAGGTGCCATCGACTAATTTCTTATTATTGGTGCCTTCAAGGAAACCGTTCGTGAACCCGCGTGAGAAGCTCTGTTGCAGCTCACGCATATCCTCCTTCGAGGTAGGCGTCCAGTTACCTTCAAAATACTTATCGATCGCCTTACGGTACTTACTGACCACATTAGCGACATACTCCGGGGTTTTGAGCCGGCCTTCGATTTTGAACGAGGTCACTCCGGCTTCAATCAGCTCCGGCATCAGGTCGATGGCAGCAAGATCCTTCGGAGACAGCAGGTAAGTCACATCGCCCATCGGCTTCACTTCACCGTCGATCATCAGATCATACGGCAGACGGCAGGCCTGGGCGCATTCCCCGCGGTTCGCCGAGCGTCCGCCCCACATTTCAGAGGTCAGACACTGGCCCGAGTAGGATACACAAAGCGCACCATGCACGAAGACCTCCATCGGCAGTCGGGCTTGCTCGCCAATCGTGCGGATTTGCTTCAGATTATTTTCACGGCCGAGGACTACGCGTTCCAGCCCCCATGGCTTTGTGAACTCCACCGCTTCCGGCGAGGTAATCGTCATCTGCGTAGAACCGTGAATCGGGAAGTCCGGAGAGATCTCGCGGATCATCTGCACCAGCCCCAGGTCCTGAACAATAACGGCATCCACACCCGCATCCACGCAGGCATCAATCAGTCCCTTGGCATCCGGCAGCTCATTCTCGAACACCAGTATATTAAAGGTCAGGAACCCCTTCACTCCATAGCTGTGCAGAAACGCCATAATCTCCGGCAGCTCGTCCATCCGGAAGTTGTTCGCTCTGGCCCGTGCATTGAATTTCTCTACGCCAAAAAAGACTGCATCCGCCCCGTTCGCCACCGCTGCACGCATGCAGTCCCAATCTCCCGCCGGAGCCAGTAGCTCTACGTCTTCTCTGCGTATTCCTTGCTCTTTCATTTATATCCTCCCAAACCGCCTGTTCAGCGGGTCATTTACAGCTTTTTAACTTATTAATTGTATCAAATATCACAGCTGTCTGCCAGTAAAATAGAAACACTTGGATTTTGCTTTCCCTAGGGATCTATCTTAAAATAGGCCAGGAGTTCCTACTTGAATAGACAAATGAAGAAGAACCAGCGTAAAATATGAATAGAAGAGAATAAATACGCAAAAGATCTCACGATTCCCAAAATTTATATGCAGCAAAAGGAGAGTTGAAACAGTTATGAAAGGCATAATTCTTGCGGGAGGAAGCGGCACCCGGCTATACCCTCTCACAATGGTAACCAGCAAACAATTACTGCCGGTCTATGATAAACCCATGATTTATTATCCTCTGTCCACATTAATGCTTGCAGGCATCCGAGAAATTCTTATCATCTCTACCGCCGAGGACACTCCACGGTTTGAGCATTTGCTCGGTGATGGCTCCCAATTCGGAATTTCACTGCAGTATATCGTCCAGCCGAGCCCGGATGGATTGGCACAAGCCTTCATTCTCGGCGAATCGTTTATCGGAGAAGACTCTGTAGCGATGATTCTCGGAGACAATATATATTACGGAAACGGTATGACCAAGATGTTGAAGCAAGCTGCCGATAAAACAAGCGGGGCGACCGTATTTGGCTACCATGTTCCCGATCCCGAACGTTTTGGCGTGGTGGAATTTGACGGAGACGGCAAGGTGCTCAGCATCGAAGAGAAACCGGAGCATCCAAAATCTAATTATGCGGTTACCGGCCTTTATTTTTATGACAACCGGGTAATTTCTATTGCTAAGGAAGTCAAGCCGTCACACCGTGGCGAGCTGGAAATCACTTCAATCAATGAAGCCTATCTGAAGCTGGATGAGCTGGATGTTGCCCTGCTTGGACGCGGGTTTACTTGGCTCGATACCGGAACCCACCAGAGTCTGGTGGATGCCACCAACTTCGTCAGAACGATTGAAGACCATCAAGGGATCAAAATCTCTGCACCCGAAGAAATTGCTTATGTTAATGGCTGGATCACCAAGGAACATCTCCTGGAATGCGGACATAAGCTGAGCAAGACCGGATACGGCCAATATTTAATTAAGGTCGCTACAGGTAAAATCCAATTTTAAACCATAGAAAGAGTGGATACGATGAAGTTTATCAAAACCCATCTGGAGGACGTTCTCGTCGTTGAACCGGCAGTCTTCGGGGACCACCGCGGCTGGTTCATGGAGACCTACAGCGAGGCTAAATTCCATGAACAAGAGCTCCGATATCAGTTCGTTCAGGACAATCAATCCTATTCCGCTGTAAAAGGCACTCTGCGCGGACTTCACTTCCAGCTAAACCCTAAGGCACAGACCAAGCTTGTACGTTGCACACGCGGTTCGATCTTTGATGTAGCTGTCGATATCCGTCAAGGCAGTCCTTCATATGGCAAGTGGTTTGGCATTGAACTGAACGCCGAGAACAAGAAACAGCTGCTCATCCCCAAAGGGTTCGCCCACGGCTTCATGACACTAACCGAGGATGTTGAAGTTCAATACAAATGCGATGAGCTATATGCGCCTGAATGTGACGGCGGTATTCTGTGGAATGACCCCGACATTGCCATTGAATGGCCGATGGATGTAATTCCTGTACTGTCTGCTAAGGATGAACAAGCGCCGCTGCTAAAGGATGTTACGCATAATTTTGTGTATTAACCAAATAAAAAATTTTAGTTTAATTCAGCAAAAAACGTCCCGGCTCTTAGTAGCCTGGGACGTTTTTTGCTGTTTTTCCACTTACTCAAGAAACTAATTACCCTCCTACTCCCCCACCCACCCAAACGACCCCAGCACCCGCTCCAGCACCGCCTGCTGACTCGCCGTGGCGTTGGCGGTGTTCAGCGTGATAGTGAGCGTATAGACCACCTCATTGCGGCTGAACACAATGATCTTCGTGCCCACGGGGATGCTGTTCTTGGTCTGTTCTACCGTGAGTATGGTGGCTGGCATACCGGCGAAGGCGGTTTCCACGATGCTTTTCACCTGTGGGCCCTTGGGATCTTGCTTGGTGTTCTGGTAATAGCTCTGCAGCTGGCTGACGGCATACTCCTGCGTGACCTCGGGGCTGGCATAGAGCTGGAACCGGCCGCCGGTGAAGCGGTATTCCACGCTCTGACTCTCAAACAGATCCTGAACCGGGCTCCACAGCCGCGGAATATCGAGCTTGTAGCCGTAGGTCTTGGAGGTCTTGGTGACCGACTTCTGGCTGAGCTGGGTATAATCCTCGGACGCCAGGCGTCCGAAGTTACTCTTCGTCTGGGCAAAATCAATATCGATCGAGTTCAGCACCTCTGTAAAGCGCGCCTGATCACCACTCTGCCCGGGCCCGGAAGCCGCAACATATTCAAAATAATAACGGTACCCGTTCTTCAGCAGCAAAATCTGATATTCGGTACTCCACCCGCTGCCCGGGTTAAGCCCGATCTCATTAATCAGCACCGGTTCACCGGAGACCTTGCCCGTTACGCTGTCCTTCAGGGTGTAGGCCTCAGCCACATAGGTGTCACGGAGCTGAGACAGCCGTTCCTGGTTCCAGCTTGCCAGCGTGGAGCCTGCAGGGGCGGAGCTTACTTTTACACGCAGATAACTCCCCTGTTTGCCCGTATAGTAGAGCTGCTGGTCATCCGCACTCCAGTCGGCAGGGACCTTAAGCGCAATTCCGTAGTCATCGTTGTATCCTTCGCGCAGCCCGTTGCGGATCGTAGAGAGGTCGCGGATCGTTCGGTCTGAGACGTCAAAAGAGGGCAGAAAAGAATTCAGCAGCGCTGCATATTTGCCCAGGTCCTTATAGTTGGCAGCATTGTCATCTGTCAGATAGATCTCATACAGCCTGCCTCCGGCATAATATTGCCTGCCCTCCCAGAGCGCGCCGCTCGAATCCTTGCTCACGGTCCGGGCGTAAGGAACCTTGGCCTTAGACACAGCCTCCCGGTCCAGCAGGATCTCCCCGCCCTCCTCCGAGGAGCGGACCAGATTCTCCAGCAGCCCTTCGGCATCAAGCGGAACGGCAAGCGGCGAAGCGTGCACCTCCAGATAATAACCGTTCTCTGCACTCGTAAAAGTCGCTACGCTCTCATTCCCTCCGCTGTCGCCTACCACAAGCCCTGGCGGATAGTTCATGCTCCACTCCAGATAACTGTTGCCGATCCGGGTTTTGCCGGCGTCACTGTCAATCCCGCTTTGCGCTTCAACGCCTACTACTGCTACCGGAGGGGATAACGTAACCAGTACCCTTCCGCCATCCGCCGGAGCCATCCGCGCACCCAGCACCCCAGCCACGAACCTCAGCGGCACCATCAGCACACCGGATACCATACGCGGCGGCGCGGCAAGCTTGATTTTGACGCCATCCTTCCAGGCAGTCGTGCTGCCTATTGTCATCGCCCCGGTATGCGGCCCGTACATAACCTTCACCACATCATCGCCTTGCAGAGAGACGGTGCTGCCGAAGGCTTTTTTGAAAATCCCCAGCGGGACCAGCAGTGTTCCATTCTCAGAAAAAGGCTTCGGAATCGTGACCGGCTTCCCGTTAACCGTCGCAGCTGTACTGCCCGCTTGAAGACTAAGCTGTAGCAGTGCCCCCTCCGCCGCCTGGGCCCTTCCCGCAGGAAAGAGACTGAGCAGCAACAATAGGACTACAATAACAGACAATCCGCGCCGTAGTTGTCCCGCCCTGCTGTCCGGTCCGGCTGTACCTGCCACCTCCTCACTCTGTCGTCTGATCATCGGTCTCCCCTTCCGTCTTAGCGGCGCTCACCAGAGGGTCTCCTTGTCCAAGGACAAGGCTTCTGGCCACGATATCGCCGTCACTCTGCATCAGCAGCTTGACCACTACCCCTGGCTTGTACTGTCTGAATAACTCATTAACATCGACAAGTGAGGTTACCCGGTGTCCGTCTATAGCGTACAGTGCATCTCCCGCCGTGATTCCTGCCTTGCGCGCTTCTGCGGTAAGCACCTTCGTCACCGTCAATGGCTCCTGCCCCGGTAGTCCGACAATCACGGGCCAGCTCTCCTCAAGCTCCACTCCAAGACTCGGACGCCGGACCTCTCCATATTGGAGCAGCTGATTCATGATGTACTTCACCGTATCTGCGGGAATCGAGAAGCCCATATTCTCCACACCCACAGCTGCGAACTTCATACTGTTGACCCCCAGAACCTCTCCCTTCATATTGACCAGCGGTCCTCCGCTGTTACCGGGATTAATGGCCGTATCGCTCTGAATCAGCCGGTACGCTGCATCCACCGAACGGTTGAGACCGCTGATCACGCCTACAGTGGCCGAATTTCTCAGGGAAAAGGAGATCGGCGTCCCGATCGCTATAACCTTCTCGCCTACCTGAAGATTCGCGGCGCTGCCTGCGAAGGTTGCGGGCTTTAGGGCTTTGGCTTTGATTTTGACCAGGGCAAGATCACTGATTTCATCCGAGTATGTATCTGTGATGTTATAGCTTGTTCCGTCTGAGGTGACCACGACCGCCTTCTCCAGCCCGGCCATCACATGGGCATTGGTAATGATCCATCCGTCTGCGCTGACGATAATCCCGGAGCCGTGGGTCAGATTGTAACGGTCATCCGGCCCGCCGGTTTCTCCGCCCGCTTTGCCGATAATGCCGACTACAGAAGGCGAGACTATACTTATGATTTGCGGAACCGGGTCTGCTGCTGCGGGCTGGCTCCATTGCCCCTTGCTCTCCTTTTGCGCCTTACCTGCTTGTCCGGCCTTCATTACGTTGACAGCCGCCCCTCTCTCAGCCGCTAATACTCCTGTCCCGCTGTAGACCGCCCCATGAACAACATCGGCTGGACTTACGAATCCCGACAATACCAACAGCATAGTGCCCAGCAGTACCACCCTGCCTCGGGCAGTTCCGCTCCTCCCCATTCCCATGGCTCTCCCCTTCTTTCCTGTGCGCGAAGCATATGAATTCTTATCTTTAAAAAAAGACGCCTTTAGGATCGCCGCTGGCGGTAAAGGTGTCTTTAGATGAGCTTGCATCTGAGGTTATGTGTGCCTTACTCTAGCTGAACCAGTTCACAATCATTGCATAATCGGAGACCACAAACACCAGCAGGCTCACCACTCCAAAACCGATGGCAAACTTGTTCTTCTGCGGAGCTCTAAGCAGCCGGACCACACCGATAAGTATCAGGATCGTGAATACAATCATAAACGCATCGAAGGTATGAAATTTAGACGGTTCTTGCGCGGCAGCTTCTGCAAGCAGCATGGCAATCCCTCCCTGAGAGTGTTGTCAAGCAAGTTTCTCTAATCCATATTACCTTCTATGTTATCGTTACCATTTCAGTCACGCAATAGAAATATTTTAAAAATGGCGTATTTGTCACAAAAAATATTCCTCATGGCTAAATCACGCCTCGGATTGGCGATATTTATCATTGACCGCCGTTGTATTTTTAATTTTCAAAGAGCCAATCCACCTCAATCCAGCCTACAGCTGCTGCTATCCATTCAACGCAAAAGCTTCTCATTGAATCTTACGGCAGACATGCTATAGATATGCCTGTTTGGACTTGGTGGACTTGGTGGGCTAGTTGGACCTCAATACCACGAAATCACACTATTTTAACACCTTTAATTAAATTTTCATTAATGAGCGCTAAATCGCTATCCACCATCATCTTGACCAATTGTTCAAATGTAACCTCCCGTTCCCAGCCTAGCTTTTCTTTAGCCTTGGAGCAATCGCCAAGCAGTAGATCCACTTCAGCAGGTCTAACAAATCTCTGATCAACCACAACATAATCTTTCCAATCCAGTCCTACATGAGTAAATGCGATATCTACAAGTTCTTCAATCGTATGTGTCTCCGCAGTCGAGATTACGAAATCATCCGCTTTATCCTGCTGAAGCATCAGCCACATCGCTTTAACATAATCCCCTGCAAAGCCCCAATCTCTTTTTGCATCCAGATTTCCCATCCGGAGTTCCGTTTGCAGACCCAGTTTTATTCTCGCCACAGCATCAGATACTTTGCGGGTTACAAATTCAATGCCACGACGTGGCGATTCATGATTGAACAAGATTCCAGAACAAGCAAACATGTTGTAGCTTTCTCTATAATTAACAGTAATCCAGTGACCATAAACTTTAGCTACACCATATGGACTTCGTGGATAAAATGGGGTCGTTTCTTTCTGTGGTGTTGCTAATACTTTACCAAACATTTCACTGCTTGAGGCTTGATAAAATTTCGCTTCCGGTTTAGTCAACCGCACAGCCTCGAGTAAATTGGTAACACCCATTCCAGTAGCCTGAGCAGTTGCAACGGGTTGAACCCAAGAGGTTGCTACGAAAGACTGTGCGGCCAGGTTATAGACTTCATCCGGATCTGAGATGCTCACCGCTCTCATCAGTGACCCCAGATCCAGCAAATCCCCTTCAATGAATTCGATTTCATTCTTTATATGTCCGATGTTATCCATAATTGGTATACTTGTTCTACGGCGCAAACCGAATACTTTATATCCTTTTGACAAGAGAAGCTCTGCTAAATAAGATCCATCTTGTCCTGTAATCCCTGTAATTAATGCATGCTTTGTCACTTCAAATCCCCCTTTTTCATAGGTAATAAGGCTTACTGATACCTATTAACAAAGCCTGCAGAATATGTCTAAGCCAGCCCTCCTCAGAATCCATCTCGGAAATCGGTACACATTATTTAGAAAGAGCGGTGACCCCTGCTTGAAATACATCGAATTCGGATTCGGAAACACATGGTGGGTGCGAACAGAGATTGAACAGCCGGATGGCACAGAGGTCGAAGTACAGGGGGTCGTCCGGCCAGTTATCTTCCGTTCCTTGTACATCCGGGTCTGGATCGGAAGAACCGTCTGGATTGCGGACTCACGGGAAGGGTTCAAACGGGGAGCTAAAACTACCCGCCGGTTTAAAATTATCTTCGGCATCCGCAGTGAGTTGTAGCGAAGAGCTGATAATGTAAATAAACTTGTGAAACATGCCGTGATATTAAAAACAACCCTTGCCTCTCCTGTAAGAAGAGATAAGGGTTATTAGGGTTAATAAGGGATTAGGTTTTATACCGCTCTTCCTGCATTTACACTGTCTCAGAAGGCTGTAATTCCATAGCCAACGTACGTTCCGTATCACGGATCAGAACAGGCTTCAGGTAGCGGCCCGTATAGGATTCCTCCACGCTGATCAGCTTCTCCGGCGTTCCGGTAGCAAGGACGGTACCACCACCGCTGCCGCCTTCCGGTCCCATATCGATGATGTAATCGGCTGTCTTGATGACGTCGAGATTATGCTCGATGACCAGAACCGATTCACCGGAATCGACCAGCCGGTGCAGCACCTCAAGCAGACGGCCGATGTCATCGACATGCAGACCGGTTGTCGGCTCATCCAGGATATAGAGGGTTTTGCCGGTACTCCGGCGGTACAGCTCGGAAGCCAGCTTCACACGCTGGGCTTCACCGCCGGACAGGGTGGTCCCCGGCTGGCCGATGTTAATATAGCCCAGGCCTACATCCAGCAAGGTCTGCATTTTACGGTGAATCTTCGGAATATTCTTGAAGAACTCCGTTGCATCCTCCACTGTCAGCTCAAGCACATCCGAGATATTCTTGCCTTTATATTTCACTTCCAGCGTCTCGCGGTTGTACCGTTTGCCTTTGCAAACTTCACAGGGTACGTAGACATCCGGCAGGAAGTGCATCTCAATCTTGATAATGCCGTCTCCACGGCATGCCTCACAGCGGCCGCCCTTCACATTGAAGCTGAAGCGCCCCTTCTGGAAGCCCCGTACCTTAGCCTCGTTCGTCTTGGAGAACAAATCACGGATATCATCGAACACGCCTGTGTACGTAGCCGGATTGGAGCGCGGGGTACGTCCAATGGGGGACTGGTCAATTTCGATGACCTTGTCCAGATTCTCCAGGCCGCGGATTTCTTTGTGCAAGCCGGGACGGACCTTGACCGCCTTGTTCAGCTGGCGGGCCAGACTCTTATACAGAATCTCGTTAATAAGCGAAGATTTGCCGGAACCGGATACGCCGGTTACCGCTGTGAAGACACCCAGCGGGATTTTCACATTCACATTCTTCAGGTTATTCTCCTTCGCTCCACGGATCTCGATCCAGCGTTCATTATCGGTTGGCCGCCGCTTGGCAGTCACCGGGATGAACTTGCGTCCGCTCAAGTATTCACCCGTCAGAGAGTTCGCATCTTGCATAATTTCCTGCGGTGTCCCTTGAGCAATGATATGGCCGCCATGTTTGCCGGCCCCTGGTCCAATGTCGATAATATAGTCAGCCGCCATCATGGTATCCTCATCATGCTCAACAACGATGAGCGTATTGCCGAGATCGCGCATATGGGCCAGCGTAGCAATCAGCCGGTCATTGTCCCGCTGATGCAGGCCGATACTTGGCTCATCCAGAATATAGAGAACACCCATCAGACTGGAGCCGATCTGGGTAGCCAGCCTGATGCGCTGGGCTTCCCCGCCGGATAGAGAACCTGCTGCCCGGCTAAGGGTCAGATAGTTCAGCCCCACATTCACCAGGAAGCCGAGCCGGCTGCTGATTTCCTTGAGGATCAGATTAGCAATCGCTGTTTCTTTCTCACTAAGCTTGAGCTCTGCGAAGAAGTCCAGGCAATCCCCAATCGAAAGATCCGTCACATCCGCAACATTCCGCTCATTGATGGTCACCGCCAAAATCTCTTTCTTGAGCCGCTTACCCTTACACGAATGGCAGGGTTTGGCGCTCATGAAGCCCTCAATGAACTCACGGATACCTTCGGAGGCTGTGTCACGGTACCGGCGCTCCAGATTAGGAATAATCCCCTCAAAGGCAACCAGGGCGTCTTTGCGCTGGCCGAAGTCATTCTCATATCGGAAGCGGATCTTCTCGCTGCCTGTTCCGTGCAGCAGCTTGGTCATATGCTCCGGTGACAAGCTGCTGAGCGGCACATTCTGCGGGATTTTGAAATGCTCGCATACGGATTTCAGGAACTGCGGATAGTAGTTCGATGTACTGCCTGTCCAGGCCAGGAATGCCCCTTCTTCAATGGACTTCTCCATGTCAGGAATCAGCAGATCAGGGTCAACCACCATATTCATCCCCAGTCCGTCACACTCAGGGCAGGCCCCAAATGGACTGTTGAAGGAGAACATGCGCGGCGCCAGCTCTTCTATGCTGAATCCGCAGACAGGACAAGCAAAGCTTGCACTGAACAACAGCTCTTCCTGGCCCATCACATCCACGAGAATCTGACCGCCGGACAGCTTCAGCGCAGTCTCCAAGGAATCGGTAAGCCGGGTCTCGATATCATCCTTAATCACAATCCGGTCAACGACAACCTCAATCGTATGCTTTTTGTTCTTCTCCAGTACAATATCTTCCGTCACTTCGCGCAGCTCTCCGTCCACTCGTACACGGACGAAGCCTTGCTTCGAGATATCTGTGAACAGGCCCTTATGCTCACCCTTACGGCCGGAAATGACCGGGGCCAGAATTTGCAGGCGGGTCTTCTCCGGGTATTGCATGATCCGGTCCACCATCTGTTCAACCGTCTGTGAGGTGATCTCTATGCCATGATCCGGGCAGTGGGGATGCCCGACCCGGGCAAAAAGCAGCCGCAGATAGTCATAGATTTCGGTAACCGTCCCTACTGTCGAACGCGGGTTACGGCTTGTAGTCTTCTGGTCAATTGATATCGCCGGGGAGAGTCCTTCAATGGAATCTACATCCGGCTTCTCCATTTGGCCCAGGAACTGGCGCGCATAAGCAGACAAAGACTCCACATACCGGCGTTGTCCCTCGGCGTAGATGGTGTCGAAGGCCAGGGAGGATTTGCCCGAACCGCTCAGTCCCGTCAGCACGACGAAGCGGTCGCGCGGAATCGTTACGTCGATGTTCTTGAGATTATGGGCCCTTGCGCCCTTGATTACTATACTTTCATGTGCCACGGTACCTCTCCTTTAAGGGGAATTTAAAATGCAAAAACATTTTGGGAAAATATTTTCGATCCCTCCCAAACCCTCCCTTCCAAGGGAGGGCCCCAAGGGTTGCACCCTCTGGACACCTGCAAACTTGGCGGAAAGAGTTGGGCTGGGTGGATGGACGACTACTGTGGGAATAGGCCCGCTAGCCCCTACGGGGCCGCTGTACGATTAGAGCGATTCGGCTCGCTGCTGCTTGCCGTCAACGCTGTCCCTCCGGGATACGCGCTAAGAGCTTGACGGCACGCTGCCCCTTCGGGATACACGCTAAGACCTTGAGTGCACGCTCTCCCTACGGGATACGCGCTAAGAACTTAACGGCACGCTGTCCCTTCGGGATACACGCTAAGGGCTTCAACGGCAAGCTGTCCCTTCGGGATACGCAAGGGCGTGGCCCCTTTATCTTCAAAAAGAACGGCCTGAATAGCGCCGTTCCCTGGATCGTTAACTTCATCGCCGCCTTACTCTGCCCGCAGCTCAAGCAAGGCATCGCGCAGCTCGGCGGCCCGCTCGAATTGCAGGTTCTTGGCGGCGTCCTTCATCTCCGCCTCCAGACGCTGCATCAGGCTCTGCTTGTCTTTCTTGTTCAGCTTGCCACCGACACCAGTGAGGTAATCGGCCTTGGACTCGGCCACCTTGGTGGCCTCTATGATGTCGCGCACCTTCTTGTTGATGGTTGTCGGGGTAATCCCGTGCTTCTCATTATGGGCGATTTGAATCTCACGGCGGCGCTGGGTTTCGCTCATCGCCTTCTCCATGGAATCTGTAATGCGGTCCCCATACAAAATAACACGCCCCTCAGAGTTACGAGCGGCCCGGCCGATCGTCTGGATCAACGAACGCTCGGAACGGAGGAAGCCTTCCTTATCGGCATCCAGGATGGCGACAAGCGAGACCTCCGGCAGGTCAAGACCCTCTCTAAGCAGGTTAATGCCGACCAGTACGTGGAATGTACCCAGGCGCAGATCACGCAGGATCGCCATCCGCTCCAGTGTCTTGATATCGGAGTGCATATAACGTACCTTGATGCCAATCTCCTTGAAGTAGTCCGTCAGGTCCTCAGACATCTTCTTCGTAAGGGTGGTAACGAGTACACGCTCATCGCGTTCAACCCGGTCACGGATTTCATTGATCAGATCATCGATCTGTCCTTCGGTAGGGCGCACTTCTATGATCGGGTCAAGCAGACCCGTAGGACGGATAATCTGCTGTACTGTTGTATCGCAGTGTTCCATCTCATAAGGTCCCGGTGTAGCGGACACATATATAATCTGGCTCACTTTGTCTTCGAATTCCTCGAACTGCAGCGGCCGGTTATCCAGTGCAGACGGCAGGCGGAAGCCATGCTCCACGAGTACTGTCTTACGCGCGCGGTCACCATTATACATCGCCCGGATCTGCGGAAGCGTGGCATGGGACTCGTCAATCACAATTAGCATATCATCCGGGAAATAGTCCATCAGCGTATAAGGAGTCGCTCCCGGTTCACGGAAGGTAAGCGGACCCGAATAGTTCTCGATCCCTGAACAAAAGCCGACTTCCTTCATCATCTCGATATCATAACGGGTCCGCTGCTCCAGCCGCTGGGCCTCCAGCAGCTTGCCTGCTCCATTAAGCACAGCCAGCCGTTCCTCAAGCTCACGTTCAATATTAACAAGGGCTACACGCATCGTCTCTTCCTGGGTGACAAAGTGGGACGCCGGGAAGATCGCGATATGATCGCGTTCGCCGATTAGCTCACCAGTCAGAACATTTATCTCCGTGATCCGTTCGATCTCGTCTCCAAACAGTTCTACCCGGATCGCATGTTCTCCCTGGGAAGCCGGGAAGATCTCAATTACATCCCCGCGCACACGGAACGTACCGCGCACAAAATTAATATCATTACGCTGATACTGGATATCTACGAGCCGGCTCAGAATCTGATTACGCGGCTTCTCCATCCCTACCCGCAGCGAGAGCAGTAAGCTTCCATATTCCTTCGGTGAACCGAGGCCATAAATACACGACACACTCGCCACAATAATAACGTCACGGCGTTCGAACAACGAGCTGGTTGCAGAGTGGCGGAGCTTGTCGATTTCTTCATTTATGCTGGAATCTTTCTCAATGTAGGTATCGGAGGAAGGAATGTACGCCTCTGGCTGGTAGTAATCGTAGTAACTGACGAAGTAATCAACGGAATTGTTTGGAAAAAATTCTTTGAACTCACTCGCCAGCTGTGCAGCAAGCGTCTTGTTGTGCGCAATGACCAGCGTCGGACGGTTCAATTTGGAAATCACTTGTGCGATGGTAAAGGTCTTGCCTGTACCTGTCGCTCCCAGCAGCGTCTGGTGCTTCTTGCCCTGCCGGATGCCGTCCACTAACTCTTCTATGGCATGAGGCTGATCGCCCTGGGGTGTATACTCGGACTCCAGTTCAAAAGTCTTTGTACTGACGACAATATCACTCATTTGCCCGTCTCCCCTCTATCGTCTAGAATATATGAATATATTATAATTTTAACCCTAATGATCCTTCATCCATACCATACTGAAAAATATGGAAGATAGGAATGCACGTTCCCGTTTATTATACAGCGTCGCCCAGACTGTTGCAAACCATAATATATAGAAATTTAAGGAGCCTGAATTTATGGATTTCACTACAATAATCGGCCTGCTGGCCGGGATAGCCGCTATGATCGGCGGATTTCTGTGGGAAGGCGGCAGCCTGTCCGGCTTACTACAACCCAACGCTGCCCTGATCGTGTTCGGCGGTACTCTTGCGGCGGTACTCATCAGCTTCCCGGCGTCCAAGCTCCGCAGCATTCCGGCGGCGCTTGGCCTGGCTTTTGGCAGACAGCAAGATACCAGCCGGGAACAAGCCGAAGAACTGATTGCCATGGCTGCACTCACGCGGCGCGGCGGTGTTCTCGCCCTGGAGAAAAGAGCGGAGGATCACCCCGATCCCTTCACCCGTGAAGGCCTGTTTCTGATTGTCGACGGCAATGACCCGGATCAGGTCCGCCAGATCCTGGAGCTTGGGATGGATGCCAAGGAGCTGAAATATGAAGGCTATGCCAAAATATTTGAAGCCGCTGGCGGCTATGCACCGACCATGGGGATTATCGGCACCGTTATGGGGCTGATCCGGGTACTGAGCAATTTAACGGACCCTTCCAATCTGGGCGCGTCGATTGCCGTAGCTTTTACAGCAACGCTCTATGGCGTAGCCAGCGCCAATCTACTCTTTTTACCCATCGCTTCCAAAATCAAATCCCGCAGCCAAAGTGAGCTGGGCACCATGGAGATGCTGCTCGTCGGCATTCTGTCCCTGCAGAACGGGGATCACCCGCATCTCGTCCGGCAAAAGCTGGCCCCCTTCCTGGCAGACGCCCCTAAACGCAGCAGCACCAGTCCGGGGGACCCGCTATGAGACAAAGAAACCGCCGGCAGCGCCGCGCCGCCGCAGGCAAGGAGAGCCGGGACCGCTGGATGATTACCTACGCGGATCTGATCACGCTTCTGCTTATTTTCTTCGTGATTCTGTATGCCATGAGCAGCCTGGATTCGCAGAAATATGCCATCGTCAGCGGCTCCTTATCGGATACCTTCAAGAGCAGAAGTGCAGTACTGGAGGGTGGAAGCGGCGTGCTGGAGGGCCATCCGGGAATCACAGGGACAGACGTTTCGAAGGGTCCTAATGAAGACGGCGGAACCGCTGGCGGTCCTTCTGCTACAGGCTCCGCGAATGCGGACGGGCTGAATGCAACCGGACAAACAGGAGATGGGGCTGGGCACCAGCCGTCAGCGCGTGAGCTTGCTTTTCGGGAACAGGAAGCGAAGCTGGCTGCGCTTATGGGGGTTATCACCCAATACGTGGAGGAGAATAACCTGGGTGAGCAGATTTTTGTTGCCGATAAGCCGCAGGGCATTGCCATCACGCTGAGTGACCGGTTCCTGTTCGATGCGGGTAAGGCTGAGTTGAAATCTCCTGCGTTCCCTGCACTGCGCCAGCTCTCCGGCCTGTTCCGCGGCATCGGCGCCACCATCAGCATCGAAGGCCACACCGACAATGTTCCCGTGACGCCAGGCTCAGTGTACAAAGACAACTGGGAGCTATCGGGCGCCCGGGCGCTGTCCGTCCTGCGCTTTTTTCTGGACAAAGAGGGGCTAAGCCCTGATACCTTCCAGTACGCGGGTTATGCCGATACCCAGCCCGCCTACGATAATACAAGCGCCGAGGGAAAACAGCGGAACCGCCGGGTTGAACTCATTGTTCTGCGGCAGCTGCAGGAGGAAGAATAGCACGTAACCGCGAGCGGATCCGCTCAAATACCGGCAGGCGGCAGAAGCATATATCCATTTGCTAATATAAGGAGATAGACCGCTATGCAGGATACAAACGGAGCGGCGCCGGAGGCCGCAGGGTTTTTCAGGTTTTTACGGCTGGCAGTTTCGCTGATCATGATCATTATTGCCCAGGGGATGCTTACCCTCTTCGTCGGATTTTTTGCCGCCTTCATGCAGTTCTTCTCCTCCCGTTACTTCTGGGGAGATCTGGCCCGCGTCTATCCGCTGGACAAGCTGATTGCAATTGGCGTTGATTACCTTATTGCCGGAGCTCTCTTCGCCCTGGCTTGGTTCGGGGTCTGGTGGATGCTCTACGGCTTGTCCGGGAATGGGCGTATCCGCTGTTTCCCCCTGCTTCTGCTGAGCGCGTATTCGACGTTTCTTCTCCTCTTTTTACAAGTCAATCCGGTCTATAACCCGGAAGCCATGATCCCCAGTTCTGCCGGGGAAGCGACATTTATCGTTTGTATGGGGATGTCGGCCGCTGTGCTTTTCCCGTTTTATTCAGCCGGAGTGTATTATTTCGTGCTCAAGCCCGCCACCCGTCCGCGAAAAAGATACCGTTTCCTGCTGCTGTGCTCTGTATTTTCCATTGCGGGTCTGGCTCTTCTGCCCCTGCTGTGGCAGCTGGCTCCGGGCCTTTATCCCGGTCTGCTTGGGTTTCCGGAATGATATACAGACGCAAAAAGACAGACCTCTCACATTAGTAACATCTAATGTAATAAAGAGAAGTCTGTCGTATTAACAGCCGTTTTTGCAAATACGCTAACTTTTATTCCCCAACCAGTTCCTTGTACGCAGCCGCATCCAGCAGACCGGTTACTGCCTCAGCGAACTCTACATCCAGCTCCAGCTCAAAAATCCAACCGTCTCCGTAAGGCTGATCGTTGATCAGCTCCGGGCTGGCCTCCAGCGCATCGTTGATCTTGGTTACCTTACCGGATACGGGTGAATATAGCTCCGATACGGTCTTCACAGATTCGATACTGCCCACGCTGTCGCCTGCGGAGATCGCCGCGCCCACTTCCGGGAATTCTACAAACACGATATCGCCCAGCAGATGCTGCGCATGATCCGTAATCCCTACACGTACTACGCGTCCCTCACCCTGCTGTGCCCATTCATGCTCTTCGCTGTATACCAGGTTGTCCAGCACTTCACTCATTTACAAGCCGCCTCTTTTCCACATTTGGAGTTCTAAATTTAGTTATAGCCTAATTTATTGCCTTGCCTAATGTCAATATAACTGACAGTAAAATTTAATTTGTCAACTTTTTGACGTTTTTTGATTGACAGTATGGAGGGTTACCCGGTTTAATGGAGTCAGTAGAATATCATATCGTTTGCGAATGATGGCATAGGGAGAGACTGTCTCACAGGAAGACAGCGCCGAAGGAGTAAGCCCGGGATGGGTGAATCTCTCAGGCAAAAGGACCTTTGCCGGACGCATCTCTGGAGAGCATCCGGTTACCTGCGCCGCAGGCTTCACGGATCACCAACGGGGAAACCTGCGCTGTACGGCAGGGTAACTCTCAGGTACCAAGGACAGAGCGAAAGTCCATTTATGCATACGTGCATAATGGCTTTCGCCTGTCCTTTTTCGTATGTAATCAGACCAAGGGAGTGACAAGATGGAGTCTTTGAGAAGAACGCCTTTTTATGACCTCTATGCCGCTTATGCGGAGTCCAGATGTATTGATTTCGGCGGCTGGGAGCTGCCGGTGCAGTTCACAGGCATTGTGAAGGAGCATGAAGCTGTCCGTGAACGGGCCGGACTGTTCGATGTCTCCCACATGGGGGAATTCATGGTTACCGGGAGCGGCGCTGAGTCCTTCCTCCAACGAATGACCACGAATGATGTCAGCCGCCTGGAAGACGGCGCAGCGCAGTACACCCTGATGCTCTACCCAAGCGGCGGAGTGGTGGACGATCTGCTCGTGTACCGGCTGGGCGAGGAGCGTTACATGCTCGTCGTCAATGCGTCCAACATCGACAAAGACTTCCAGTGGCTGCAGGAGCATCTCACCGCTGAGTTCAGCGGGGTCAATCTGAAGAACATTTCGGATGAGACCCTGCTGCTCGCCTTGCAGGGACCGCTGGCTGAGACCATTCTTGCCAAGGTGACGAAGGCTCCTCTACCGGAACTCAAGCCTTTTCACTTCATCGAACACGCTGAAGTCTGCGGCGTCACCGTCCTGCTCTCCCGTACCGGATATACCGGCGAAGACGGCTTCGAGCTGTATGCTCCCGCAGATACAGCAGCAGCACTCTGGAACGGCCTGCTGGCTGCGGGCGCTCCGCATGGCCTGACGCCTGCCGGACTCGGCGCACGCGATACGCTGCGCTTCGAGTCCAAGCTGCCGCTGTACGGCCAGGAGCTATCGGCTGAGATTACGCCGCTTGAAGCCGGTGTCCAGTTCTTCGTGAAGCTGGATGCAGGGGATTTCATCGGCCGCGATGCCCTGCTGAAGCAGAAGGAAGCCGGTCTGCCCCGGCGTCTTGTGGGCCTGGAGATGATCGACCGCGGCATTCCCCGCTCCCACTATCCCGTGTACGCGGACGGCGTGAAGATCGGTGAAGTAACGACTGGCACCCAGTCTCCGACCCTGAAGCGGAACCTCGGACTTGCTCTGCTGGACGCTGCCTATACGGAGCTTGGCACTGAGGTGTACGTGGAGATTCGCGGCAAGCAGCTCAAGGCTGCCGTCATCAAAGCCCCATTCTACAAAAGAAGCCAAGGAGTGAAGCCGCAATGAAGCACCGCTATCTGCCTATGACTGAGCAAGACCGCGCAGAAATGATGGAAACCGTAGGCATCCAGTCCATCGATGAGCTGTTCGCCGATATTCCGCAGTCTGTCCGCTATCAGGGGACAATGCCGATGTCCGGCGCCCTGGACGAATACGCACTGCTTCGCCATATGAAGGGCCTGGCTGACAAGAATGCCGACTTCGACACCCACACCAGCTTCCTCGGCGCCGGATTGTACGACCACCACGTTCCAGTCGTCATCAACCATGTGATTTCCCGTTCAGAATTCTATACTGCCTACACTCCTTACCAGCCGGAGATCAGCCAGGGGGAGCTTCAGGCGATTTTTGAATTCCAATCCTATATCTGTGAGCTGACCGGCATGAAGGTTGCCAATGCCAGTATGTATGACGGCGCAACCGCCTTCTCCGAAGCGGCTGTGCTGGCCGCAGGCGCCACCAAACGCAAGAAACTGATTGTCTCCCGTACAGTTCACCCGGAAGCGCGTCAGGTGCTGCGTACCTCCGCCAACGCCTGGGGTCTGCAAATTGTAGAGATTGACTATGCTGACGGGGTAACGGATCTCGCCAAGCTGGCCGAAGCCATCGACAGCGATACCGCTGCCGTTCTGGTTCAGTCCCCCAACTTCTTCGGCGGTATTGAGGATCTGCGCCAGATTGAGCCGCTGATCCATGCGGTCAAGGGACTGCTTGTCGTGAGCGCGAATCCGATTGCGCTGGGTGTACTGGAATCGCCCGGACGGCTTGGCGCCGACATCGTCGTCGGCGACGCGCAGCCGCTGGGGATCGCCGCATCACTGGGAGGACCCACCTGCGGATTCTTCGCGGTGGCTGAGCCGCTCATGCGCCGGATGCCGGGCCGGATCGTCGGTCAGACGGTTGACCGGAATGGCAAGCGCGGCTTCGTGCTGACGCTGCAAGCCCGTGAACAGCATATCCGCCGTGAGAAGGCGACCTCGAATATCTGCTCCAATCAGGCGCTGCTGGCGCTGTGCGCTTCCGTCTACTTGTCCGTGATGGGCAAGGAGGGCATGCGCGAGGTTGGTGAGCTGAACATCCGCAAGAGCCACTATGCCGCTGGGCGGCTGGCTGAAATCACTGGCGCAGAGCGCGTCTTCACTGCCCCGTTCTTCAATGAATTCGTCCTGAAGCTCCCGGAGGGCAGCAGTGTGAGTGCAGTTAACTCCAAACTGCTGAAGGAAGGCTATCTGGGCGGTTATGACTTAAGCCGGGATTATCCCGAGCTGGCCGGACATATGCTGGTTGCCGTAACGGAGAAACGAAGCAAGACCGAAATTGACGAATTCGCAAGCGCACTGGAGGGCTGTGTATGAAACCGGAACAAAGTCTGATTTTTGAATTAAGCCGTCCAGGCCGCTCTGCCTACTCCCTGCCTCTGTGTGATGTGCCGCAGGACGAGGGCCTTGGCGCACTCATTCCTGAAGGACTGCTGCGCAGTGAGCCGGTCATACTGCCGGAGGTATCCGAGGTGGATGTGATCCGCCACTATACCGCCCTGTCCCGCCGCAACTTCGGAGTCGATAACGGCTTCTATCCGCTCGGCTCCTGCACGATGAAATACAATCCCAAGATCAACGAGGATGTCGCCCGCTTCCCGGGGCTCTCCAAGATCCATCCGTATCAGCCGGAAGAGAGCATTCAGGGTGCGCTTGAACTGATGTACACGCTGCAAAAGGATCTCTCCGCCCTGACCGGCATGGATGCCGTATCCCTGCAGCCCGCTGCCGGCGCCCACGGCGAGTGGACCGGCCTGATGATGATCCGCGCCTACCATGAGAGCCGCGGCGAAGTCCGCTCCAAGGTGATCGTGCCCGATTCCTCGCACGGCACCAACCCGGCCAGTGCCGCCGCAGCCGGTCTCGACACCGTGACCATCCCCTCCAATGACAAGGGAATGGTGGACCTCGAAGCACTGAAGGCCGCTGTCGGCAGCGACACCGCCGCGCTGATGCTCACGAACCCGAGTACCCTCGGACTCTTCGAGACGCAGATCGTCGAGATCGCCGCGATTGTCCATGAAGCGGGCGGTCTGCTCTACTATGACGGAGCGAACTCCAACGCGATTATGGGCATCACCCGCCCGGGCGATATGGGCTTCGATGTGGTGCATCTCAATCTGCACAAGACGATGAGTACGCCGCATGGCGGCGGAGGTCCGGGAGCCGGACCAGTCGGTGTAAAGGCGAAGCTGATCCCGTTCCTGCCGCAGCCTACTGTGGCCCAGAACGAAGACGGCAGCTTCACGCTGGACTGCGGCGGGCCGGAATCGATCGGCCGCGTCAAAGCCTTTTACGGCAACTTCGGGATTCTCGTCCGTGCTTATGCGTATATCCGCACCTACGGTCCTGACGGTCTGCGTGAAGTCTCCGAGAACGCTGTGCTGAACGCCAACTATATGATGCACCGGCTGGCTCCTTACTTCGAGATTCCCTTCCCAGGCATCTGCAAGCATGAATTCGTCATGTCCGGTAAGAACCTTAAGCAATACGGTGTACGTACCCTTGATGTAGCCAAACGACTGCTCGACTTCGGCTATCATCCGCCAACCGTCTACTTCCCGCTGACGGTAGAGGAATGTATGATGATTGAACCGACCGAGACCGAGAGCAAAGAGACGCTCGATGGCTTCATTGAGACGATGATCCGAATCGTTAAGGAAGCCGAGGAGACGCCGGAGATTGTCATTAACGCGCCGCATACGACTGAAATCAGCCGCCTGGATGAGACACAGGCCGCGCGTAAGCCGGTACTGAACTGCTCCTGCGGTTAACTTTTGCCAGAGAAGCCAGGCTTCTACGGCACACAAGTGGAAACGGCTTTGCCGTCCTTTTAAAGGACGGTACCGTTTCGGCGAGAACTAGAAGGATAATTTGTAGCATGTAACATATAGATTCTTATATTTTCAAATAGCCGGGTCAGGGATACATTCATATCGCTGCCCGGCTATTTTGTATGTACCCGGAAGCGGATTCTCCCGGCTAAGGCGTAAGGCGCTTCACGAACTGGAAACGGTCGTTCACCCGCATTTTACTATAGATACTCTTCAGCATATTGCGCACGGTGCCTTCACTGATGCCCAGATCGCTCCCGATGTGCAGCGCGCTCTTCTCCATCAGCCACAGCCTCGCTACCTCCTGTTCCCGCGCAGTCAGTTTATATTCCTGCAACGTGGCCTCAAGCCGGTACTGCTGCATCTCCGGGTTCTTCTCCATCCACTTCTCCATGATATTCTCGGCAATCTGCTGCACGAAGGGAATGGCGAATTCAATAGGCTCTCCTCTATTAAAAGAAATATCAACATACCCGTAAACGTTATCATCATACTGCAGCGGAGCGCATACACAGTTCCAGTCCCGGAAGGTCTGATCCGTATGCTCCGTTCCCCGCACCACCCCGATGCAGTTCATCTCCATCGCCAGCGATACAGCATTCATTCCCGCCTGTTGCCTGCTTAAGCTAACCCCCGGACGCAGCTCCGCCTGCTCCATCTCCGCCTGCGTATCCGAAGAAGAATAGACCAGCTCCAGAATGGTCCCCGCCTTGTCCGTCAGGAATACCACATATGGAATGGAGAGCAGCTGGCTTAATTTGTTCATTTCACTGCGTATCGAAGAAATCATAGCTCGATGATAGATATGCTCCTTGGATTCTTCGAAAGAACCCGCCACGGACATTCCGCTCTGGACATCAACTTGGGATGCATCGAGCGGCCGGAAGGCTTCAAGCTCGCTTGCTTCTAAATCCCCAGGCATACTCCATGCTCTTGATTGATTAAAGATTCTCACAAACGATCCCTCCATATTTACCAATTCCTACATCATCAATTTTAAAAGAAAGCATTATAACATACAATTACGGAATAATGAACATTCAGTATTGGATCTGTAAATCCCCGCGTTAGCGCTGTAAAATGTAGAAATCTGTTCATCTTATATTTCTACAAAAAACCAGGAGGTTCGACATGCTTCGCATCGGCTATTTATCGTCTGCCCTCAATCTGGCTACCGCCATGGTATCCTTCCTGCGCTTCGGCAGTAATAATGCCCTGTTCATCATGGCCAGCTATACCCTCTTAACCCTTGCGGGATACCGGCTGCTGCAGAATAAAAGGACGCTGCATCTGATCCCGCTGCTCACCTTCAGCTGTTCATTCCTCTTATACAACGTGACCTATGTATTGTTGAAGCAGATTAACCTCGTAGACCTGTATGCTGTAGACTGGAGACTTGAGGTTCAGCTGGCGCTTCCCCTGCTGGTAGGGTTTGCCGTCCAGACTCTCCTTAAGCGGAGCGGCAACTCCCGGTTGGTGTAGGCTATCCGGGGTTGCCGCTTTTTTTTGCAAAATCGACCTAATCTGATAGTTTTCGACATCGGCTCAGTGATATATTTACTCTTACGTCATTCAGAGCGCTGAGGATTCAGAATTTTTCTCGCAGGCATCTACGGCAACGCTTTCAAAGTAATGAACAGGAGGGTTAAGTTTGAGTATGATTGAAGCCAGAGGACTGAGCAAGTCCTTTATGCAGGCGGTGAAGGAGCCCGGCCTTAAGGGAGCGGTGAAGCATCTGTTCCTGCCCAGGCATATTGAGAAGGTGGCGGTCAAGCCGCTGGATCTGAGGATTGAAGCGGGGGAGACGGTGGCCTACGTGGGACCGAATGGTGCCGGTAAATCGACCACCATCAAGATGCTGACCGGCATTCTGATGCCTTCCTCCGGGAGTATCTCGGTGAACGGAATCAACCCGTACCGCAAAAGAATGGAAAACGCCGCCCAGATCGGCGCAGTCTTCGGGCAGCGCACCCAGCTGTGGTGGGATATTCCGATTGCCGAGTCCTTCTCGCTGTTGAAGGATATCTATCAGATTCCGGATGCCCTCTACAGGAAGAACCTGGACTTGTTCACCGAAATGCTCGGGATGAGCGAATTCATTCACCTGTCCGCACGGAAGCTCTCGCTGGGTCAGCGCATGCGTGCCGATCTGGCCGCAGCCCTGCTGCATAATCCGCCGATTCTGTATCTCGATGAGCCGACGATTGGCCTTGATGTATCTGTGAAGGAGAAGATCCGCGGGTTCATTAAGCAGATCAACCAGGAGCAGCAGACGACCGTGATGCTGACGACCCATGATTTGGGCGACATCGAAGACCTGTGCAAGCGGCTGGTCATTATCGATCACGGCGCGATTATTTATGACGGTACGCTGAGCGAGGTCAAGGCCCGTTTTGCCAAAAACCGTGTGATCTTCTTCCAGGTACGCTCCCCCATGCCGGAATTGTACGAGCTGCTGGAGCAGAGCCCCGGGCTGAAGCTTACGCAGCAGAGCAGCCAGGAGTTCTCGGTCACTTTTGACCGATATGAATATACCGCCAGTGAAGTGGTTAGCCGGGTGATGAAGCATGGGGAGGTACTCGATTTCCGCATGGAAGATACCCATATTGAGCAGGTCATTAAGGCTGTTTATGACGGCCATCTGGATCTGAACGAGCACCGGGGAGCAAGGGGGCAGGAGCCGAATGATGACAGCAGCCGGGCTTAACAAATACAGAAGCATTGCCAACCGCTCCCTGCAGAATGTGATGGCCTACCGGAACTCCTACATCATTAATTTACTCGCAAACTCAATTAATCTGGTCGCGATCTTCTTCCTCTGGCAGGGAATCTATGGCGGGCGCGAGGCGGTGGGCGGCTACTCCTGGGATCAGATGAAGACTTATCTGCTGGTCACCTTCCTGGCCAATTCCGTCTTGTCCTGGTATTCCGAGACCGCCATCTCCGGCAAAATCCTGGACGGCAGCGTCGCCATGGACCTGCTGAAGCCGATTGATTTCCAGACGGCCCGATTCGCCGAGACCTTGGGTGCGAGTCTGCTGGAGGGGGCGATGAGTACGGTTCTGCTGATCGTGTTCGCCACCTTCCTTACCGGAGTGACCTTCCCCCACTCGCCGATCGTCTATCTGCTGTTTGCGGTTAGTCTGCTCTGCGCGGTTGTGGTCAAATTCGGCGTGGTCTATCTGGCGGCTCTCTTATGCTTCTGGTCGACGGGTTCACTGGGGATTGTCTGGACGCGGATTGCGCTCACTAACCTGCTGTCGGGCGCGCTGGTGCCGCTGGCCTTCTTCCCGGACTGGCTGGAAAAGCTGGCGCTGCTGCTGCCCTTCCAGGCCATTATTCATACGCCGACGATGATCTTCCTGCAACAGGCAGATACGTGGGAGAGCCTGCGGCTGATCGGCCTTCAGCTCTTTTGGGGGGCAGGGCTCTGGATGGCGGGCAAAGCCATGTGGAACTGGGCGGTCCGCCAGGTGACCATTCATGGGGGCTAAGGCTGAAGGAGGACGCAGAATGAAAATATCGCAAATGCTCTATCTCTATAGAAGGCTGTATGTGCAGCAGCTTAAGGCGATTCTGGAGTATAACAAAGACTTTTACATCCTGATGTGCTCGGCGGCATTGACGCAGGTGCTGGGATTTGTATTCCTGTGGGTGATCTATGACCGGATTCCGGATATTCAGGGCTGGCAGTTCTGGGAGGTTACCTTCATGTACGCTATGATCTTCCTGACAGAGGGGGCGGGTTCGCTGTTCTTCGAGGGCAGCTGGCGGCTGGGCAGGCTGGTTAACACGGGTGAACTGGACCGTTATCTGCTGCGGCCAGTGCCGGTGGTTCTTCAGGTGTTCTGCACGGGGATTGGGATTAACGGTCTCGGCAATCTGCTCATCGGCGGGGTGATTATCTGGCAGTCGCTTGTGCACAGCCCTATCCACTGGACAGCGGGTAAGGCCATCATTCTAATGCTGCTGTTCGTCACGGCGGTTATCATCCGGGTATCTATTAATCTCATGGGTAACTCGGCGGCCTTCTGGATTCGCAATGCCGGGAATGCATTCCCGCTGATGGTGCACAATCTGTCCGATCTGGCCAAATATCCGATTACCCTGTTTCCGCAGGCGATCCGCATCTTCATTTCTACGGTGCTGCCCTATGCGTTCATCAGCTTCTACCCGGCAACCTATATCTTCGGCAAAAGCGGCTGGTCCGGCTGGTGGCTCCTCGCCCCTGTCGCGGCTATCGGAAGCGCGGCTGCGGCTTACGGGGTCTTCCGGTACGGGCTGTCCCGGTATGAGAGTACCGGGAACTGAGGGATTTATCCCTTTCATCCGCCCCATCCGGCATACTTCCGCCAGCTTCCCGAATCACTACCCTTTGGATTTCAGCAGCTTACTATACTAAAAAACCTCCCTTCTGCCTGGAAGCAATATTCCAGATAGAAGGGAGGTTTTACTCTAACGCGCAATAAACAGCCGCTTCTCCAGATCCAAATCGTACACCCGTGGCTTCAGCTCCGGGTCAGTCCCGGCACCCTCAGGCGAGTGCACCACTAGCTGTTCGTTCTGGTTGGCCGGGAACGGCGGCAGCTCTGAGTAGACCAGTGTATCGTGTACGATTTCCCCCTGCTTGAAGGATAATGGAAACACTTCTCCGCTTCCTCTCTCCATAGCAAAGGCGTAAGCAACCAGTCCATGCCCGGATTTATATTGGGGAGCAAGCAAATATACTTCTGCATCCTTGAAGCGGACTGTATCGAACTCGAGGACCTGGTCTGATGGGCGTACGAACAAAAAAGCGGGCAGCTTAAGCAATACCTGGTCCTGCTTCCCCGACCGGTACACGATGGAGTAATCAGCCTGATACGTCTGCTCCCCTTCGAGACCGTAATTGCTGGATGCCTCCAGATGTCCCCGCTCCTCGGAGCTGCTTGCGATCATCAGCAGCTCGCCTTGTCCCGCTGCGCTTCTCGCGCGGATGGTTCCCGCAGCATTAACGGAATCGGCAATTACCAGGTTGGCGGGAGCTTCTGGCTGGACCGGACTCGATAGGCCTGCTGTAGTTGCCGGAACCACAGCGGATGCAGTTTCTGAGGCTGCGGGTGAAGCCGTTGTTGCCGATGGAGACGCAGAAGCTGATGCTATCGCAGACGGAGTCGTTTCTGCCGCCGGAGTACCCGTGACGGATGTATTTTGGCTGCTGCACCCCAGCAGCAGGCTAAGCGACAGGACCGTGCCCGCTGCCAGTGTTGTAGCTGTAGATCGGATTGGACTCATTCCCCTCTAATCGTTTTTTGAGTACAACCCATTATATAAGATTATCACGGTCCACAAATTTATTATTCAGCTGGCTTCAAACGATTCTCTCTAGTATAGCTCCAATAAACATTCCTGTAAGCCAGCCTACTTCAGATAAAAGACTTCACGCAGCGGCACCATCGGAACCGCATCGTTGAAATCAAAGGAGCCTTCGACCATCTTCGAGGTGATGGCATTCCAGCGGTTGCAGGCCTCACTCCCGGCGATGTAGGCGAACGCAGCTTCCGTATCATCACATTCAAAGCAATAGAAGAACTGGTTGCCGTTCTGAAAAATCGAATAGTTGCGGATGCCCGCTTTGCTGTGCTCCTCCAGAATCTCCGGCCACGGGTCCAGATGCATCTGTACGTATTCCTCTAAGTATTCCTCTTTCACCTTCCAGGTCCAAGCCAGCTTGTTGCTGCCCATCCTCGCATCCCCCTGTCATTTATCGCTTTGATCCGATCATATCACATAATTATGTCATTTGAATATGTCCGATTTAGACATTAGAGTCAGCAAGAATACGCTTCGATCTCAGGTGCTGATTCCCGCTTCATTCGGACGGAGAATGGCAGAACCAATCGCCAGCAGAACGGCAGCCATCAGGCCCAGGATCGCAAACGGCAGCCACAGCTCATTCCAGCCGCCGCCGGTTGCGGCAATGTCCACCGCCTGTATCGCCCATTTCTGCGGTGTAAAGTTGGCCAGCTTCTGCATATATTCCGGCATGATGGAGATGGGCCAGAAGCAGCCGCCCAGCATGCAGGTCGGTGTAAGGATCAGCGAATTCAGCATCCCCGCATTACGCGGATTGCGGATCAGGCCTGCAACGGTGCTGGCGATGCCCATCGACACCAGCATGAAGGCCGCCAGAACCAGAAAATAGAGAAAGAGCGGCATCTCATAATCGTAGCGGAGCACCCATTTGCCCAGCACCAGCACGATAAGGATCTGAATCATTCCTACAAGAAAGCTGCCCAGGAAGTTGCCAAGCGCAATTTCATAAGACCGGACCGGAGCGCTGAACATGCGCATCATGGTACGTCCTCTGCGGTCATCCGTGATCTGGGAGACGGAGCTGGTCACCAGTGCCATCAGGAACATCAGCGTCATCCCTGTAACCACACCCAGCGTCTGCCGCGGATAGAGATCATAATCGGTGCGGGTGCTGCCCACGTTGTGCTGCTCCGACTGCTTCAGTACAGCAGCGAGCTGCGCCTGCATATCGCCTGTTCCTCCGCTGGCGGCAGCAACGGTACGTGCTGCTTCGGCAATTTGCGCGGCAGTGGCGGTGATCTTCAGCTTCATCATGATCGAGCTTTCACTTGCCCGAAGCTCATAGATGCTGATCTGCAGCGGGTCCCCCGCCATTAAGGCGGCAGTGTATCCGGCAGGAATGAACACCCCCACCGTTCCCTCCTGCTTAATTGTCGCTTCCTTCAAAGCGGCCTCATCTCTGCGCGGCTCGAACTTATATTCTCCGGCCTGCTCCAGCTCCGTAATCAAATGTCTGCCGGCTGCCCCCGTATCCGAGTTGGCATATAGCACAGTTGCCGGCCCCTCCCCCATCCCTCCGGTAAGCGAGATAATCGCTGCCACCACTACGCCGGGAAGCAGAATGAATACCATAAGCCCCCTGAAGGTGCCAATGCTTCGTCTAATCATATTCCAGGCAATAATTAATATTTTATCCACGGTAACCCACCTTCCGGTATGAGACAATCACTGCTGCGAACAATGCCGCGCTGATGAAGCACATCACCCACAGATTCGGCAAAAGCTGCTCCAGACCGGAATGCAGCATCATCCGGATGACTGCCTGCTGCACCCAATGGTTAAGCGTGAATGCACCTGCACTGTTCACCCATGAATCAGGAAGCGGCGCCATCCCGCCGCTGACGAAGGTCATTACTACAGTCAGGACACTAATGATATTCGTAGCAGTCGCCGAGGTCCGGCTGAAGAGGCAGATCAGTACGCCCAGCGTCATTGAGGCGGCAATCATCAGCAGACAGAACAGCAGCAGCAGTCCCGGGCGGTTGCCCCAGTAGACGCCGAACAGCCAGTCAGTCATCAGAATAATCGTGAGACATTGCAGGATGCTGACCAGACCTACGCCGAGCATTTTGCCGATGAACAGATGACTGTCTTTTACCGGCATGGAATGGATTCTGAACAGCGTATGGTTCTCCTTATCGTTAAAAAGCGAGGCTGTCACGGTCAACCCGCTGTACATCAGGAACATCAGCAGCATGGACGCCGCATAGAACTGGGCCGCCGAGTAGGTCTTTCCGCCATTGTTCAGATCTCCCAGCACCACCCCCGGCTTACTGGCAGTTGCCGAAGTCGCTGTAAGAGCCTGTGGTCCAAGGGTAACGGCTGCCGCCTGCTTATAATTCAGCTCCATCAGCAGATTGTCGAAGGCGGTTCCGGCCACCCGGTTATCATCATGGCTCCTGCCCAGAATGAACTCCAGGCTCGCCTTCTTACCGCTCTGCACCTCCTGGTCAAAGTCCGTAGGAACAATCACCCCATAGGCATATTTACCGGTACGCAGCCCGCTCTCTGCCGCTCCACGGCTCTCCGTCTGGACAGGAATAATAAGTCCCTTCACCTCAGGCGTCTCCAGAAAGGCCGTAAGGATAGCAGATTCCTCTGCCCCTCCGCCTCCGTTATTCACAATAGCTACACGTACAGGCTTGATCTCATCTGCCCCCTGTACCCCGACCACCCCGGAGAGCGAAGCACCCAAGAGGAAGATCAGTACCAGCGGCAGCAGGAACATATTAAGCAGCAATGTGCGTGAACGGAGCTGTCTGCGCAGCTCAAACCCCATAATGATCCAGATATTCACACCTATCCCCCCCCTCTCTAGTCCCGCAAGGTCCGGCCGGTCAGACTAAGGAACAAGGTCTCCAGATCCGGCTCTTCAATATTCAAGGAGGCAATGACCCCTTCGTGCTTGGAGAAAATAAACAGAATATCCTGGAGCGCACTTTGCGAGGAGGGAAGATACAGCTCTATCGCATCCTGCACAGCTTCTACCCGGTTGATCCGGGGATGCTGCCCCAGCTCGTTCACTAAGGCAGGGGTGATGCCCGCTGCCTTCACAACGATTTTCTCCTCGTGGGCCACCCGTTCGCGCAGCTCGTTCTCCGTACCGCAGGCAATAATATGCCCCTGGTCCATAATGGCGACCCGGTCACAGATCGCAGCGACCTCCTCCATATAATGACTGGTGTAGATCACCGACGACCCCATCTTATTCAAAGCCTTCACGGATTCCAGAATATGATTGCGTGACTGCGGATCAATGCCGACTGTGGGTTCATCCATGATAATCAGGCGCGGCCGGTGCATGATGGCACAGGCGATATTCAGCCGTCTTTTCATCCCTCCCGAGAAGGTGGACGGTTTATCCTTCGCCCGGTCGCTTAGGCCGGTGAACTCCAGCGCTTCTTGGGTCCGCTCCTTCAGCAGTTGTCCGCGCAGCCCATAGAGTCTGCCGAAAAAGCTCACATTATCGGTTGCCGTCATATTCTCGTATAACGCCAGCTCCTGGGGCACAAGCCCGATTCGCTTCTTCACCTCAAGCGGCCGCTCCCTTACGGATAGCCCGTCGATGATAATATCGCCGCTGTCGGCTTGAAGCAGCCCGCAGATCATGCTGATGGTCGTGCTTTTCCCGGCACCGTTCGGGCCCAGCAGGCCGAAAATCTCACCCTCCTGTATATTGAAATTCACGTGATCCACAATCAGCTTACCGTCATATCTCTTCACAACATCGCTCAGTACTGCTAGTGCCATTGCCGATGCCCCCTGTTCCTTCATTCTCGTATTCTTATTGTACAGTAGGGCGGACACAGCCGAAGGTACTAAAGGTCATGATCCAGAGGTGACGAAAGTCATCTCCTGAAGAGCAGCGCTCTTATGCTAAGATGGATATACCTGAGAAGAATGTTGACGAATAAGAGATATTTTAATCTAAAAGGATGAACTTACTTGACCAGAGAACTGATACTGCTGCGCTACAGCCTGCTTATCATCCCGGCGATCCTCTCAATTCAAGTCTATGAATTCGCGGACTATGACTGGTTCACTCTGCATTTCATGCTGCTGATGCTGCTGGTCACACTGGGTGCAAGGGCATCCAGATCTCTCGCCGCACTGACCGGAGGCATGGAGCTGATCCTCACCGCCTGGCTTTGTTATGAATACGGGCCGCTGATGGTTTTTCCGGCCTTGTCTGCGGTGATCTCCTATGCCCGGCGGCAGCCCAAGAATACGGCCCTTACCTTCTGCTGTATTCAACTGGCCCTGCTGAATGCCGCCCTGCTTCATGTAGCTCCGGCTGTGCTTGTGTTCACTAACCTTACCTTCCTGCTGTGTGCCGGCTTGAATCTGCTGCTGCTCCGGGCAGGCCGCAGGCGTGCCGATACTTTATTTCTCTATGATGAGCTGCGCAAAAAGCATTTCGAGCTGGAAGAGGCCCGCTCAAGGCTACTCCAGTTCACCGCGCAAATTGAGGTGGCTGCGCAGGCAGAAGAACGTGTGCGGATCGCCCGCCAGCTGCATGATGACATCGGCCACCGGCTGATCCGGGTCAAGATGATGACCGAAGCGGCCATCCACACCCTCCCTGCCGCACCGGAAACAGGACTGCAGATGATGAAACAGATCCGGGACCAGCTCTCGGGCAGTATGGACGATATGCGTGCGGCGCTGAAGCGGATTAACCATACTCCCCAGCTTGAAGGAGCGTATGCGCTGGACCGGCTGCTGGAGGAAGTGGGCCGCGATACCGGCATTGCGACCTCCTATACGGTGCAGGGAATTCCTTATCCGCTCTATCCGAGCCTTCAGGTTGTGCTGTACACCAATGCCCGGGAGGCCATCACCAATGCGCTGCGGCACGGGCAGGCCAGCTCCGTATGGGTGGAGGTCACCTATGCGGAGCATGAGGTGCAGATGGAGACCGGTAATAACGGGAAGCTGCCCGAAGCAGACCCGCTGGGCCGTCTGCCCGGCAGCAGCAGGATGGGCCTGAAGGGCATGAGCGAGCGCTGCGCCATGGTCGGCGGGACACTGGAGCTGCGGCTGGAGCCGCAGTTCACGGTCATCACCCGGCTGCCGGTGTATCGGCAGCCGGAGGGAGTGCCGCGCTGAATGGGGAATGGGGGTGGGAGTGAAGCTGTGGGAAGCTGGCTATCGCCATGGCGTACGTATAACTGACGGGGAACTGATGGGAAGGCGGATTGAGATACAGGTGTTATATGCTAACAACTTGCGGTTCTCAGGGAGCTGCTCCCCCTCTGCCAGAAGCAAGTGGAAAAACGTATCTTAATTTCACAGCTTCTGATGTTTCCAGGGAATTAGTTGGAAAAACAGCATCTACTGCTGATAGTTTTACTGCTGCGGGGCAGATTGGGAACAATTAAGTGTTGTTTGTCCAACTGTTGTCCCCAGCGAGGCCACTCGTTGATCAGCAAGTGCTCAAAATCCAACTAAGAGATGGAGTCAACCAGGGAGATTGCACATACTCATCAAGTTAGCCAAGGACGGACAGCGGGAGTATATTCACAGATAAGAGGTGCTGAACCATGATTAGAGTATTGATTGTTGACGACGATTCTTTTATCCGCGAGAGCCTGAAGGTATTGATCGGGCTGGATGCCGGTATCGAGGTCGCCGGAACCGCAGGCGATGGCCGGGAGGCCCTCACCTTGCTGGGGGAGCTGCCCGGCGGAGCGGATGTTGTACTCATGGACATCCGTATGCCGGGATGTGACGGAGTGGAAGGTACAAGGCTGATCAAAGAAGCTTATCCATCCGCAGCCGTCCTGATGCTGACGACCTTCGATGATGACGAGTATATTATTGAGGCTCTGCGCGCCGGAGCCAGCGGATATCTGCTCAAGAACATCCCACCGGACCGGATTATTCAAGGCATCAAGACTGTACATGAGGGCAATATGCTCATTCATCCCGAGATCGCCCGCAAGCTGGCGGGCTTCCTCCAGCCCTCCGCGCGTCAGGAAGCTCCAGAGGCTCAGCCGCTTGCTTCCTATGGCCTGACCAAGTCCGAGCGGGCAGTAGTCACCTCCATTGCAGAGGGACTCACCAACAAGGAAATCGCCGCCAAGCTGTTCCTGAGCGAAGGCACCGTCAAAAACTATATTACCGACATCCTCAGCAAGCTCGGCGTACGCGACCGCACACAGATTGCGATTCTGTATCTGAAGAGTACACAGGGGAACCATTGAGCCGCGGGCTGGCGATATCCAAGGTGAGGCACAACATCACCCTAATAGGTGAAGGATGCTGGTGGCTTATACCCGTACATCCAGCTCATGTACCTTTGCGGCCGCTCATGCATTCGGTTTTCCACATACATTCGGCCCATGTGCCTGTACCACCCCCATTGTATTCGGTTTTTCGAGTTCATTGCCACATATGGGGTAGCGGCTGCCGATTGTATTCGGTTTTCCGCATACATTCCAGTTACCGTACACCACTCCCTTAACAACTATAAATTTAAAAGGCCCGTCCCCCCTGAACTTAGTTCAGAAAGAACGGACCTCTTTAACCTTCCGCGCCAACAGCCGCTGTGGGAACCCACTACGTTGATAATCTATCGTCAGACGCCGGCAGATTCCTGCTTGGCCTCTGCTGGCGGGCTCTTCTTCGCCCGGCCCAGCCGATCCGCCTGCACTCCCCGCTGCCGGGTGCCTGTTCGCATCCCGATGATGCTGAAGATGCTGGACGGCTTCGCCTCTGCGGTGATGCTGGCGTCCGGGTCCGGCACCAGAATGATGCCGAGCTGGTGATGGTCCCCGGCATAGAGCGCGCGCTGCAGATATTTGCTCTCGCCCTCGCGGTTCTGCACCTCCAGCTTGCAGAACGCAGAGTTCATGCGCAGCGCCTCATGCAGCTGCGCCGCGCTGGTCAACAGGACCCCGTTGACCTTCAGCAAGATCTCGCCGGGCAGGATGCCCAGCTCCTGCGCGGGGCTGCCCTGCAGCACGGCCAGCACCTTGCGGCCGGCCGGGGGATGCACGAAGACGGGGCTAAGGCTGCGCTCCTCCAGAGCGCTGTACCAGCTTAACCCTTCGTGCAGCAGAAGTGCCGCGAGCGCCGCGATGACAGTCAGCGGGCTCCATAGGTCCGCAAGCAGGCTAAGGCCGAGCAGGACGGCGCTGTACACCAGCAGCCGTCCGAATGTACGGGCCGCCTTGCGTCCGGGCATCATGCCCTGGGTCATCTCGCTGAAGCCGATGATGACCGGCAGCGAGATCAGGCCGAGGCCCCCGCCCAGCAGCGGATGCCACGGCAGCTCACCGATTCCCGTGCCTGCGGGAATCAGCACGAACAGCGGCAGCGGCCAGAAGGCCTGCAGCTGATAGCCGCCCACCACCTTGCCGCGCTTGCCGGCAAGGAACAGCGGCGTCGCCAGCCGGGGCCCCTGCCAGCGCGCCAGCAGCGCTTCGGCCACGTGGAGCAGCGCGGCAAGCGCCAGCAGCTCCGGGATGTCCATCTCCCGCACGGCAGCGGCAACCGTTCCGGCGGCTCCGCTCTGCAGCGTCTCCGGGAAGAACGACAGTACAAACTGCACAATTCCAAGCGTCCCTATGGCATACGCAAAGCATAAGTAACGCACCCGAAACAGCATTAAGACAAGGCTAACCACCCAGATACAGGCAACAGCCGTATAGGTCACCGAAACTCCCAGTGCAACTGCGGCAAGGGAGACCACCAGCCCCATGACTCCACCGGTCCACACAGTCCGCCAGGTTTCCGGTCCCCAGCTATGCAGCTTCACATGAATAAGCTTCCGCTCGAGGGCTACCTGTCTGCGGTAATATAGGGCAATAAATAGAATAGCGATATAGTAATAGGGCTGAATCAGCAGATGTAGGACTGCTGTGCCTAAGCTGGTCAGCAGCTCCGGGAGTACATTCAACGGTTCGCACACTCCTTTTCATAGCCTAGAGGACATCATATTTTATCCTTTAAAAGAAAAAAGAAGGCTAGAATCAGCCTTCTTACTTTTTCGACGCTGCAGCCTTGATTTCCTTCTGAATTTCTTCGATCCCCTTATTCCGCTGATTGTCGTTCACCGGATCTTGGATGACCTTGATCAGCGCCAGCTCCAGCGCTTCCGCGGTCTTGGTATCAATCGAGCCTGTCGTCTTCAGCTTGGCTGCGCTCTGGAATTTCTTGACCGCTTCTTTGGTCCCGGCATCGAAGTACCCGTCCTTGCGGCCCGGCTTATAGCCTAGCCCATCCAGCATAGTCTGCGCACTTTTGACATCTGCATTGTTCATATTATATTGCAGCGTAACGCTCTTGTTAATCGGCGCCACCGAGAAGTAATCCGGCTGGGCTACGGCGATATCCGGCTTAATGCCTTTACCGTGAATCCAGGTGCCGTCTGGCGTCAGCCACTTGGCAATCGTAATCTTCAGCAGGCTTCCGTCACCGAGCTGCTCCTCGAAGCTGGTCTGCACGGTTCCTTTGCCGAATGAATTCTCTCCGATCAGCTTGGCTCCGGCAGATTGCTGCAGGGCTCCGGCCATGATCTCCGAAGCGCTCGCGCTGCCTTTGTTCATCAGCACGACTACCGGATACTTCTTGCTAGATCCCTTCGAAGTGCTGACCTCGCGCTGCTTGTTCTTGTCCTCCACCTGTACGATGGATTTGCCCTTCGGTACGAACTGCTCGACCATCTCAATGACAACCGGCAGCACACCGCCCGGGTCATTACGGACATCAATAACGAGTCCCTTCATGCCTTGCTTCTCCAGCTTCATCAGCTCTTCCTTGAACCGCTCCGAGGTGTTCTGCGAGAATTGCGTAACCTCGATGACACCGACATGGTCCTTTTCCATCTTCGCATAGACCGTTTCCAGTCTGACATCATCACGGGTGATGACGAATTGCAGCGGCTCTGCTGTTCCGGTCCGCTGGACCTTCAGGGTCGCCTTGCTTCCCTTGGGACCGCGGATTTTGGCCACAGCCGCATTCAGCTCCAGTCCTTCCAGCGATTCACCGTTAACAGAGAGGATCACATCCTTGGCCTGAATGCCGGCTTTCTCTGCCGGTGAGCCCTTGATAGGGGAGACTACAACCACCTTGCCGTTATCGGAGGAGACCTCAGCGCCAATCCCCGAGAAGGAGCCTTCGATGCTCTCCTCGAACCGCTGTGCCGTCTCCTTGCCCATGTAGTTGGAATACGGGTCGCCCAGCGCTTCCATCATTCCGTTGACCGCACCGTCAATCAGCTTCTCCCGGTCCACCTTCTCATAATAATTGCCCTCGATCAGGCTAAGAGCGGTACCCAGTTTCTTCGATTCCTTCTCCTGTAGTCCGGCAGTCTGCAGGACCGTTGCCAGCCCTTCACCTGCGGCTTGTCCGAATACCTGCACATAACCGGTCACGCCCAGGGTCAGCAGACTGCCGCACAGCAGTGCCGCGACGATCATAAAGGCCGCAGTGCTTTTCTTTAACATGATGTTCCCACCGTCCCTTCTTGTCCATCTTAACACCAGCATGGGCCCGTTCCATGAGAAACGGCATCTCTTCCAGTATATGCCGCAGCACGAAAATATATTTATTTTATAAATTGAACCGATGATTTTTATGTTTTGAGATTGGCCGTGTCTCCAGAGAATATTTGGACTTCCAGCTGCTGTGGTCTGCAGATTTCATGATTCATCCCGTTTTTAACGGTTGAAATCCGCAGACTGCTGTTGCTTACGAAGTGAGCTTTCCTGCGGAAAGCTTTCAGGCGGATGCTATCGCTCCTTCAGTTCCAAAATCCGCTCAGTCCGCTTACAGATAAGGCATAGGATTCACCGGTTTCCCGTTGATCCGCACTTCAAAATGCAGATGCGGGCCGGTTGAACGTCCCGTTGAGCCGGATTCCGCAATCGTCTGTCCGCGCTCCACCCGATCTCCCTCGTTCACTCTAATGCCGCCTTCGCGGATGTGACCGTACAGCGTCCATACCCCGCCGCCATGGTCAATAATGACACAGTAACCATAGCCGCTATACCAGCGTGCTACCAAAACAGTACCGGAATCCGCCGCATGGATACTCGTGCCCTGCGGCACGGCAAAGTCCACGCCGGTATGCAGCTTGCCGACTTCATGCGTCACCGGATGGGTCCGGTAGCCAAAAGGAGAAGAGATCCGCGCGTAGCCAACCGGCCGCAGGTAAGGACCATCGCCGCCGGAATATTCTTCCACGCTAGCAACAGAGGAGCTGTTGCCGCCTCCAGACCTGGAGGCCTTCGCGGCCTTGGCAGCTTCGGCCGCCTTGGCTGCGGCTACTGCCGCCCGGCGCTGCGCCTCAGCCTTCGCGGCTGCTGCTCTGCGCGCTGCTTCCTCCGCCTTAATCTTGTCCTTCTGCGCTTCCAGCGCAGAGCGGCTGCTGGCCAGCTCTACCAGCTTGGCATCCTGTTCAGCAGAGATGACCTCCGAATTCTGAATCTCCTCATCATAATAAGCGATGAGCTCCTGCTTCTCCGCTTCCTTCTCCTTCAGCATACTGCGCTGGGATTCCAGATCGGTATACAGCTGCTTCGCCGTTGCATATTGCCCTTCCAGCTCCTGCTTCTTGGTAATCACCGTCTGCTTGTCCAGCTTGTGCTGCACCAGCAGATCCTGATCCTGATCCACGATCATCTTCAGGGAATCGGCCCGGTCCAGGAAGTCGGAGAAGCTGGTCGAGGACAGCAGCACATCCAGATAGGAGACTGCGCCATCTGTGTACATCAGACGGACACGGGATTCCAGCAGCTTTTCGCGGGAGGCCACACGCGCCTCAGCATCATCCAGCTCCGCTGCCGTCACGGTAAGCGACTTCTCCGTGCTGGCAATTTTGCCGGATATCGTGGTCATCTCGCCCTTTACCTGTGCAATCTGCCCCAGCACATAGTCCAGATTCAGCGTGGTCTTATTCTTATAATGCTTCGCCTCCTGATTGCGGGAGTCCGCCTTATCCTGCGCCGCCTTGGCCGCCTGGACCTCCTGCTGCAGCTGCTTCAGCTGCTTGTCAATTTCGGCAACGCTTGTTTTCTTCGCATATCCGTCAGAGGGCCCGAACATTGTGACAGCCAGCAATATTACGGCCATTCCGGCAGCAATTTTCTTCAACTTGCACTCTCCGTCCTTTGTTCAAATATAAGAATGATACAGGCTATACCTTCAAGAACTTGCGGATCGACACCGTGCTGCCCCATACGCCAATCAGCACACCGAGGCCCACCAGCAGACCGCATAGCAGCAACCAGATATTTTCAAACGGAATCAACTGCAGCCCCAGCATCGGATCTCCCTTCACAGAAGACACCAGACTGCTGTAACCGGCGTAGAGCGCGACCGAGGTTACCACTGAACCAATCAATCCGATCAGAGCACCTTCGATAAAAAAGGGCCAGCGGATGAAATAATTCGTCGCGCCCACGAGCTTCATAATGCCGATTTCCTTGCGGCGGGCGAGGATCGTTACCCGGATGGTATTCGAGATCAGGAACATCGACATCAGCGCCAGTCCCGCTACAAAAATAAACCCGATATTGCGCACCGCCTTGGTCACCTTGAATAAAGTCTCCACAGAGCCTTTGCCGTAGTTCACCTTGTAGATCGGCTGCTCTTCATGCGTCTTGTTCAGTGCTTCTATCTTCTCCGCTACAAACGGAACCGTGGTCGGCTCAATCACTTCAACGAGCAGCTTGTCCGGCAGCGGATTATTGTCTTTATCGAATCCTTCCAGGAGCTCGGCGGCATCCGGCCCCATATCTTCACGAAATTCCTTCAAGCCCTGTTCTTTGGAGATGAACTCCACCTTGCTGACTTCCGGCATATTGCCGATTTCGTTTTCCAGCTTCTCCCGCATCTTCTGGTCCGTATTCAGCGTCAGATGCACATTGATCTGCACCTGGCTGTCTGCTTTATCCGCTACCTGATTGACATTGAGCACCAGCAGGATGAACACTCCGAGTACGAAGAGAGAGACAACGATGGAAGTGATGGACGCCACCGACATCCAGCCGTTGCGGAATACGTTTTTGAAGCCTTCCCGCAAATGACGCAAGAAGGTTTTAAAACTCATAACCGTATTCCCCTCTCAATTGGTCTCTGACGATCGTTCCATTCTCAATCGCAAGCACCCGTTTACGCATTTTGTTCACAATATCCCGGTTGTGGGTCGCCATAACGATCGTGGTACCGCGAAAATTAATCTCATCCAGCAGCTGCATAATGCCCCACGAGGTCTCCGGGTCCAGATTGCCGGTAGGCTCGTCCGCAATAATAACGGCAGGGTTGTTGACGATAGCTCTGGCAATCGCGATCCGCTGCTGCTCTCCCCCTGAGAGCTGTGAGGGCTCCCGCCCCGCCTTGCTGCGCAGTCCCACCAGATCGAGCACTTCATTTACACGCTTCTTGATAATCTTCTTCGGCGCCTCAATAACATCCATCGCAAAAGCCACATTCTCATACGCTGTCATCTTCGGCAGCAGCCGGAAATCCTGAAAGACCACGCCGATATTGCGCCGCACATAAGGGATCTTGCGGGGCTTCAGCTTGCCGATATTGAACCCGCCTACGGAGATCTGTCCTTTGGTTGGCGTTTCTTCTCTATAAATTAATTTCATGAACGTCGATTTACCTGCGCCGGACGGTCCGACAATGTAGACGAACTCATTGCGGTCGATTTTGACGGATATTCCCTGCAATGCATGGGTCCCGTTGGCATAGGTCTTCCATACATCCTGCATCTCAATCATTTTCTCACTTCCCGATTCTGACATCTTCCGCCGGGCCACTGGCCGGGGGAGCTTCCATAAACTGCATGATTATCGCAGGCGTATCTATTGTAACAAATCCACAACCCCTTGAGTACCCGAAAGTTTTACCGAATCCTTACATATACATAAGAATATCAGGTTTCGCCCCATAGAAGGAGAGATTACTTATGAAAAAAATACACGCCGCTCTCATCGCGGGTTTCGGTCTGATGCTGGCTGGCTCGCTGGCTGCCGGAGGGCTTCATCTATACGGCACCCAGCCTACCCTGCCCGCAAATACCGCTATCGCAGGCTGGGAGGTTGGCGGAATGAACATCGCTGAGGTAAAGGCCGGAATGGATTCAAGACTTCAGGCGCTGGAAGCTACTCCACTCGTGATGAAGGCAAAAAATAATGCCGGACTCCAGGTTACCCTTAAGCAGGCAGGTGTGACCTATGAAGCCGGGAACTTCCTCCAGGCGCTGAAGACGCTGACGGACGGCACGCTGATGGAGCGGGTACAAGCCCGGCGCAGCTGGTCCGGCAGCTGGAATATGGAGATTCAGCTGCAGACTGCACAGCTTAAGAGTCTCTTGAATCCCGAATGGGAAAAAGCTTCCTTCGGCGTTCCGGTCGATGCGGTCCGGCGGATCACCGGAGATGACCAGGTCGTATATACGCCAGGGACATCCTCTTATGAGGTGGACTGGCAGGCGCTGGAGCTTGCGATGCAGGCAGCGGTGCCCACCCGATTGGCCGCTGACGGCACACTTCAGGATAAGCAGATTCAGCTGGAGGTCCCCCTTGCTGTCAAGCAGCCGAAGATCACGCTACAGGCGCTCAAGGATCAGGGCATCGATCGCAAAATCGTCCAGTTCAGCACCTCCCTCGGGGCCAGCGGCCCCGGACGCAGCTTCAATGTAGAGGCCGCCGCCAAAGCCGTGAACGGCACGGTGCTGCCGCCGAATGCGGTTTTTGATTACGGAAAAGCGATCCAGAAGGCCCAGACCGAATACGGCTTCCGCGAAGCCCCGGTCATCGTGAACGGCAAGCTCCAGCCCGGCACGGGCGGGGGGATCTGCCAGGTCTCCAGCACCCTGTATAATGCCGCGCTGCGCTCCGGGCTTGAGATTGTAGAGCGGCGCAACCACTCGCTTCCGGTCAGCTATCTGCCGAAGGGGCAGGATGCCACTTTTGCCGAGGGGTATATTAATTTCCGCTTCCGCAACAACACCGGCAAATATCTGATCATCAAATCCGAAGTCCAGGGGCGCACGCTGACCATCAAGCTGTTCGGCACGTTCCCGAAGAACGTCAACTATTCCATTGAATCCAGAACCGTCGAGGTGCTGCCCCCCACGGATAAATATGTGAGCGATGCCTCGCTCCCCAAGGGCGGAACCCGGGTACTGCTTGCCGGTAAAACCGGCTATGTAGTCGAAACTTACATTACCCGCCATGTGGATGGTGCAGCGGTAGAGAGAAATCTGCTCTCCCGCGATACCTATTACGCCCAGAAACGTATCATCGCCATCAACCGCGGCGGGATGAGCCAATCCGCTCAGCCTGAATCCCCGCGCAGACAGCTGGTCGAGGACGGAGTGAAGGGGCGGTAACGCCCGGTTCCTTGAAGTGTATGGACAAACAGAAACGGCTGTGCTCACCTTGTGACAAGGTCGGCACAGCCGTTATTTATGAAGCATTAGTCGAAGCCTGAAGCTGCTGCTTAGAAAAGGGTATCCGGCGACATATCAATTCTCCAGTAGCCGCTCACCTTCTTCAGCTTCACTGTCACTACTTCGGAAGACCCGTTCGGCCCTTCCGCAGGTACAGTCAGTTCGAACACTGCCGCTTGTGCAGTCTTGGAGACCATCCGTGCAGTCGCTCTAGAGAAATCCAGCGAGTTACCCAGATCGGCATTGACCTGCGCCATTCTGCCCTCGTGCTCCAGGAACTGTGTCTGTGCGTAGAAGGCCGCCGCATTATGCGTGAATCCCTTCTTGATGTAGCTCATCAGCTGCTGCTTCGAACCCAGATCACTGGACAGATAGCGGTACTCCTGTGCTTTATAAGTGAACAGCTCGGGGCTGAATACATTGCCTCCCCGGCTGGCATACGTATATAGCTTCTTGGCATGAACCACCAGCGGAACAACGCTCCGTTCAGTGAGATTGTTAATGGTAGCCGGCCCTTCCTTGCCCGGTGCAGACGCCGCAACCGTTCTTACGCCCTCAATACTTGCTACCGGTGAAGCCGCAAGCGCTCCGCCCCCTGCAGAGACAAGACCCAGTGATAATGCCAGTGAACCGATCATCCATTTTTTGTTCATCTTGAATGCCTCCTCATATTCCTGTGTGGTAGCCTGAAGCCTACTTCAGACTAAGCTGCTGCGATAATTACTCTATAACATTACAATAGCCCGTAAGCTGTAATACCCAAACCACCCGGGGGTATAAACGGGTAATGGGGGAAAAGCGTAAAAAAACTCTGCCCTCGTGAAAACGGGGGGGCAGAGTTGGTGGAGGTGCGAAGGAAACAGCCTAATTACTAGACTTAGGTACTGTTGCTTCAAAGTATGCAGTAAAGGACACATTTGCCGTTAGGATACTGCCCGGTTTCATCCGAGTAGGGAACTCGTAGGGTTGTTGGAAGGAGAAGGAGTCTACAGCAAGAATACGCGGCAGGTCATGAAGCTGCTTCAACCATTCCTTAATCTCTGCATAACTCCCTTGTACAATAGCAGCCATTTTGATCTCTCTCAAGCTGCCCGCTGCCTCGGGGATGATCCCGGTCCAGGGGCTAATTTCATTAGATTCTGTCTGCGAGAATCCGATATCCTTCAGTCTGGCATGTGAACTGGTTCCAATCCGCTGTAAGGCCAGGATTAGCGCTTCGCTGTCATCTCCTTGAGGAATTCCTGCCAGTAGAGTATCCTCACTTGAATCTGTTCCCTGCTCTTCACTCTTAAGCTCGTTAATCTTATTTGTAAGAATTCCCTTCTCCTGCTCCAGCAATGAGAACTCATTGTCTTGCATAGCTATATCGTTTTTTACCGGGCGTATGGCGAACATATAGAAGCCAAAGAGAATCAGGAACAGGACTAGCAATGCCAGCACAATGGCTGAACGGTATTTATTAATTTGCTCCACTGCTGTCCTCCCCTCCTTCTGACGGACTCTGGGCCTGAGCACTTTGCTCCACTACAGGTGCCATGTTCACCCTGAAGGCTGCGGTATATTTAGCAACAGAGTTACCGGAATTCTCAGTGCCTTCTGTCAGCTTCTGAATGGAAGCCCCTTTGGAGAAAGACATCTGACGTAATGCAGTTAAGTAGACTGTACTATGCTCCATTGCCGTGAAATTCACCGACAGAATAATCTCGCTATGGTACGAATATTTAATATCTCTGATGACTCCGCCATAAGGAAGACTTGCCTCTAATTCATCCAGAACAGCAGCAGCATCTACACGGCTGGCAGACATGGCTTCAATGATAACCGCACGGTCAAGCCCACCTCCTGAAGAGTTACGGCCGTTAAGTCCGGCTAATTCCGTCTGGAGCATGGCATTCTGATCCTGATAAGCTAATATCTGTTCGCCCCGCTCTGCATATTCTCCTTGAACAGAGGCATACAATACGCCCGAACCAACCAAACCCAGAATCCATATTGCTGCTAAAGAGATAGCGATATAAGGAAATATAATCGTCTCACGGTCTTCGCGGGGTAACAGGTTAATGCTCCGTATCTTACTGTCACGCAGAGCTGCTCCGGCAGCGGTTCTGTAGTCATTAAGAGTGCTGTCCGGCTTCGCGCCTTGTGAGAATTGGTTAACGGCAATAGGGGCAATAGCCATCTCTTGAAGTGCGGCTTGAAGCTCCTCCTGTAACTGTACACGCATCTCTGGAGAGCCGGTAATCAGGATCTCTGAGATTCGCGTCGAGCCGTCATGCAGACTGTATTGATAGAAGCTGAGCATCCGGGAGATTTCCGCTGTAATTTCAACGACTTGCTCCGTAGTGAGGTGTTCTTGTGCCGTTGCTGCAATCTCCGCTGCTGCAAGAAATGGTATGTTCTCTTGTAGATTCACATGCTTCTCTTGCGACAGATCGATCAGATCTATGGTTCTCATAAATACAGGATGACCACTACGGAACATATAGATATCCAGCAAAGATTGCTCCAGGTGAATCAGCATCGTCTCACTGAACTCATGTCCATACCCCGCTACAATACTTCGGGCAAGCGCAGTGGCCGTTACTTCTACCGTCCTCACCCGCAATCCGGCATCCTCCAGAACATCCACATAATCCTGAACTACCTTACGCGGTGCGGCAAAAATAATCAATTGGCTCTGGCTCTCATCCTGTTCGGTGATGACATAATCATACACCGGGTTCTCGAACGGAAGATGTAGCCCAGTTTCAACCTCCAACTTCACAAGCTGTTCGATCTGCTTCTCGCCCGTACTCGGAATCATCATCTTGCGGACAATCATTTGCGATGGAGGGATCGAAACATCAACGGCGCTGCCACGCATCCCCTTTTGTTTGACCCATTGCTTCAACCGGTCCAGCAGAGCCTCCCTATCCGCGATCTGATTCTCTACAATCATTCCTGGGAGCAGGGGGATGAACCGCTTTTTATGAATCTGCTTGTTGGCTTTGAAACTTATATAACGGATTCCAGTCTGCTCAATGGAGATCCCTGCTGCTCTGTGCCTTAATCCAATCATGCTATGTAGTTCCTCCTAACGAATGAGCGCAAGATAACCGCTGATAAGATGTGAGCCGTATGCGAAGGCAAGCAGCGCCCCTGCTGCCAGCCACGGGCCAAAGGGAATATGCTGCTTGCGCTTGATTCTGCCCGTAAATAGCAAAGTGCCCCCAACCACAGTTCCTAACATACAAGCAAGCAGAAAGGCCAGGATCGTATTAGGGAATCCCAGCACCAGACCGAGCAATGCCATCAGCTTCGCATCCCCCATCCCCATTCCGCCGAACAAGACTAACAACAACAGAATACCACCGCCTGCGGCTGCTCCCAGCAGATGGGAGATTAGCGGACCCTCGGGAAAGCGCAGCACTGCTGTAGCGAGTATCGGGAGAAAAAACAGCAATACCTTGTCGGGAATCAACATAAACTTAAGATCAGACACTGTAACAATAATAGCTAGACTTACCAATAAGTATCCAACAATCCCCTTGCCCGTCAGACCGAATTGGAAGTGAATCCATAGAAACAGCAAGCCTGTCATCGCCTCACCAAGCATATATAACGGTGAGATCCTGCTCCCGCAGTAACGGCATCTCCCTCTGTTCAGCACATAACTTAGTACAGGTATCAGATCCCTTGATCTTAGCTGTGTGTTGCAGCTTGGACAGTGTGAGGGCGGCCGCAGCAGCGATTCACCTGCCGGTATACGCAAGGCTACCACATTATAAAAAGAGCCCAGAATCAGGCCGATCAGCGTGATGTAACTGGCTACAATAATCGTCATGGTTCAACGGTTCCTGTCTGGTGAATTTTAAAAAAGGAATCGGGAATTCCGATTCCTTAATATAAATCCAATTATTTTAATTTAGTTTTTAATACTTGATCTGCAGTAAAATCTTTTGTTACGGTTCCGTCTGTTATACGAACCGCAAATCCAGAGGAGTTGTTTGCTAACTTTCCGCCTGTATAATTAATAGTTGAACCTGTCACTATGTTCGCCTTAGTACTAGGTAATACCAGTGGATTTTCCAAATATTTCAATCCCTGAAGCCCTGTGCCTGCTGTTGTGTCGGTTGGAGCGCTACCTATAACATCAATAGATAGATTCTCTACTTTCCCATCCAGCTCAGTAGTAATATACATACGCGAGGCTTCATATATCTGTCGAGCCGTTGCCAGATCAGCCTTGTCACCTGTATTCTTGATAAGACCGCTAATCATTGGAATAGCTATAACTGCTATAATCCCCATAATCACAATTACCGCCAGAAGTTCAATCAGTGTAAAGCCTTTTTCCTCTTTAACCGCCTTACCCAATCTCTTTTTTAGCGCTTGTGCCAACATGTTAACTCCCCCTCGATAGTGGTGTAATTCCTTGAGCAGAACCGATCCTCTGCTATTTGACCGGCGTCACCCCTCTCAAATCATTCAGGACATTCCAATTAAATATTGCTATAGATACTGAACATAGGAAGCATAATAGAAGCTACTATAATTCCTACCACTCCTGCCAAAAAAGCAATAAGCAGCGGCTCCAGCAGCGATTTCAGCCGGTCCACTGTATTCTCTACATCCATCTCGTAGAAATCAGCCACCTTGGCGAGCATCTGATCCAGTGCCCCCGTCTCTTCACCAATGGCAATCATCTGTGTAACGAGCGGTGGAAAGACCCAGGCCTTCTTCAAGGGGTCCGATAACGGCTTACCTTGACGAAGAGAATCACTGGCCTTACGAATATATCCGCCAATCACTTTATTCCCAGCAACTTCTTCAACAATCGACAAGGATTGAAGAATAGGCACCGAGCTGGCATATAGGGATGAGAAAGTGCGTGTGAATTGTGCAATGGAGCCTTTTTGATTCAGCTTGCCGAATACGGGAATCTTGAGCTTGGCATAATCAAGCGCATAGGCTCCGCGTTCCGTCCGTTTGACTACCTGATAGACAGTAATGAGCAGTACTATTGCAAGCAACCAAATATACCACTGGCCTTGAATGCTTCTACTAAGTGCCAATACCATTTTGGTAATCGCAGGAAGCTCGGCATTCATTGACTCAAACATACTGACGAACTGAGGTACAATCGCCCAGAGAAGGTACACTACTGCTGCAATAGCCATAACTCCAACGGTAATAGGATAGGTAAGTGCTGATTTGATTTTCTCGGTGGTTGTGTGCTGTTTCTCGAAATAGACCGCCAACCGTTCAAGCGTTCCTTCCAGATCACCGGTCTCCTCACCTGCACGAATCATGCTGACAAAGAGTGGCGGAAAGATCTTCTTGTGATCCTGAATTGCCTGTGAGAATGCTGTTCCTCTTAACAGACTGGAGTTCACATCCATCAAAGCTTTACGCAGAGGCTTACTCTCTGTCTGTTCAGCCAATATTCGTGTAGCATCCACAATAGAAACACCGGCACGCATCAGTGTGGCGAACTGGCGGCAATAGATAATGAAATGGATAGTCTTGACCGGATTTCCTATGTATATTTCCATAGACAGAATAGTGGTTTTGCGTTCTACGAGCGAGAATACAGTCAGACCGCGCTTACGAAGCTCCTCCATCGCTATGGCCTTGTCCGTTGCCGTGAGCTTCCCCTTCAGTTGCTTGCCCGCATGCGTCTTCACTTGATATTCGAATTGCGGCATCAGCTGCCCACCTCCGTTAGATAGGCTTTAGCAGATTCCGGATTAATAAGTCCATACTGCAGTTGTTCACGAATATTCATCTCAAGCGTATGCATACCGAGTGACCGCCCGGTTTGCATTACATTTTTGAGCTGGTGTGTCTTATCAGTACGAATCAGGTTCGCTACAGCTGGCGTATTAATCATCAGCTCTGTTGCGCACAATCTGCCCCGGCCACCCGCCCTCGGGAAAAGACGCTGTGAGAGAACCGCCAGCAACACTGAAGCTAACTGGGAACGAATCTGACCTTGCTGGTGGCCTGGAAAAGTATCGATAATCCGGTCAACCGTCTGCGGGGCATCCGTAGTATGCAGCGTAGCCATCACCAGATGGCCGGTCTCCGCAGCCGTAACTGCTGCCGACATCGTCTCCAGATCCCGCATCTCACCTACCAGAATTACATCCGGGTCCTGCCGAAGCGCAGCACGTAATCCGCTGGCAAAGCTGCCGGTATCACTTCCCACCTCACGCTGATCAATTAAGCATGTGCCATGAGAATGTATAAATTCTATAGGGTCCTCAAGCGTCACGATATGCTTACGCTCTGTCGTATTGATATAATTCAACATGGCAGCAAGTGTGGAGGACTTCCCGCTGCCGGTTGGCCCCGTTACTAATATCAGCCCCTGCGGTTTCATAGCAAGACTGGAAAGTACAGAAGGCAATGATAATTGTTCAAGCGTCGGAATCTCTACAGGAATTGCCCGCGCCGCTATGCTGACCTCCCCTCTTTGCTTATACACGTTAACCCGATACCGCACCCCATTGTCCAACGGATATGAGAAATCCATTTCCCCAACGCTATGGAAAATTACAGTTTTGCCGCTCCCAAGTAAGGTTTCCGCCATACTAACAGATTCTTCAGGCGCAACATTCTCCCCATCCATTAAATGCAGCGCTCCGTCTATCCGAATTACTGGCGGAGAACCTACGGATATATGCAGATCTGAGGCTTTGGAGGTATAGGCCATATGCAGAAGTTGAACAATATCACGTTTCAATAATGGCATTTGTACTCCCCCTATCTAATGCGATACCGTCTCACGCATGACTTCCTGTAAGGTTGTAATTCCTTTGGATACTTTGACAAATCCGTCCTCTACTAACTCGATCATGCCCTGCTCTCTACCGGCTGCCCGAAGCTGCTCTATGGATGCAGAATCTGTGATAAGCTGCCGCAGATGATCATTAATGGTCAGTACCTCATGAATGGCAATCCGTCCGCGGTATCCTGTGTTGTTGCAGTTACCGCAGCCTCGGCCGCGATAGATGACCTCAACAGGCAGGCCATAGCGCCTAAGCATTATCGACTCCTGCTCTGTCGGTTTATGCTCCTCTTTGCAATCCGGGCAGATTTTGCGTACCAGCCGCTGAGCGACTACCCCGAGCAGCGAGGATGCAATCAAGTAGGGCTCAACGCCCATGTCACGCAATCTGGAAATTGTGCTAATGGCATCATTAGTATGTAATGTGGACAACACCAGATGTCCTGTAAGTGAAGCACGTACAGCAATCTCTGCAGTTTCAGTGTCCCGAATCTCTCCTACCATTACAATATTCGGGTCCTGACGAAGAATGGAGCGTAAGCCTGCGGCAAAGGTTAAGCCGATCGCCGGATTCACATGCACCTGATTCACGCCTTCTAGCTGATATTCCACCGGATCTTCAATCGTAATAATATTCGCATTCTCAGTATTCAATTGGCTCAGGGCGGAATATAAGGTGGTTGATTTCCCGCTGCCGGTTGGACCGGTAATCAGGAGTATACCGTAAGGCTTGCTGATCATATCCCTGAAGGCATCGGCATTAACGTCACTGAAGCCCAAGGTATCTACAGACTTAACTCCAGTACTTAGGTCCAAGAGACGCAGTACAATCTTCTCACCATGCATGGTAGGCAGCGAAGATACACGTATATCGACCATCTTGTAGTCAAATTGCATTTTAATGCGGCCATCCTGGGGCAAGCGCCGTTCTGCTATATTCAATCGGGCCATAATCTTCAGTCTGGCGGTGATGAAGCCCTGCATTTGCTTGGGAATGATCCGCTCTGTCCGTAAAGTCCCGTCAATCCGGTAACGGATGGAGAGATTATTCTCACCAGGGTCCACATGAATATCTGAAGCCCGCAATGACACTGCCTGCTGAATCATCTGGTTAACCAGCCGCACAATCGGTGAATCCTCATCCGTAATCTCTGTTTCTTCTATCTCTTCCTGGGTTGGAAGCTCGACCATCATCTGACTCATAGAGTCCCGCATTCCGTAGTGACGGGCTATCGCTCTAGTCAACTCATCACGGCTGGAGATTGCCGGCTCAATCCGGAATCCTGTACTCATGCGCAAATCTTCAATAGCGAAGTAGTCCAAGGGATCTGCCATTGCCACCATCAGTTTGCTGCCTTCCTTCATGAAAGGAAGCACTTGGTAGCGCTTGGCCATACTCTCGGGGATGATCTGCGTAATTGCCGGATCAATCTGATATTTGAACAGGCTTACGTGGGGGATACCTAACTGGAACTCAAGTACCTCTATGAGCTGTTGCTCTGTAATATAGCCTTGGGTTATTAGCAGATCCCCCAGCTTTCGTTTGGTTTTGCGTTGCTCTACCAGCGCTTCTTCAAGCTGTTCTTGAGAGATAATCCCGTTTTCAACGAGTAAATCTCCCAGCCTCTTCTTCATGATAGCCATATCTGTTTCACTCCAGAGCACTGTATTTTCCAACCAGGTATAAGCCAATCATTTGGTAATCAGCAACGCATAAAAATCATAGTTTTCATAAAATATTTCAAATTTTATAGTTAATTAGTCTCAATTTTATAGGTTTTTATGCACATCTTTTAATTGCCTATCTACTAAATATGTCCTAGAATGTATATAGCATAGAATGGATAATTTTACAATGAAAACCCGCCTAAAACTACGATCTCATACGGCAAAATAGAAGTTTATATGACAAATTTTGTGTTATTAATAATTATTGGGGAGAGATCACGATGGAGGTCTTGAAAAGAAAAAGACTGCTGCTTATGCTTATCCTTCCGTTGACCTTAATCTTGTTTGCTGTCATCTGGAGTATGGTATCAAGGATTGACGCTGATCAGAACAGTTATCCGGTGCGCCTGCTTGAAATCACGGAAGATGGTACAAGCCAGTTAACCTCCTTCAAGACCGAGTTTCCAGATTTCACAGTTGTAACTATGAGTATGAAACGTTTTGTCGCTTTACGCGATGATCTGGATGGGCAGTATGACGGTATATTTATAGGTAAAGGTACCTATAGTCCAGTAACCTTGGGAAACCTCAAGGATAAAGATGTCTCCGTGCGCTCCGCAGCTATGAACACCTCGTTAATTCAGAATGATATTACGCGTCTTCGTGTAGATGATATCAATAAGCTCTTTATTATGAAGGGCTTGTATGTGATTTTTCATGAACAGACTTTCTTAGATCAAGAGAAGCCTGAAGCCAGACAAGGAATCCTTTACGAAGCATTCAATCCCTTGCGCAGAACCTCAGCTTCGAAGAGTAACGTTCTCTTTTTGACTGATTCCGGAATTAAAGATTTTTTCAATAGATTGAAGACTGACAGCTCCAAGCTGAAACAACGCCCCCAACTGCAAATCACGAACAGTGACGAGATCCGCAATTATGTTCCAGCTTCTACAGGAGGTAAGATATATGCTCCCGGAGACAAATTGAAGTTCAACTTCAATGTCAGCAACACGACTGATCTTGCGAATCATCCTATGACCGCCAAGCTGTACATTAACCTTGATAAGTCTATTGCCATGGGCGAGCAGCAGGTTGTTGCATCTGTCAAAGTGAATAAAGCAAATAGTACGCTGGAGTACATTCTCCCACGGACATTCTCAGGACTGTTGTACTGGAAGCTTGAGATTAGTGACCCTACCAGCTTTGCGCAGCTAAAAAGCTATGAACGCGGAAGCATCCGTTACCGGAATGAGAAGACCGTTATACGAGTCCTGCAGATTACACCTCCAGGTTCCAGTACAACTCCAATTCATGAGAGCAGTCTAAAAAAATCAATAAACATGAATCAGGATTTTTTAAGCAACGAGGATTACAAGCTGGATATTACTGTCATGAATATAGATGAATTCAATTATTATATTGAAAGCACCTTTGCAAATACACGTGAATATGGCCTTAATGGCGTATATGATATGCTATTGTTCGGATTCCGGGATGAATATTACTCGAAGACAATAATGAAACCCTTATCTATCACAGCAGTAAAGGAATTCATTAATGAATCCAAGCAGAGCGCAATGTTCACACATGATACAGTCATCAATCTGTATGGAGGTAATACTTGGGTAGACAATTTCAAAGAGATTACAGGCCAGAAAGATCCTGTTGTTAACCTTGGTCATAATGCACTTAATCCATCAAAAAAAGTAACGCCGGTTAATGACGGATTGCTTATGCAGTACCCTTTTTATCTGAGTCAACAGACTGGCAGCGGTACCCAGAACAATATTGGTGAACCCAAAGTAGCCAAGACCCACAATCAGTACTTCACTCTGGATCTGGAAGACCGGACAGTTGTTCCCTGGTACAACACCATCAGCGAATCAGGTGATGCAACCAAACGGACTCCCGATGACAGTTGGAACCATTACTACACCTATTCCAAAGGAAACGTAACCTATTCAGGAACCGGCCATCTGTTTGGCTCTAATCTTTCGAGTAGCGAGTCTGTGTTCCCGGAGTGGGAACAGAAGCTTTTTGTTAACACGATGTACAGAGCATTTATGGGTGCTAACCACGCTCCCAGCATCACTGCATATTCACCTATTGAAGGAACCGTTATTCCGTCCTATCAAGATAAGCTGACTGTAAGCTATTCGGTAGCCGATCTCGATTTGAAGGACCGCACTCTGACCACTAATCTGAAGTTCATCGTGAACGGAACAGAATTGACCAGCCCGGACTATATGATCCACAACCGGCGTGTAGGATCTGAAGAAACCATTACTCAGACCTTCAAGAACCCGCTTAGCGAGAGTGGCAATATTGAAATCATGATCACAGCACAAGATGACCAAGGCGCTTCCGCTTCACCAGTTATAATCCCATTGACTGTCTCAAAGGTGGAGTCCTCTTTATCCATAAACAGAAGCCAATCCGCCACCAAAATAGGTCGGGACAAGCTGGTAACAATAGATTATAGCATTGCTCCAAAAACTTTAAGGCTAGAGGATGTTCAACCTCAATACCAAGGGAAAAACAACCTGTTAATTTCCGGCTTGCGCTATGATGAAAAATTCGCTCCAAATCTTGAATTTGAGGGAGAATCACTACCGCAAGGGTTCACAAAGACCGGAAATCTCAGTGAAGGTTACACTATAAAAGGAACTTTTGAGAATATCACTTTTCAGTTAACAACAATCGATGGTAAGCAGTACTATAAGCCGGTTAATCCTCACAGTACGTCTGACCCGCTTATATATAAATTCACCCTAAGCTTCAAACCTAAGGCAGCGGAGAAATATATACTGGATAACTCCAGCATTATGTTCGAGGATATCCATGCCCCCGCAGAATCTGTACCTACGGCAGTACCTACAGCGGCTCCTACTGTTGCAGCAACACCGACTCCGACACCTACTCCGGCTCCTGTTCCAACTGTAGCACCTCCGGTGTTCCCGGGTTCTACAGCGCCTATTTCGGCTCTGGGGGTTGCTAAGGATTATTCAGTGTATATCCTGGAGGATATTGATTATTCATCTACTTCTTTTCAGAATAAAGCACGTACAGCAGCGGGTGGTAATTTTACAACTCCAAATCTGACCTTGGGTGGAAATTTACCTGAAAGTGAATCAGGAGCAACTCTTGTAGTCGGCGGTAACATAAACTGGTCATCTAATAACGGAAGTATGCGAGGCAAAGCGTATTACGGAGGCAAAGTAATTGCTATTGCAGAAGCCTACAAAAATAAGGTTTTCCTTGATACATCACTGCCATTTGCCCAAGTTAACCAGCATTTAAAGAATCTCTCTAGCTATTTGGGCCATTTACCAGGCACTAATGTTACCTCCGTCTTAGCAAACGGCAGAAATGACTTTACTCTTAACGGAACAGACCCAAATCTAAATATTTTTAATGTTACTCTCAAGGATAGCTCTAAATCTATCAGTGCTGTGAACATAAATGCACCAGCCGGTTCTACAGTAGTTATTAATATATCAGGCAAATCAGCAAGCTTTGGTAACGGCTCTATTAACCACGAGAATGTTGCCAACGATCACATTATCTTCAACTTTTATGAAGCTGAAACTCTTGTTTCGCAATATTATGCTATAGATCAGTCGATTTTGGCTCCTTTAGCAACACTCTCATTAACAGGAACTTATAATGGAACAATAATTGCTAAAAAACTGCAACCTATTGGTGGAGGAATTGATATCGGTGGTGTAAATCCCTTTAATGGAAATTTGCCTGAAATGCCTGCCGCAACCACAGCACCAACCGCAGTCCCTACAGCGACTGCTACACCTGCAGCTACAGTAACAGTTACACCAGTACCTACTGCTAGTGCCACGCCAACCGTGATGCCGACAGCTACACCTGTTCCAACAACTGTGACTATGAAGTTTTTAGCTGTTAATCTGGAAGTGATTATTGAGATTACTTCAATTGTGGTACACGATGAATATATACTGGTTGATCAAAAGTTATCGCTCCCGTCAATCACAACTATTCTGCCTGACGATGTAGATGCGAAGGACCGGACTCTTCAGTGGACTATCGTAAGCGGCAAAGATTTCATTAAATTCATAAGCGACGGTATGATCCAAGCAATTGCGCCGGGCGAAGCAGAGATTCTGGCTTCAGTTCAAGATGGAAGCAAGGTTGTCAGCAATATAGCCAGGATTACTGTAACAGCCCCTATCCCGCCTGAGCCTATACGTACCATTGAGCTTACCGGAGATACTTCAGGAACCGCCAATACCCCAATTCATTTGAATGCTGTATACACCAGCAATCCAGTTGAGACGGATATAACCTATAAGTGGACAATCACAGATGGGAATGGCAACAACGTTAATCAATACCTGACAACGAGTGGTCCAACTTCACCTACGGGAACCTTTAATGCACCGCAGAGTGGGATTTATACTATCACAGTAACTGCATACAGCAATAGTAATACGGCTGGCTCCCCGGCCATCAAGACCATTGCCATCACCAATCCTTTAAGAGACTTTATAATCGATAGTGCTGACAGTGTTTTTGTTGGTAAATTCATAGAGATGAGTCTAAAGGACTTCGCTCCTGATAACGCAGATGATGCCTTCGATATCCATTGGAGCTTAGTTGGAGATGGTGCTCAATATGCAAGCTTAACCAAAGCCCCAGACGATACGAATGACACTAAGTATATTTTAACTGGCATCAAAGCAAAGGATACTGTCACTGTTTCAGTCACAGCAGGAGACATTACTAGGATTAAGAAAATTAAGATCGAACCTCTGGTTCTTACGGATATCCAGTTTACCGGCACTATCGTGGAGATGAACGTTGGCGAAACCAGACATCTGGACCAGCTTCTCTGGTTCTCGCCAAGAGAGATTACTCTAAATGATGTTCGGGATCAATTGGATTGGACAAGTACTTTCTCTGGAATTGCCTCCTTCCAAACTCCTGTTACTGCAGACAATCGGGGGATAATTCATGCACACAAAAGCGGAAGTACACTTGTAACTGTGCAGTATGCTAACAACCCCCTGATCAAAACAACTATACTTGTCAAAGTATATCCTCTTGATACGGATGACCGTTACTAAGGAAACTAAATTACAATATTAAAAGGAGCCTTTGGGCGCAGTGGATAATGCCGCGAAAAGGCTCCTTTTAATGATGTATAACGTCAATTTACCAGTTGCATAGGTCCGACATTTACATTGACGGTTTGCACTCTGGGTAAGCTGGATTGCTGATTCTCATAGATATCCGGTTTATAATCTATCACAAAACGCTCTGGAGCTGCCGCTTGGTTAATGATTAGCCTGCCAGCATTGCTTGGAAGAGGCTCCATAACATTACCTTTCACTGCATGGACAGTCAGATCATCTTTAGCAAAAAAACCGCCGATCAGGTGGAACATAGAGCCCACGCCATACAATTCACCACTGGAGTCTGTATAAAAGAAAGCTTCCATCGTTTCCTCTGCACTTGGTTCGTTCACAGCAAAGGCGTGCAGGCGGTTGATAAGCACTTTCCCTTTGGAGATCAGGACCAGTTCTTTGGTTTCCAGGTCATTACCCTGAAGTCCCCGAATATTTGCATCCTCAACCGTTGTATCACCTAACACCAGCAACGTCGAATCAAACTTAACGTTGCCTTTGATCTTAACATTGCCGGTAACTAATATATTAGCCCGGACTGGTAAAAAATCCGGTTTAAAGTTATTGATCTCCAAATTCCCGGCAACGATGAACCAGCGGGGCATACTCCCGCTTTTGGGATCAATCTCATTGGACGGTCCCTCCCGGTAAAACAATTTCTTGTAATCCAAACCATCGACAAGCAAATTTCCGTTAAAAACAACTGTGGAATCCAAGTTCTCCAACTGCTGTAGTTTCTCATTGTATATTTCAAGATCCCTTTGATACTGCTCAAGGACAGCTTCCTCGGCATCCGGAAGCACTTTATCTGGAGCTATCGGCATCCCTTGAATATGTGTGACCTCCGAACGCCCGATAATCCAAGAATTTAAGTCTGCAATGCCTTTGTTGTATTCTCCACGCATACTGTTTCTTAATGATTTTTGGGTAAAATCATCCTTAGAGGTGGACAGCCCCTGAGCCAGCTTATCAAAAAACGACTCCTCAACGTTGATTTGGACAAATTTATTTTCCTCCTTAATTTTGATGTTAGCCGGATTCACATGCAGAATCTTAGCCAATATATCATTCCTTGCGCTCTCTGTTTCAGGCAGGGAGGTCATCGTATCTTCTTGATCTTCTGACAGGATACTCTCTTTCGGCTGGAAATTCTCTTTATACTTGATGTTGCTCATTGCTTGAACATGTACCTCACCCGGGGCTGACCCATTCGCATTACTCATGATGATAGGGAAATCCAAGGTGACTTCAGGATATCTATGTCCCAAGTAAGTGTACCAAGGTGTATTCGTTATCAGCAGCTTCTCTCCGGCATACACATTGCCCTTAAGCACAGGAGCTCCATTCAGCCTTAGAGTCTTCTCTGAGCCGAAAACATACTTCAGGAAGTCTGGATAACTGTCTATAATAACCTGTTGCCTCAGTGTCCGTTCCACTCCGTTGACCACAGCCTTGGAGCTGATATTGATCGTATATTGGATAGATTGTTTTTTGATTTTTTTGTCTTTAGTATCATCATACTTGATGCCATCCACCGAACCCCTGCTGGTAGATTGTAATTCTGTAGCTACTTTCAGACTGGACTTATTGCCATCCAGCTTCGCAAGAATTACTCCCAGGCTTTCCGGGTCAATATCCTCCAGCTGTAATCCCTTCAGCTCGGATTGAATATAGGCCGCAGCTTCATTAAGTCCTTTTTGCGCAAGATGCAGGGACTGTACGTCACTCTCCCTTGTTTCACTTCTTTGGGCTCCTCCAATGGTTGCACCTAGAACTGCTAATCCGAGAATTGTGAGCAGGAGGACAATAAACATTACCAGTACGAGTGCAGAGCCTTCTTCTGACTTCATGCGGGAGAACCACTCCGCCGGTCTGCTCCTATTCTTAAACCATAATCCCATTTCTGCCCACCGCTCCTAGAATCCGAATTTGCTCTCAACCACAAGCTGCCGTCTGGTATCTCCACGTTCTAAAGTCAGAGAAAGCTTGATACTTAGCAGGCCACTCTCACAAGGCTGGATTGAATTTGCACTGCATTCCAAGCTCATTGAAGAATTCGGGTCCAACATTGAATCTGTCGAAGTCCGTGTATTATATGTATCTGCTGATGTTGGAGTAGTTACGTCACCTACGGAATTTGGAGTTGATATGGGTTCTGTTTTTGAAAGCTCATTAATCACTAACTGCCCGCCGGATATGCCTATTGCTACTTCATCGATCCCACCGCTAACATTATCTCTGCGCAGAAGTATGGTCTTATTCACTTCATCAGAAGAAATAGTGTTTGGAGCAAAAGTATAGATTTCAGTAATAATGGCAGACATCAGTAAGTCACTTTCATCCCTCAACGTATTCTCCATAGTCACTCTCTGATAACTCTGCACGCCAAACGTCATTACTCCATAGACCAGTGCGGATACCAGAGAAAATAAAGACAACGCTGCAATGAGCTCTATAAGCGTAAAGCCTTGTTCTTTGCGGAGAAGATCAACGAATTTTCTCATCTGTAATATATCCCTCCACAACGGTCTCCTTAGCATTTGTTCTAACCTGAATGGAATCCCGCACTCTGACCCGAACCGGCAAAAGGTACTCAGCAGTAGCCTTCTCAACAGCATCCGATGAATGTATCATTCCCGTATGCAGAGTAGACTGATATTCAATATCTATCTGATAACTGATGTTATTAATCGTAGGATTCAGTACCTTCGCCAAAGTGTTCACATCGCTCACCGCAGTACTGTAGACGCTGCAGCTCACTGTTGTCTCTGTCAACGGAACACAGCCGGAGGCCTGAATCGCAGGGTGACCTATAATTTCAGGTTCTGCTCCTGAAGCAGGTTTCCCTTTAAGGTACAGCTCAAGCTTCTGAAAATCCTGCTTCTCCATATAAAACAAAGCGTTCCGCGCCAGATTGACCATGATCGTCTTGTTCTGGTTGGATTTGGAGTAGGATAGCGCGTGGGTGAAGTATGAGGTCAGCACCAGGGACACTATCGACAAAATGACGATGGAGGCCAGCACCTCGATCAAGGTGAAGCCCGCTTCCTTGCCCCGCTCGCGGCTGCGGTTCCATGGGTCTTTCCAGGACATTGTGTTCGCTCCCTATACTCTATTGGATTCAATTATGGATAGTTCCCACGCAGCAGAATATCGGCTTCTCTCACCCTCTGGCCGGAGTACATCCATGTCTTCAGTCCTGTGTCCTTGCGTATTTCTATGAATCTTTCTACCTACTTCCATTATATTCTTTCTCCTCCGGCAGCAGCAATGCTTGCGGACAATAAATCTGGAGAAATCTACAATTTATATCAGGTGGGGGCTGTGCTATCATGTGGGCAGAAAGGGGATACGTAAATGGCTTTGATTGAATGTAAATTTTATTCGGAGGTGCTGGGGCTCAGTACTTCGATGACTGTCATTCTGCCGCAGCAGACCACTACGCAGATCGGAATGAGCAATGTCTCCAAAGGGACCTTACACCCCACCCTGTACCTGCTGCACGGCCTGTCTGATGATGATTCGATCTGGCTCCGCCGGACTTCGATTGAGCGTTATGTGGCGGAGATGGGTATCGCCGTAGTTATGCCGCAGGTACACCGCAGCTTCTACACGGATATGAAGGCAGGAGGACAGTATTGGACGTTTATCAGTGAGGAATTACCGGCGCTGGCCCGTTCCTTCTTCCCCCTGTCTCCAAAACGTGAGGATAACTTCGTAGCAGGGCTGTCGATGGGCGGTTATGGGGCGATGAAGCTGGGACTGCGCAAGCCGAAGGACTGGGCCGCTGCAGCAAGTCTGTCGGGAGCGCTCGATATGGCGCATAATTACTTGAACTTTGAAGATTCAGCGCAGAAATCCAAGGATTATCTGCAGGTTTTTGGAGACAAGGACATTACAGGCACTCCAGAAGACCTGCTGTGGCTGCTTCAGGAAGTTAACCGCTCCAAAGGGCCGAAGCCGCTTCTCTATCAGTGCTGTGGCACCGAGGATTTCCTCTATGAGGACAATCAGGTCTTCCGTAAGGCCTGCGCCAAGACCAAGCTGTCTCTAACTTATGAGGAGGGGCCGGGCCAGCATGAGTGGGGGTATTGGGATACCAAGATCCGCGATGTGCTGAAGTGGCTGCCGCTAAGCAAGTAGAATCTTCCAGATTGTAAGCGGATACGGATCATTCCCGTAAGCTTCTACTGGGGTGCGGAGAATATAACCTTATTATCGCTCAAAAAAAGACTGTCCTACCGCATCTAACCGATGCTGAGTAGAGACAGTCTTTCGTTTATCCTCTAGTTTCGCCTTCAGGCTCTACTAGTCTTACTCCGCAGCATGTCCATGCTGCTTCACCCATTCACCCGCAGCCGTCAGGTCCGCTTCGGCCCGCCCGATGGCGGCCTGCACCTGAACCGTGGCGGTACCGCCGTAGACATTACGTGCGTTCACAACAGCCTCGGGCTGGAGCACCGCATAGATCTGGTCGTCGAACAGCGGGGAGAACTGCTTGAATTCGTCCAACGTCAGATCCAGCAGGAACTTGCCCTCGTTGATGCAATACAGGACTGTCTTGCCGATCACCTCATGCGCCTGACGGAACGGCAGGCCTTTGCCTACCAGGAAGTCGGCGATATCGGTCGCGTTGGAGAAGTCGGTATTCACCGCTTCGCGCATCCGCGCCTTGTTCACCGTCATGGTGGAGATCATCGGTGCGAACAGCTGCAAAGCCCCTGTAAGGGTAGCTACGGTATCGAACATGCCTTCCTTATCTTCCTGCATGTCCTTGTTATAGGCCAGCGGAAGTGACTTCAGCACAGTCAGGAGTCCGATCAGGTTGCCGTAGACACGGCCGGTTTTGCCGCGTACCAGCTCCGGTACATCCGGGTTCTTCTTCTGCGGCATGATGCTGCTGCCGGTGCAGAAGGCATCGTCCAGCTCCACGAAGCTGAATTCGGTGCTGCTCCACAGCACCAGCTCTTCGCTAAGACGGGACAGGTGAGTCATCACCAGCGAAGCATTCGCCAGGAACTCCACGATGAAGTCGCGGTCACTGACTGCATCCAGACTGTTCTCATAGACCCCGTCGAAGCCAAGCTGCTCGGCCACGAAGTGGCGGTCAATCGGGAACGTCGTTCCCGCCAGCGCCCCGGCACCCAGCGGCAGCACATTAATCCGCTTGTAGCTGTCCGTCAGGCGCTCCGCATCGCGGCGGAACATCGATACGTAGGCCAGCAGATGATGCGCGAACAGAATCGGCTGTGCCCGCTGCAGGTGGGTATATCCCGGAACGATGGTCTCCAGGTTATCCTTGGCCTGCCCGATCAGCGCACCCTGCAGCTCATGCAGCAGCGCTACCAGCTCCACCACGCGGTTACGCAAGTAGAGGTGCATATCCGTAGCTACCTGATCGTTACGGCTGCGGCCGGTGTGCAGCTTACCGCCGACCGGGCCGATCTCTTCGATCAGGTTCTTTTCAATATTCATGTGGATATCTTCATCGGCAACCGAGAACACGATCTCTCCCGCACGTACCTTGTCCAGCACCTTCGCGAGCCCATTCTTGATCGTCTCGACATCCTCCTGCGGTAGAATTCCGCATTTGCCCAGCATCGTGACATGTGCCAGACTGCCCTGCACATCCTCTTCTGCCAGCACTTTATCGAACTCGATAGAAGCCGTATATTCCTCTACCAGCTTGTTCGTTCCTTTGGTAAAACGTCCGCCCCACAGCTTGCTCACCTGTTGTTCCTCCTCGATGGACGTTAGAAGGGCCGCCCCTGTCCGGTTGGGAGGAACGGCCTTCTTGTGTCCGCTTTTATATGCTGCTACTTATTGGATTCCGCTACGCCTGCCGATACCTTCAGACGCAAGGCATTCAGACGGATGAAGCCGGTCGCATCGCCCTGGTCATAGGCTTGGGTAGGGTCTGCCTCCATCGTGGCGATATCCGGGTTGTACAGGCTGACCGGACTCTTGACTCCGGCGCCGATGATGTTGCCCTTGTAGAGCTTCACGCGTACCGTACCGGTCACGTTCTTCTGGCTCTCCTTCACCAGGGCCTGCATCGCAATCCGCTCCGGCGCGAACCAGAAGCCGTTATACACCAGCGTGCTGTAACGGGTGATCAGGCTGTCACGCAGGTTCATCACTTCACGGTCCATGGTGATCGATTCCATTTTGCGGTGAGCGGTGAACAGAATCGTTCCGCCCGGAGTCTCATACACGCCGCGGCTCTTCATGCCGACAAAACGGTTCTCGACCATATCCACGCGTCCGATCCCATGCTTGCCGCCCAGCTCATTCAGCTTCTCCATCACTTGCAGCGGAGATAATGCTTCGCCGTTCAGCGCTACACAGTCACCTTTGAGGAAGTCCAGCTCCAGATATTCCGCCTCGTCCGGCGCATCCTCCGGCGCATTCGAGAGCAGGAACATTTCCTTGTTCTCCGGTGCGCTTGGATCGAACCAAGGATCTTCCAGCACGCCGCTCTCATAGCTGATATGCAGCAGATTGCGGTCCATCGAGTACGGCTTAGCCGCTGAGGCTTGTACCGGAATACCGTTGGCTTCGGCGTACGCGATCATCTCGGCACGGCCCGGGAACTGGTTGCGGAACTCTTCCAGACGCCAAGGCGCAATTACCTTAATGCTCGGTGACAACGCAGCGGCATTAAGTTCAAAACGCACCTGGTCGTTACCTTTGCCGGTAGCTCCGTGAGCAATGGCGGTAGCGCCTTCGGCGATGGCGATATCCACCATGCGCTTGGCGATCAGCGGACGGGCAATGCTGGTACCCAGCAGATATTGTCCCTCATAGAGTGCGCCCGACTGGAACATCGGGTAGATGAAGTCATTCGCGAACTCGTCGCGCAGATCATCGATGTAGACTTTGGATGCGCCGGTTGCTAGTGCTTTTTCCTCCAGACCGTCCAATTCCTCTTTTTGACCAATATCCGCTGTAAAAGCAATAATCTCCGCATCATACGTTTCTTTCAGCCATTTCAGAATGACTGAGGTATCCAGCCCGCCGGAATAGGCGAGTACAATTTTTTCTTTTGGCATGGGGTGTTTAGCTTCCTTTCGGTGTGGGAGGTTATAAGATAAACTGCAACATCATAAACGGGTTTTGGACGTCACTACAGAGAATATTTGGACTTCCGGCCGCTGTTGTCTACAGATTTCTTGATTTATACCGCTCTTCGCGGTTGAAATCCGTAGACAAAGGCGGATGCTCACGCTCCTACAGTTCCAAAATTCCCTTCCGATCCTCCCAACCCTCTTATTTAAGTTCCCGTTGATCCTATATATGTGTTGTGTATATATAATTCTATTACTTTAACCCAGCGCTTGCTGTGGGTTGGGTGTGGCCGATCTAGCCCATCAAAGCCGCCATAAGCGCCTTCTGCGCATGCAGGCGGTTCTCCGCCTGATCGAAGATCACGGAGTTCGGGCCGTCGATAACGCCGGTGCTGACCTCTTCCTCACGGTGGGCCGGCAGGCAGTGCAGGAACAGATAATCACTCTTCGCGCCTTTCACCAGCTCTTCGTTGACCTGATAGTCCTTGAACGCTGCTTCACGCGCCAGCTGCTCGGCCTCGAAGCCCATGCTCGCCCAGACATCTGTATAGATCACATCAGCGTCCTGTACGGCCTCCTGCGGGCTGCGGGTCACCGTGATGACCGAGCCTGTCTCCTTGGCGATCTCACGCGCCTCGGCCACGACAGCCTCGTCCGGCTCATAGCCCTCAGGTCCGGAGATAGAGACATGCACACCCAGCTTCGCGCCGCCGATCAGCAGAGAATGGGCCATATTATTGCCGTCGCCGATGTATGCCAGCTTCAGGCCCTTCAGCTTGCCCTTGTGCTCGTATACGGTCTGGTAGTCCGCCAGCACCTGGCAGGGATGCGCAAGATCGCTGAGGCCGTTGATTACAGGCACTGAGGCATACCGGGCCAAATCTTCCACTTTATCATGGCCGAACGTACGGATCATGATACCGTCCAGATAACGCGACATGACCTGGGCCGTATCACCAACCGTCTCGCCACGTCCGAGCTGGATGTCATTTTTGCTGAGGAACAGCGCATGACCGCCAAGCTGATACATCCCTACTTCAAATGACACGCGTGTACGGGTAGAGGATTTCTCAAAAATAAGGCCGATCGTCTTCCCCAGCAGCGGCTGGTAGACCTCACCATTCTTCTGCTTGCGCTTCAGCTCAATCGCGAGGTCAATCAAATACGTGATTTCCTCCGGGCTGTAATCATTCAGCTCCAATAAATCACGGCCTTTGAGCTGTGCGGAAATCTTGTCTGTAACGCCTGGTGTACCGTGACTCATGAATTTGCCTCCCCGCTTACTTTGTTAGCATAAGTATGAATTAGTTCCGATAGGATGTCCACCGCCTGATCAATCTCGGCCGTGCTGACATACAGATTAGGCAGCAGCCGTATCACATCCGGGCCAGCTTGAACAAACAGCAGTCCGCGCTTTTGTCCGGCGAGAACGATCTCGGCTACCGGCTCCTGGCATTCAATGCCGATCAGCAAGCCTTTGCCGCGAATCTCCTTCACAAAAGAAGTGTCCGCCAACTTCGCTCTCAGCTGTCCGCTTAAGTATTCGCCCATCTCCGCAGCCCGCTCGGGCAGCTTATCTTCGAGCATGGTCTCAATGGTCGCTTCCATCACCGCTGCCGCCAGCGGGGTGCCGCCGAAGGTACTGGCGTGGCTGCCCGGGCTGAAGGCCTCGCGCAGATAGCCTTTGCCGAGCATCACACCAGCTGGGAAGCCGCTCGCCACACCTTTGGCCAAGGTGAAGATGTCCGGCTCAATGCCGTAATGCTGATGAGCGAACAATTTGCCCGTACGGCCCATGCCGGTCTGCACTTCATCCACGATCAGCAGCAGCCCGTGCTCCTTGCATAGTGCCACGACGCCATCCAGGAATTCCTGCTGCACCTCAAGGACGCCGCCCTCAGCCAGCACCATCTCCAGCATGATCGCCGCTGTATGCTCCGTAATCGCTGCCTTCAGCGCCTCCAGATCATGGAGAGGAACGGTCTTGAAGCCTGCCGGAAGCGGCAGGAAGCCCTCTTTTACCTTCGCCTGTCCAGTGGCTGTCAGTGTAGCCAGCGTACGTCCATGGAAGGACTGCTCGAACGTAATGACTTCATAACGGTCCACACCTTGCACCTTCTGATGATACCGGCGCGCCAGCTTGATGGCCGCTTCATTCGCTTCCGCTCCGCTGTTGCAGAAGAAGACCTGATCCGCACAGCTATTCTCGGTGAGCAGCGTAGCCACCCGCTCCTGTCCCGGAATGTGGAACAGGTTCGAGACATGCCACAGTGTATCAATCTGCTCCTTTAGCTTCGCACCGACCTTCTCCGGCGCATGGCCCAGGCTCGTTACCGCAAGTCCGCACATGAAGTCCAGGTACTTGTTGCCCTGATCGTCCCAGACCCAGCTGCCTTTGCCCTTGACCAGACTGAGATCATATCTGGCGTAAGACGGGAATATCGCACTCAGCTTGGCCGGAGCAGAAGCAGCCTCCTGTCCCTGCGTTTCCGCTGAACGTCCCTGCGGCGCCTCTGTCAAAGAATTCTTGTCCGTTTGCGTAAGCTCACTCATTCTTAGTCACTCTCCCACCATGCTGCTGCCGGCTTCCCGTCAGCGCGTCTAATTTCTTGTCACTCTGCTACGAAACTAAGGATACCTCTCAGAACGTCTTTCTGCCCTGTCTGCTGCATTTCCTAACGGACAATCCGCGTCCCCAGCGCTTCGCCCTTCAGCACCCGGCTGAGTACACGCGGCTCTTTGCCGTCTACAATAATAACCTCGGACACCTGACCCTGGATGCAGTCCATGGCGGCACGCACCTTGGGAATCATTCCGCCGTAGATTTCACCGTTCTCAATCAGCTCTTCGATCTGCGCCACCGTTACGGACGGAAGCACGACCTTCTCCCCGTCCACCGTCCGCATAATGCCCGGCACATCCGTAACCACGATCATGCTCGGTGACCCTATATAAGAAGCCACCGCTCCGGCGGCAGTATCTGCATTGATGTTGTACCGCTGGCCATCGCCATCTACGCCTACTGGTGCAATAACCGGAATATAGCCCATCGCCAGGATACCCGTCACAATCTCTGCCTGGACTCCGCTTACCTCTCCCACCAGACCGACTTCATGATGGTTAGCCACCGGACGCGCCGTAATCAGGTTACCGTCTACGCCCGATACTCCGAGCGCCTGTCCCCCGCTGGCCTGAATACGCCGGACAATCGCCTTGTTGATGCTGCCGGACAGGGTCATCTCGACCACATCCAGCACCTCTTCCGTCGTTACCCGCAGGCCGTTCACGAAGCGGCTCTCAATGCCGAGCTTCTCCAGATTGCCGGAGATCGCCGGGCCGCCGCCATGGACAATGACAGGCTGGTTCCCGCTGAGCTGCAGCTCCCGCAGATCCTCGAAGAACGAATCCGGCAACGCTGCCAGCGTACTCCCGCCGCATTTCATTACGAACAACCCGGAGGCCCCCGCCTGCGACTGAGACTCTATCGGTTCTAACGTCATCTCCCTGCCCCCTCTGTACAAGCTTCTACACGCCTCTGCACAAATTACGTACGGTAAGCCGCGTTAATCCGCACATAATCATAAGTCAGGTCACAGCCCCAGGCTGTAGCCTGCCCGCTGCCGTCTGACAAGGTTACCGTGATCAGCACGGTATCGCTTTTTTGCAGATAATGCAGCGCCTGCTCCTCATCAAAAGCCACCGGACGCGATCCGCGCAGCACCTCGATCTCACCCAGCTTTATATCTACCCGCTCCGGCGATACCGGAACGCCCGCGCGCCCTACAGCCGCGATAATCCGCCCCCAATTGGCATCCGCACCGAAGATCGCCGACTTCACCAGGCTTGAGCCGACCACGGTCTTGGCAATCGCCGCCGCAGCCTCATCATGCACCGCCCCGTTCACCTGCACCTCAATCAGCTTCGTGGCCCCTTCGCCGTCACGGGCAATCGCCATGGCCAGACTCTGGCACACATGAGTGAACGCCGCTGCAAAAGCATCCCAGTCCGCATGCAGACGCGTCAGCTTCTCATTGCCGGCAAGTCCGCTGGCCATCGTGACCAGCATATCATTCGTACTGGTATCACCATCAACAGTAATCATATTAAAAGTAGTGTTGGTCGCGCTTCGCAGCAGGCTGAGCAAATCCTCGCCGTCAATGAGCACATCGGTGGTCATGAAGCCCAGCATCGTCGCCATGTTCGGGTGAATCATCCCGGAACCCTTCGCGGCTCCGGCAATCGTAACCTCTGTACCGCCTACCGTTACTTTTACGCAGCTTTCTTTTTTGACCAGATCGGTGGTTAGAATCGCCTGGCTGAATTCCTCCGCACCGGCAGCGCCTGCGTCCATCTTCTCCGGCAATCCGGCAATCCCGCTGCGCACACAGTCCATCTTCAGCAGCTCCCCGATCACACCCGTGGAAGCGACAGCGACATCCAGCTCATTCACACCCAAATAACGGGCAGCAGCCGCACGCATCTCATACGCATCCGCCTCGCCCTGATCCCCTGTACAGGCATTGGCATTGCCGCTGTTCACGATCACCGCCTGCAGCGTCCCGTCCGCCAGACTCTCCCGCGTAACCTTCAGCGGAGCCGCCTGAAACACATTGGTCGTATACACCGCAGCCGCCGTAGCCGGCACCTCACAGAGAATCGCGGCAAGGTCATTGCGCTCTGTTTTTTTGAGACCGCAGTGCAGGCCACCGGAGGTGAAGCCCTTAGGTGCAGTAATACTTCCGCCTTCTACGACGGTATATAGTGGTTGCTCACTCATGATATTGTTTGACCGCTTGCGCTTATGGATACACTGGTGTGTAACCAAGCCCGCGGGTTTCCTCCCATCCCATCATCAAATTGAGGTTCTGAATCGCTTGCCCTGCGGCGCCCTTAACGATATTGTCGATAACCGACACAATGGTAACCCGTCCAGTACGCGCGTCTGTAGCAAAGCCGATATCGCAGTAATTCGATCCGCTGACTTCTTTCGTCGCCGGAACCACGCCGGGCTCACGCACCCGCACATACGGCCTGCCTGCATAATAGTTACGGTATAATTCCACCAGATCCTGCTCGCTGTGTTCGCCATTCAGTCCGGCATACATCGTAGTCATAATCCCCCGGGTCATCGGCACCAGATGCGTAGTGAACGTTACTGTTACTTTCTCCCCGGCGATATCGGTCAGCACCTGCTCAATTTCCGGGATATGCTGATGTTTGTTGATTTTGTAAGCTTTGAAGTTCTCATTCATCTCGGCAAAATGCACCATCAGGCTCGTTCCCCGCCCTGCCCCGGACACCCCGGATTTCGCATCAATAATGATGCTGTCCGGCTTGATCCAGCCTGCCTCAAGTGCAGGAATCAGTCCCAGCAGCGTAGCTGTCGGGTAACATCCCGGATTCGAGATGAAATCCACTCCGGCCGCACGTTCGCCGTACACCTCGCATAAACCGTATACCGCCTGCTTCAGATAAGCTTCTGGAGGAGCCGGGTGCTTATACCACTGCTCATACTCCGCGCCATCCTTCAACCGGAAGTCCCCGGACAGATCGACAACCTTGAGTCCGGCTTCCAGCAGCCCGGGCACCAGCTTCGCGCTCACTCCCGAAGGGGTAGCAGTGAATACAACATCCGCTCGGCTCGCAATCTCTGCTGCATCAACACCATCCAGCTTGCGCTGTACCACTCCTGTTAAATGCGGAAAACCCTCCTCAATCGGCACACCCGCACTCGAAGAGGAAATCACTGAAGTAATCTCTATATCAGGGTGGCCCTGCAGCAGCCTGATCAGCTCCACGCCCCCATAACCTGTTGATCCGACAATTGCCGCTCTCAGCTTGCCTGTCACTGTCATCCCCGCTTCCCGTTTCTCATTTCTATCATTATCGCTCATGCATAACCGTCCTGCAAATATGTATTATTATACGACCGAATTAATATAAATACAACATGTTACGTTAAGTTTATTCAGAGGATTCCATGCAAAAAGAAAAGCGCAGAGCCCCCTAAGGGAGTCTACGCTTCTCTTTTGAACCCTTCGCCCAGCACTTCATGAGCCTCCGTAATAATCACAAATGCCCCCGGGTCCACCGAGCGGACAATCGCCTTCAGCCTGGTAATTTCATTCTGGCCTACTACGACCATCAGCACCGTACGGTTGTCACCGGTATAGCCGCCTTGCGCATTGAGCTTGGTCAGCCCGCGGTCCAGATCATTCAGAATCGCCTGCGAGATGTCCTCTGTGTGATCCGAGATGATATACGCTACCTTCGTGGTGCTGAAGCCCACCTCCAGCGCGTTGATCACCCTGCCGGTGACGAACAGCCCGATCAGTGCGTACATCGCCTGCTCCATCCCCAGCACAAAAGCCGCCAAGGTAATCACCGTACCATCCAGCAGCACGACAGACAGCGAGAAGCTGAAGCCGGTTAGCTTTTGAATAATCTGAGCTGCAATGGTCAGTCCGCCTGTAGAGCCGCGCCCCCGGAAGACGAGGCCCAGGCCGAGACCTACACCAATTCCTCCATAAATAGAGGCCAGGAGCGGATTCGTGGTCGGCACAGGCCCGTCCTTCGTCAGGAAGATAAACAGCGGCAGCACAAAACTGCCCAGCAGAGAGCGGATGCCGTACTGTTTGCCGAGGAAGATCACGCCGAGAATGAAGAGCGGAATATTAAGCGCCCACTGGGTAAAAGCAGGCTCTGCCCCAAACCAGGCCTCAGCCAGTACCGACAGCCCCGACACCCCGCCGGATGCAATCCGGTTCGGGAGGAAAAACAGGTTGAACGCCAGCCCTGTGATCAGCGAGCCGATCAGAATTAGCACAATGTCCACCGTATGACGCAGCGGCCCGTTCAAGGGGATGAGCGGAGGTTTGTTGCGTGAATTGATTTTTTGCATGGTTGGCCGGACTCCTTTATGTTCAGACAAAAATTCCTACACCTCCGAAGACGCGTAGGAATAGGATTACATTTATTCAGTTTCCGTCTTGATCTGGCTCCGCAGATAGCCGTCAATGAACCCGTCCAGATCGCCGTCCATTACCGCTCCAATGTTGCCTGTCTCTACAGAGGTGCGGTGATCCTTCACCATACTGTAAGGATGGAACACATAAGAACGAATCTGGCTGCCCCAGGCAATCTCGGATTGTTCCCCGCGGATCTCGTCCAGATGTGCCTGCTGCTCCTGAATTTTGCGCTCATAGAGCTTGGAACGCAGCATCTTCATTGCCTGCTCCCGGTTCTTGATCTGTGAACGCTCATTCTGACACGTGACTACCACGCCGGTTGGCATATGCGTAATCCGCACCGCTGAGTCCGTAGTATTGATGTGCTGACCGCCCGCGCCGCTGGCCCGGTACGTATCAATCTTCAGATCTTCCGTACGGATATCCACCTCAACATCGTCTGCAATCTCCGGTACCACATCGCAGGATACGAAGGAGGTATGCCGTCTGCCTGAGGAGTCAAAAGGCGAAATGCGCACCAGCCGGTGAACGCCCTTCTCTGCCTTGAGGTACCCATATACATTGTGGCCTTTAATTAATAAAGTTACACTCTTGATCCCCGCTTCATCGCCCGGCAGATAATCAAGCACATCCACCTTGAAGCCCCGCTTCTCCGCCCAGCGTGTGTACATGCGCAGCAGCATTTGGCCCCAGTCCTGAGACTCGGTACCACCTGCCCCCGGATGCAGCTCCAGAATGGCATTCAGTTTATCGTAAGGCTGATTGAGCAGCAACTGCAGCTCGAACTCATCCACTCGGGCGCTTATACTGCGGATCGTTCCGGCTATCTCATCAGCCAGTGCGTCGTCGCCTTCCTCATCTGCCAGCTCCGCCATCATGGCAGCATCGTCATAATCCTGCTGAAGCTTCTCGAATTGGTCAACCACCGACTTGACGACATTCATCTCGCCAATCACGCTCTGCGCCTGATCAGAATCATCCCAGAACCCGGGAGCCGCCATCTTCTCTTCAAAGTTCGCTATAATCTCCAGCTTCAGGTCTAAGTCAAAGTGACCCCCTAAGGTTGGTTAATTTCTTGCCCATTTCACGCAGGTCCTGCTTCACATTAGGATCGATCAATTGGATCACATCACCTTTCAAATTAAAATATTGCGCCGGGCTGCCGGTTTGGGCTGAGGAATATGGTGCTCAGCTTCGCCTGCTCAGCCAGAAACTCGGATGCCCGCTTTATTTGGGTGTACGACGTAACTGCGGGGAATGTTTGGACTTTCGGCCGCTATTGTGCCCAGATTTATTGATTATACCGCATAGCGGATAAAATCCGGGCACAAAGGCGGACGCTATCGCTCCTGCAGTTCCAAACTTCCCCTCCATTACTTCCACCCTCATTTAAGAGACCACCCGTCGCTTCCCTCTGTCCAGCGCCGCCATCACCATAACTTCCAAAGCCCAAAAAAGCAGCCGGGCCGCAAACGGGGAGTCCCCCGGGCCCAGCCGCTTTTTATTGTCATTATAACCTAAGTGCCAGTGAACAAAACCGCAAATGCGGTAGGGTGAAAGGTATTCGCAGCTTAATGCCTGCTCATTATTTCACCGGGTTCATAGAACCGGCCTTGACCTCTCAGGCTCAACTGTAGCTCTGTTTCTTTTACGCCTGTCCGTGGCAGTTCTTATATTTCTTGCCGCTGCCGCATGGGCAAGGATCGTTACGGCCGACAGTGGATTCCACATGCACCGGACGGTTCTCAGCAGGCTCTGCGTTGGTAGAGATCTTGTCTTCCTCCACTACCGATTGCCGCTCCTGATTCGTCTCGATGTGCGCCTTCATAATGTAGGTCGCCACTTCCTCCTGAATGTTCGCGGTCATGGCGTTGAACATCTCGAAGCCCTCGAATTGATATTCGCGCAGCGGATCGGTACCGCCGTAAGCACGGAGGTGAATCCCCTGACGAAGCTGATCCATGGCATCGATATGATCCATCCATTTGCTGTCTACGGAGCGAAGCACGATAACCTTCTCGAATTCACGTACCAGCTCGGAGCCAAGACGTTCTTCACGTGCAGCATACTTCTCAAGTACACGGGCGAAGATGAATTCGATCATTTCATCTACTTCTTTGCCCCACAGATCATCGCGTGTCAGCTCATCTTCTTCAAGAAGCTTGCTGTTCACATAATCTGCAACCTCTTGCAGCTCCCAGTTCTCCGGGATATCGTCACTACAGTGGGCATTCACAATGCGGTCAATAACCGGCTTGATCATTTCCACTACGATGTCTTTGATATTGTCCGACTCCAGAATTTCGCGGCGCTGCTTGTAGATAATCTCGCGCTGCTGGTTCATGACGTCATCGTATTGCAACACGACTTTGCGGATATCGAAGTTGTTACCTTCTACCCGCTTCTGGGCAGATTCAACGGCCTTGGTAATCATACGGCTCTCAATGGGCTGATCTTCCTCGAATCCCAGACGGTCCATCATGTTCAGCACGTTGTCCGCACCGAAGCGCTTCATCAGCTCATCCCCAAGGGACAGGTAGAACTGTGTCGAACCCGGATCGCCCTGGCGTCCGGCACGGCCGCGAAGCTGGTTATCAATCCGGCGTGATTCATGGCGCTCTGTACCAATAATATGCAGACCGCCCACATCGGTTACCCCTTCGCCCAGCACGATATCCGTACCGCGTCCAGCCATGTTCGTGGCAATCGTTACCGTTCCCGGTTGACCGGCAAAAGAGATAATTTCGGCTTCTGCAGCATGGTGCTTCGCATTCAGTACCTGGTGTCTGACACCCTTGCGCTTCAGCATTTCCGATACGCGTTCAGAGTTCTCAATCGATACCGTACCTACCAGCACCGGCTGATTCTTCTTGTGGCGTTCCACAATTTCAGCAACGACCGCGTTGAACTTGCCGTTCTCGCTTTTGTAGACTACATCAGGCATGTCGATCCGTTGATTCGGCTTATTCGTAGGAACCTGGAGAACCTCAAGACCATAGATCTTCTTGAACTCCTCTTCCTCCGTCTTCGCCGTACCTGTCATGCCGCCCAGCTTGCGGTACATCCGGAAGTAGTTCTGGAAGGTGATGGTAGCCAGCGTCATGCTCTCATTCTGAACTTCAATCTCTTCCTTCGCTTCGATCGCCTGGTGCAGCCCGTCGCTGTAACGGCGGCCCTGCATCAGACGGCCTGTGAATTCATCGACGATCATAACCTCGTCTTCATTAACCACATAATCGACATCCCGGCGCATAATAGCGTTCGCCTTCAAGGCCTGTACAATATGATGGTTCAAGGTAACATTGCTGTGGTCATACAGATTCTCTATCCCAAAAGCACGCTCAGCCGTGGCCACGCCCTTCTCAGTAAGCGCGACAGACTTCACCTTAATATCCACGGTGTAATCCTCTTCGGCAGTCAGCTTCTTCACGAAACGGTCTGCCGCATAATACAGCTCTGTCGATTTCTCAGCCTGGCCGGAGATAATCAACGGTGTCCGCGCTTCATCAACAAGGATGGAATCGACTTCGTCAATAATACAGAAGTGCAGCGGGCGCTGTACCATCTGTTCCTTATAGAGCACCATGTTGTCGCGCAGATAGTCGAACCCGAATTCATTATTCGTTCCGTACGTAATATCGCAAGCATATGCTGCTTGTTTATCATTATGGTCCATGCCGTTCAGGTTGACCCCAACGCTCATGCCCAGAAAGTTATAGATTTGTCCCATTTGCGCACTATCGCGCTGAGCCAGATAATCATTTACGGTTACGACATGCACGCCTTTACTCAGCAGCGCATTCAAATACACCGGCAGCGTTCCAACCAGCGTCTTGCCTTCCCCGGTCTTCATCTCGGAGATCCGGCCTTCATGCAGCGCCATACCCCCAACCAGTTGAACGTCAAAATGCCGCATGCCCAGCGTCCGTTTGGAAGCTTCGCGTACGGTAGCAAAGGCCTCGGGAAGAATCTCTTCCAGGGTCTCACCTTTCTCAATACGGGCGCGGAATTCCGCTGTCTTCGCCTGCAGCTCTTCATCCGTAAGCGATACGAAATCCGGCTCCAGACCATTAATAACTTCCACCGTCTTCATGAGACGTTTGACATCCCGTTCATTAGTGTCGCCAAATATTTTCTTAACAAGTCCTAGCATGGTTAACCCCTTTCATGCAACACAGATGGTGGAACCGAGCCCATCCTCATAGATTGAAAGGGCCATATATGATTTCGATTCCGCTGCTTCATAAATTGTAACAGTTTGTAAGAGAAGCCGCAATACAAGCCGCCCTAACCTTATTCTGTATAATCCCCTTATATGAGGACAGATAATGGCATTTTAATGAAACTTCTATATATACGCACAAGAGCCCTATTCGCTTCAGGCGAATAGGGACTCGTCTAATTGTCCACGTTAGGCTGAACCGAAGCCTTCCTTATTCCAACAATTCCCGGTCCGCAGGTTAGTTCTGCTCGATCAGACCGTACTTGCCGTCATCGCGTTTGTAAACTACGCTAACTTCGGAAGTGTCAATGTTGGAGAACACGAAGAACGTATGTCCAATCATGTTCATTTGCAGAATCGCTTCTTCCACATCCATAGGCTTCAAGGTAAACCGTTTGTTCCGCACAACCTCAAGATCATCATAATCCTGTTCCTGCTCTTCAACAGCTACGGCACTGGCCGAACCTTCCACGAACAAGGTCTTCAGGCTGCCTTCCTGACGGAACTTGCGATTAAGCTTGGTCTTGTGCTTGCGGATCTGACGTTCCAGCTTGTCCACTACGGCATCGATGGATGCATACATATCATCGCTGCGGTCTTCCGCACGAAGCGTCACACCAGCCAGAGGGATTGTCACTTCCACCGTATGAAGGCCGCGAACGACGCCAAGCGTCACAAATCCTTCTGAGGTAGGGGGTGCTTCGAAATACTTCTCAAGTCTGCTGAGCTTCTTATCAACATACTCTCTCAAAGCGTCGGTCACTTCAATTTGTTGACCTCGAATGCTGAATTTCATAAGGCACTCCTCCTTTATTTACTTTTCCATTATAGCAAATTGTCAGGGCTAAGTAAAAAACAAATCATGACAGACTTTACATTCAACTAACAATACATGTAACAGAGCTGCCGTAACAACAAACGGCCCGGCTCGAGCATAAAGCCGCCCTCGCCGGACCGAATACTGTTGCTGTATTATCTCACTCTAAAACCTGGATTATGAATAATTGCCTTCATCAAGCTTACTTATTTAGTGTGAATCCGCAGAAGCTCTACAGGGGACAAGGTTCCATTAGAGTCAGTGATAAAGAAGACCTTATACGCTGTATTGGCAGTGAGTCCAGTCAGGTTAATGCTGTGTTTTACAACTGGAGCACCTGTGATTGTACCAGCCCAAGGCCCCATTAATGTAGCACCTGCACTGTTCTGTCCGTTAGCAATCTGCATTGCCGTTGGATCAGCATCTGTTGCCTTAACCACCACATATTTCAGAGGGGTTACTGGTGCGGCCATCTGCCCGTAAGCTGCATAGACCTCTGCTGTTACCGTTCCTATGCTAGTCACTCCAACCTGTGTAAGCGAAGTGGCAGTGCTTGCCGCTGTTTTCAATTGAAGCGGTGTTACGCCAGACCAATTACCAGAAGCATCAGCCAGGGCAACGTATACGGTATAATCCATACCTGCACTTAGACCATACACAGAGAAAGCAACAGTAGTGTCGCCAGTTGCAGCGATTTTGCCGGAATGAACGCCTGCTGTTGTTGCATTAATCATTCCGTCTTTCACTTGTGCTGCAGTTGGTGCTGTTACGTTCATGCTGTAAGGAGCAACTACATAATACACAGCTCCCGTTACAGAAGGCTTAACATATACATCTGCGGTAACCGAACCTACATGACCGTAGGTTACGTTACTGACAGAAGGCGAGGTCGCGCTACCGCCTCCGCCACCACCTCCGCCAGTACCTCCGCCACCACCACTACCGCCAGGAACCGGAGTAGCTGTTGGGCTAGTAGTTGGCACTGGAGTTGCTGTAGGAGCAGGGGTTGTTGTAGGTGTTGGCATTGGGGTTACTCCACCACCGGTATTCGGCTTATGCACAACCGAGTTGCTTATAATTCCAACCGCTTCGGCACGGGTAAGAGATTTCTTCGGACCGAAGGTTCCGTCAGGATAACCGTTGATGATCTTCTTCTCAGCCGCTGAGGCTACTGCCCCCTTGGCCCAAGCTGCGATCTGAGCATTATCCTTGAACTTAAGCGGAGTAGAGCTTGTACTCAGCTTAAGCAGCTTGGCAGCAATGACTGCTGCTTCCTGCCGGGTGAGCGGATTATTGGCCCGGAAGGTATTATTCTCATACCCGCCAATGTAACCAGCCTTCACAGCCTTGGATACTTCGCTATATACCCAGTTTGATTTCTTCACATCGGTGAAGCTAATGGAAGCCGTGTCGGTGAACCCGAACAGGCGATTGATCAATGCCACATATTCACCACGGGTAATAGCCTTATTCGGCTTCACCGTTCCGTCAGGATAACCGCCCAGGTATCCTTTATCCAGCCAGCTCTGCAGTTGCTTCTGCGCCCAATGTCCTTGAATATCCTTGGGTGTCTTCGCTGCGTACGCACTACCCAGAGATCCGAGCAGCATTGAAATACCAAGTACTCCGGCCGTAAGGCCACGCCACAATTTCTTCATTCTGTTGTTCATCCTCCTGTGATTTTGATGGGCATAGGCTTCACTGCATGTCTTCTTACCAAAAATCTTTCGGAAGCATACGCCTAAGCTAATAAATAGAGTGCAAACTAGGCAAGAAAAAAGCCCAACGGTTCTCATTACCCATATTTTGGAGAACGTAAACACTTTTCCAAACTAAATTTTACAAAAAGTCCAAATAAGCTCTCTTTTATTCCAAATTTAAATAATATTTATGAATATAATGTAAAATAACCTCGCAAAATGCGGTCTGCTTTGGATGCTCTGGAGGGTTGCTTCTCACGATTCTATGCACTTTCAAGCATATAAAAAAGACCCCAGGGAATGTCCCCAGGGTCTACCGCTAGCGTTGTCTCAATTGCTAACCATCTACCATATATGTAGGTCGGCTTCGCCGGATGATTATAATTTGATGACGTTAGCTGCTTGTGGTCCGCGTGCGCCTTCAACGATATCGAACTCTACGGATTGACCTTCATCCAACGTCTTGAAACCGTCAGTTTGAATCGCGGAGAAGTGTACGAATACGTCGCCACCATCGGCAGTTTCGATGAAACCATAACCTTTTTCTGCGTTAAACCATTTAACTTTACCTTCCATTGACTAAACATTCCCTTCGTCATCAGATGAACGTGAGTCTTGCTCACAATTCGACTATACCACCGCTGCTTCTCTATTGTCAATTGGAATAGTAAATGGTTACATGCAATATTTTACCAGAGTACAATTGACATCAGAAATGGATATAATTCGGTAATATAAGTTACAAAAAAAGGAGCAGACGTTTTAAAAATACCCGCCTGCTCCCCGACTGAAACAGGGAGAATCTATTATTTTTTCTATTATTTTTTCCGGTCCATCAGGAAGCTGTCCGGGGTGTAGGCTGTCTCGTATGCATTGCGTTGGATTTTGGCTTGATTGCGTTTTTGAAGCCAGTCTTTGGCTTCGAGGCGATGGGCATTCATGCGCGCCATGATGGCCGGATCATGCTCCAGGATTCGACGCAATACCTCTTTTTGCGCAAGGGTCATCTGACAATTCTCGACCTCTTCCCCAATGGCTTCGACAAGTTTCTGGCGTTGTTCTACGAAGGCTTCGAGTTCTTCGTAGGTGGCGAATTGTAATTGATTTATAATGGTTTGGGTTAGCTTTTCAAGTTCTTGTAACAGATTATCCATGCTGGAGGTCTTGTTCTGCAGTCATTTTAGAAGCCTGAGCGAAAGTCTGACGAAGTTCCAGTAGGTAACCAATCGCCTCCTCTGCCTGTTCCTTGGATTTCTTTATGTTGGATTCAATGAATAGATAATTAATATATTCATACATTGAAGCAAGCCCCTTGGACACTTCGTATGAGTTATCCAATGTAGTGATAAGCTCATTTACAATAGTTTGTGCCTTCCCCAAGTTAGTGCTCACTTTATTAAAGTCGGCCGACTCTATTCCTTCTAACGCCGCCTTACCAAAACGTATCGCTCCGTCAAACATCATAAGCAACAGTTGTGCCGGACTTGAAGTCTGCACCGAGGATTGCCGATATTTATCGTAAGGAGATGTTATCATTCATATTCACCCTTTGTTAAATATTTATTTGAAATAGCTTGAGAGGTTACTAGACTGGCTATTATACTTATTCATTGCGGTTTCCATGGCAGTGAACTTCTTATAATAGTTAGTCTCCATAGTTGTTAGACGGGTTTGTAAATTTGCTATTCGAGTATTATAGTCAGTTAATTTTTTTCCCATGAGGCTTTCAGTCTTATAGGCACCGGTAATCTCTGTAGTATATTTGGAAGTGCCAGCTTTCACAGCTAACTTATCCAACGATGTATTAACCTGTTCAGCCATCTTACTATATATCCCTTGTGATCCTGCCGTACCTTGAAATATTGATATTGCTTTTTGAGGATTTTCCTGAAGCGCTTGCTTCAATTTATCAGTGTCAATATTAATTTTACCATTTTCATAATACTGGCCTGTGGTAATACCCATTTCACTAAGCCCTTTTAATTGACCTGTTATAATGGTTCTCAAGGAAGCTAGTGTTGATTTCAGAATATCATCATTTTTCAACATTCCACTTTTTGCTTTGGCTTCCCACAGCTCAATATCCTTTTCTTTCATATCTTTCTTCTGTTCATCTGTCAGTGGAGTGAAATCTTTATATCGTTCCTCAGATACTTTTGTATTTAACAAACTTATCAGGTCGTTATAATCTTTAACAAAGTTAGTGATGGTATCTAACGTTTTTGTTGTATCTGTTTGAGTAGAAATTTCAGTAGCACCGTCTGTGCCTGACACCGCCAACAGTGTCATCTTCACACCGTTTACTGTGATTGTATTGTTCTCAGAACTGAACTCTTGTATATATGTTGCCGGATTCCCTGCCTGAGCTCCATTATTGGCAACTGATACTTCGATCGAGGCCTTTTTAGCTGCAATCGGGACTACACCAGAATCCATCCCAAAAAGATTCAATAGCGAGCTTTCTGCAACCACACCACTGGAGTTAGTCATTTTCAGATTATTATCAGTTCCATAATCCTTAGCAGTGATATTAAAGCGTCCACTGACTTCATCAAAACTTGCAGTTACCTTTGCATTAGCAGCTCCATTAATTTTGCTAACTACATCAGCAATAGTATCATCTTTACTTAAAGAGATGTTGGTCTTGTTAATGAATAAATCATAGGTAGAAAGCCCTCCACCCAACTCACCCAAAGTAGTCTTAAGTGTTGCTTTTACTCCACCTTCCACCATGCCGACAGTTAATGCCGCTTTTGGTAAAGAAGACTTCTCAGCAAGATTATTAACCTTAACGCTCATGGGAATCGAACTTGCATCAGCATTCGCCTCTGCCTGAATAGCTTTGGTATTACCAGTCACAACAGCTTTCTGTGCATTCATTGTAGCGGCTAAATTATACTTTAAAATCTTATTATTACGGAAGTCTACAAGTTTAGAGTTAATTTCACGGTAATTATCCCGTTGCCACTGAAGTGTCTGTTTCTGTTGATTCAGTTTATCTAGGGGTATTCGTTTGGCATTCATCATTTCTTTAACAATACTTTCTGTATCCATACCAGAAACCATACCACTAAGGCGAATAGTCATAAGTTCATCCCGTCCTTTCTATACTTTCTCATCAATGATGATTCCGGCCAATTCCATCATCTTCGCTACCAGATCCAATGTCTTCTCGGGGGGAACTTCACGAATAAGCTCTCCTGTATCTTTATTAAGCACCTTTACCATAATAGCGTGCGTCTTTTCGTGTATGCTGACTTCCAATGTGGTTGAAGGACCTTGAAGGGCCTTAACCGCCTTCTCAATAGTACGGATCAATTGCTCTTCTCCTACCGATACCGCTGTACCCTGTTTCTCTAGCGTATTAAGTTGAGTTGTATGTATTAACGGAGCAGTTGGGGTAAGACTCCCAGCATTATCTGGAATTACATCCTTAACTGGAGCAGTGGAACCGGGTATATAAGTTGAAGCCTTACCTCCACTAGCTGTAAATGAAAACTGTACGTTCATAATAGAACCTCCGATAATAACAATTTACTATATATATCGGTTAGTTCTTGCGGAAGATTAAGGGAATGCAGAAAGATTCGTAATTAATCCATGAAAAAAGAGACCCCTAAAATAGGGATCTCTAATCTTGCTAAGAAAGGATTAACGAAGCAATTGAAGAACGCCTTGTGGCTGTTGGTTAGCCTGAGCCAACATAGCCTGAGCGGCTTGTGCAAGAATGTTGTTCTTAGTCTGGCTCATCATTTCTTTAGCCATATCAACATCACGTACACGGGATTCAGCAGCAGTCAAGTTCTCGGAAGTAGTTCCCAAGTTGTTGATAGTGTGTTCCAGACGGTTCTGGAACGCACCCAACTTGGAACGTTCGCCGGAAACTTGTTTGATTGCATCGTCCAATGTTTTGATTGCTTTCTCTGCACCTGAAGTAGTCAGTACATTGACATCTTTGATTTTGTCATCTTTGTTGCCCAAAGTTTTAGTATCCATTTGGCTAATGTCGATTAACATTGTTTGATCTTTGTTAGCACCAATGTGAATACTTGCACCTGTTGTAACTACATTAATAGTAGAAGTTGAGGCTGCCGCGCCTTTAACCACAAGTTCTGAAGATCCAAAAATAACATTTTGTCCAGTTCCTGTCACTGCAGTAGTTACACCTTCTGAGTCAGCAATAGTTGCAGTAGCATCTACGCCGTCTGTTAATGCACCCGCACCGATAAGAGCTGTGTCAGCACCGCCAACCGTAAGAGTTTTTCCTGAACCAAACTCAGTTGCTGTAAAGACAAGTTTGTCAGCACCATCAAAGGATGCTTCAAATCCTGTTGTAGCTTTATCTTTGTTCAAAGCTGTCAGTAATTTAGCCTTAGTGTCTACTCCTGTAGTATCAATCTTGACACCATTAATGGAAATGTCTTTAGTTGTTGCTCCAAAGGCAGTGTCTACAGCAGCATCAGCTGCATAAGCAGGAGTACCTGCAGCTGTAGCTGCTTTAGTAGCCTCGACTCCAACAGTAACCGTGTATGCACCCTTTTTAAGACCAGACAATGAAGTGATTTCTACATTTCCAGGAGCACTTGAAGTTCCAGATGCACCCAACGATCCATTCAACAGCGTCTGAGTATTGAACTCAGTAGTACTGGAAATTCTGTCAATTTCAGAATTCAACTGACCCATTTCCTTCTGAATTTCATTACGGTCGGAACCTGTATTAGTATCGTTACCTGCTTGTACAGAAAGTTCACGCATACGTTGCAGGATGGAATGTGTTTCATTCAAAGCGCCTTCAGCGGTTTGAATCAAAGAGATACCATCTTGAGCATTACGGGAAGCCTGATCCAAACCGCGGATTTGGCCGCGCATTTTTTCGGAAATTGCCAGACCAGCTGCATCGTCACCTGCACGGTTAATTCGAAGACCGGAAGACAGCTTCTCAATATTTTTGTTAGTGTTAGCAGTGTTAGCTGCCAGTTGACGGTGCGTGTTCAAAGCCGCGATATTGTGGTTGATAATCATTTTGTATTTCCTCCCTGAAATTGAGTTGTTCCACATCCATGTGGTAAACGCTGCCGTTAAGGTCGGCCGCCCCTCCGGATTCAGCGTCTAATATATATATCGACTTGTCCGGTAATTTGTTTATAGCTATTTACATGAAATCGCAAATTTATTTTTGTGTGCGTAACCGCTCCATTAGAGCATTAAGATTGCCTGGGGTTGGCGAAGCAGATTCCTTATTGGCTTCTTTTATTGATAGATACACTTCTTCCCGGAAGATATCGACATGCTTCGGAGCGTTAATGCCTACCTTCACAATATCTCCTTCAACACTCAGAATAGTAATCTCAATATTATCTTGTATAATAATCGACTCGCCTTTTTTGCGGGTAAGAACGAGCATATTATTCACCACCCTTTTCAAAATGATCATGGGGAGCATTCCATAAACTATGTCTTGTTTGATAGTTCGAGTTGTGAAGTACAACCTGCTTCCCTGAACGTGTAATCGGATTTAGTACTATAGGGGCAAGTAAATTAACAGTTGAGTGTTCCAACTCTTCTTTGATTGTAACCATACAACGAATATTTACATCCTCTATAATCTCTAATTCTTCCTTATCCGCTTGTGGAAGCTCAAATTCATAGGTCGGATAGAAAATAAAAGGGTCACTCAATAAAAACGATACACTAGTATTTTGAAGAGATTGTAAATAGCTGAACGGTCCGTCTTCTACCGTAATCAATGCAAAATCAATATCTTCTTCAAAACCCGGAACACCTTTAGGAAAATGATATATTTGTTCTTCTGTAATATCCAGGTTTCCCCAAGTCAATGTTTCTATAATCATTCTACGAACACTCCTTATTCATAAATAGTCTAATAAAAAAGCCATAGATATTTGGTTATATCAACCGAATCTATAGCTTGTAACAATATTTACATTTGAATATCTATCTCCGGCGGTACAAAGCTTATGGATGGTCTCTGTCTTAGATAAATATCTAACTTAGATGGTGTAAAGTTAATTTGAGGATCATGAGCCTCTGCTTGAATACTCACCTCAGATTTACGATATTCAATTTCAGGAGGAACTAACTCGACATTTATATGCACGTTATCAACCGATGCAGGTCCACGAATCTCCGGATAGGACACCGGCTGCCAATCTTCACCGTAAACCTCTGCTATACTATTTCCCGGTTTATGAAAATTAGCCACGCGTTCCCCTTGCTCCATTCGTTTGGCAATGCCTTGAAGCCATAGCTGCTCAATACCTGAATAGATACGCTGATTCATCTCGCGGTACGTTCCACCTGTATATGCGGCTCTGGCCTGAGTCTGATCAATCGTCATTTCAGCAGGAGACTGACGAATTTCTAATTGCCCAGGAGTTGTATTTATTTGCAGATCCGCTTTAGGCTGGACTATTGATAGGCTCCCGGAAGTGGTTTCCATTCCAATTAATGCATTGGTTTGCCGTATTTGAACTGCGGGTATCATCTAGAAGCTTCCCCCTATCTTATGAAGTCAACCAGGGTAGCCTGAATAATTTTGGAACCTACAGACAGAGAAGCATTGTAAATGTTCTCCTGGATCTTGGAATTCATTAACAACTCGGCATAATCACCATCTTCAGTCTTGGACTGCAGGTCTGTTAAATTCACTTCCATATCACTTAGTCTGTTCTTCATTAATTCTATCCGGTTAGCTTTGGCTCCTACTTCAGCCTGGACTGTTAATATCTTATTGATTCTACTATCAAGATTACCTAGTTGAGTAGATACCTCCGACGTATCTCCATCAGCCAATGCAGTTGTAATTTTATCGATGACTGCGAATATATTATCTTCTTCATTTCCGCCAAATACATCACTACCTGTAATGTTAATTGGAAGCTGAACACTGTCACCTACAGAATAATTCAATAGTCCTTTATCTGTAACAATAGAAGCTGCACCAGATGTGTCAGGAGTTCCATCTGCTCCTGTAGCAAACTTATAGGGTTGAACATCATATTGCTGTCCATTAAAGATGTATTTCCCCTTGAACTGGCTATTGGAAATATCAATAAGCTGTTCCTTAAGCTGTTTCACCTCTGCATTAATACTATCAAGAGCCTCTTGAGGATTAGATCCACTAGCTCCTTTTACAGAGAGTTCACGAAGTCGTTGGATCACATCTCCCGTCTGAGTCAATACAGTATCATTAAATTCCAGCCAAGATGTAGCGTCATCTACATTCTCCTGATATTGCTCATTAGCTGACAAGTCCGCGCGGTATCGAAGAGAATAAGTAATACCTACCGGATCATCGGAAGGCTTGTTAATTTTACGTCCAGTTGCTAACTGCAGTTGTGTATCGTTCATCGTACGGGCGTTGCGGTTAAGGTTAAGCAGAAGCTGTGAATTCATCATATTAGAGGTTACACGTAACATCGCTTAAATCCCCCTTTCTTATCTGCCTACGGTGCCGGTAGAGTTAATTAATTTATCGAGCATTTCATCATAAGTCGTCATAAAACGCGCAGCAGCGCTATAAGCATGCTGGAATACCAGCATGTTCGACATTTCTTCATCCAGCGAGACACCGCTGACTGACTGACGGCGCGCATTTACCTGTTCTACAAGATAATTGGAGTTCTCTGTCTGGCGGGTCGCTTCTTGGGATTGAACTCCCAGTTGTCCAACCATCGATTTATAAAAGGAATTTGCAGTTGCCTTAATTCCGGTAGTAGGCGATGTGAACGAGCCAGATTGTTGGGTGGCTAGAAGCAGGGCAAGCGTATTGTTCCCTTTGACAACTGCTTCAGAGGTGCCCGTTCCAGTAGTTCGAAGCGAGGTAGCTAAAAGATTAGTATCGGCAGCAATAACAGAATTAAAGCTAATGTTACCTGCTGTAAATACATTTCCGTCACCAGAGATTGTGAACAGCGGTTTCCCAGGATTGAGTGTGCCATCCATGGTATATCCGAGCTGATGAAGACCGTTCAGCCCTTTCACAGTTGTCTTCACATCAGCGCTTAAAGTAATACCTTTAGGGAAAGGTGTACCGGCTGCGATTGTGGTCGTAGTCCCACCTGCTTGGGGAATTATAACATCGGTAGTTAATACCGTACCTTCAGGAAGGATAGATCCTTTGGGGAGAGTAATCTCCATATCACCGTTAGCAATAGTATTCGCAATATTATCAAGCTGCTTCTTATAATCCGCAACATACTTCTGACTGGAAGAGATCATACCATGTACTTCGCCAGTCTTGAGATCGCCCGAAGCAAAAGCAGTGTTAAGGAATGCACTGTCCACAGTCGCAGAGACAACGGGTCCTTGTACAAGCTGTTGGCTGCCAAGCGAAATGTTATAGCCGTATTCGGTATCTACCACACTGACATTGGCAATCTTGGAGAGCTTGTCCGTCAACAGGTCACGTTGATCCCGCAGGTCGTTTGCTTTGTCGCCCATGCTCTCAATTTTGAAAATAGATGAGTTCAAGTCGGCAATGGAAGTTAAATATCCCTGTATCTCAGTACCCTTGACTGCCACATTGGAGGCCAAATCCGTATCAAGGTTACTAAGCTGTCTACTCATATAATTAAGTGCATCGGTCATAGCCTGAGCAGTCTGAACCACAATCTTACGGGAAGTGCTGTCTTCCGGGTTCTTACTGAGATCCGACCAGGATTTCCAGAAGTTATCGAGCACTGTACTTATACCTGTATCTGATGGTTCTTTAAAGATCGACTCCAGCTTATCCAGTGTATCTGATTGGATCGTCCAGCTCCCCAAGGCTGAATTCTCGCCCCGGTATTGGGTATCCAGAAAAGTCTCACGAATCCGGTCAATAGAGCCAAACTCAACCCCTGTACCCAACTGTCCAGGAACTGTAGACTTATTAAGTCCATAGGCTTCAATAGGGATTGAAGCTGTCATATTCACCCGCTGGCGGGTGTACCCTTCCGTATTGGCGTTGGCAATGTTGTGGCCGGTGGTATTGAGCGCAGCCGTCTGGGTAAACAGGCTTCGTCTTGCGGTCTCGATGGAGTGGAATGTGGATGTCATGCTACTTGTTCCTCCCTTGTGATTGCTGCGGTGAACGGGGCTGAGCGGATAAGCGGGTTATCCACGGGCATCAAAAAGCCCCGGCCGAGTCACACTGCTGCCCTTGTCGGACGGATGATGGTATGTCATTTCCTGATTTGGTCTTCCGACAAGCAAATCCAGGGAATAATCTATAAAGGTAAGCGACTGCTCAATCAGCTTCTGGTTCAGCTCATTGGCCTTTTTTAATTGCTGCAATGTGCCGGAAAGCTTCTGCTGAATATGCAGCAGGCGCGATTTGTCATCGGGATCGAATACAAGGCGGGACAGCTCGGTAAGATTCAGATTCAGATTGGAACGGATTCCAACCCCCTGCAAAAACTCGAATGCCGCTTCTGCACGCCGTTCTTCCAGCTGTCCAATCACCTTCATCAGCTTGGACTCGCGGTTCAGGATGTCAATGAGACCCTCTACCTTGTTGTCCATAATGGTCTGTTTCTTGACTGCGGCCAGATCCAGCATCTGCACATGCGCCTCGTCCAGCCGCTCAAGCAATTCTAATAATGTTGTAAGTGCCATGGGTGTGTTCACCTAATTCTCGGAGGATTGCTTAAAGTAGGGGGCGAGTGTCTCAGCGAGCTTGGCTGCGTCAACCTGGTAGGTACCTGCGGATACTTGCTGTTTCAGGCTCTCGATCTTATTCGCACGTTCAGTGTCAATCTTGCCGCTCTTCTGTGCCTGGAGCAGCTTAATGGCCTCATCCGAAATCGATACCTCATCCTTGCGTGTACTCTTCTTCATCTGTTCCTGCCTTTGCGATTCCGTACTTCGTTGGTATGGATTAATCGCATTAATTCGTCCGGCATCGTTAATTTTCATAACTTCACCTTCCTTCTGTAATAAAAAAGCCGATAATCTTTACTAAGTTTATCGGCCCCTGTTGAAACATTCTTTATAGCTGCAAGCGTTTTTTTGCAGAATTGTTTAGTTGCGGAACTTGTCCACCGCGCGGTAAGCACCATCTGGAGCCTTCTTGGGAGCCTTTGAGTCTGCACTATCCTTGGCCGCATTGGCCAGGTCTTTGGTCAGACGGCTGCGGCAGCTATCGCACATATGCCCTTCACGGATCAGGGTTCCGCATACCTCGCAAGGGTACATCATATTGGGCGCATTGGCTATGGAAATCCGGCCCTCCCGGATAAAACGCGTGATTTCCTTAATGGAAATATCGGTGGCATCGGACAGTTCCTGTATGTTGGTGCCTCTATTTTTGCGTAAATAATCTACACAGATTTCATACTCATGCTCTAACTCCTTGATGCAGGGCTGGCACAGGCTCATCAGGTTCTTGACATATAACCGGCCGCATCTCGGACAATTGTCTACATTCATTTCTACCGCGGCTCCCTTCTATCATTCTGCACAACTCATGAATCGCTTATGCTACTAAGATTACATGATCGCCGAAGATCCGTCTATGTTTAGTATCGGTCAGGGAAGCGGTTTTATTGAATTCCGGAGCGGCGGCAGCTGCTAGGAACGCGCCCAGGTCAGAGAGTAGATCTCAGCAGAGCAATTCTGACTGCGGCAGAGCTGCTGAAGCGCTTCGGCGCAGGCACGAATCGTACTCCCCGTAGTGTAGATATCATCGACAATAATGATTCGCAGGGGGCGCTGTTCAAGCTGATGCGACGCACGGGAATGCAGGTGTTCATTCAGACTTTGCAGAACCGCCGAATCTGTATTTCCGGCAAAAGCATGCTTCATATCGGCCAGACGCTCGCTTCTGCTTTTGAAGCTCTGCTTGGCCGTGTGATGCGTGCGGACCAGCAGCGGAAGCTGAGGGACTCCTCTTCGCAGGGATACTACTTCAGCCAGCCGCTCTGCCTGATTGAAGCCCCGCTCGGACAGACGGACAGCGCTCACAGGTACAGGGACTAGCAGGTCGGCTTGCCATAGGTTAGAACCCACACGCACACGAAGCTTTGATTGGAATACCGGGAATGGTTTGTTGAAAAAATCACCTTGTTGCGCTCCATTTAATTGTTGATTACTTTGTTCTTGTTGCAGCAGCGCGTATGCCCTGTCCAGCATCAGACCGAGCAGGGGGGCGAGCCGCTCATTCCCACGGTATTTATACTGACCTAATACTTCCCGCATTTCACTGGTGTAAGCTACTGCACTCCGGTTGCACCGGATCGGTAAGGGCCCATGGCTGCGGCTGCAATCGGGGCAACCCACATGACGCCCGCAGATCTGGCACCGGGGAACGCGAATCCATGGAATGCCGCTCTGGCAGTGTACGCAGATTCCGGGCCATTCAGGAGAAGGACGGCCTCTGCGGCCGCAAAACAGACATTCCGGCTGCGAAGGCGCAATTAGGGAGCGGGCTTGCTTCATCCAAGACGTCAGGGAACGCATTCTTAACCCTCCTTCGAAATGAGGTGTATGGAGTTTAAAAGTACAGAGTGTCTAGAATTCAAAATTAGGAGACTGTTAAGACTGGATATATCCCTGTCTGCGGGCAATGGCATTCATACTGCGGATCTGTGATATGGCGGCGCGCTGCGAGCGGCTCCACTCTGCTGAAGCGAAGATGACATTGCCTGCCGGATCATCCTTGGAGCGTCCCGCCCGGCCCGCCATCTGCACCAAGGCTGCCTCATCAAAAAGTCCGCTGTCCGCATCCAGAATAAACACATCACTATGCGGTACTGTGACCCCACGCTCCAGAATCGTTGTCGTTACCAGCAGGGAAATAGTGCAATCCCGGAACTTAAGCACCTTCTCTGCTCTGCCCGGATCTTGAGAGGAGGTTCCCTCTATAGACACTTCGGGAAATATCCGCCGCAGCAGCTGCAGCAGCCCCTCAATATGGGCGATTCGGGAGACAAAGAGGAAAATCTGCGCCTTACGGTCAAGGGACCGCTGCAAAGCTGACAGCAGTCTCCCCGGAAGCTTCCCCTGCCTCAGACAGCGGTAGAGCGGCGGAATCCGGATATGGTGCGGGACCGGTAAGGGATGGCCATGAAAGCGGACCGGGACCCTTGCATGCGGCAATCTGCCGGAGCGGGCAAGACGCTGTAGCCCCACAGGCGGCGTGGCGGAGAGCAGGATGAATCGTCCGCCGGGCTTGCAGACCTGCCTTGCGGCATAGTCCAGCATAGAATCGTTGTGATAGGGAAACGCATCGATCTCATCGATGATGACCAGATCGAAGGCCTGGTTGAATCGCAGCAGCTGGTGCGTGGTCGCCAGGGTGATCCGGCTGCGGCGCAAGCGGTCCTCGCTGCCTCCGTACAGCACGGCGGGGACATCCGCCGGGAATGCCTTCGCCAGGCGCGGCGCAAGCTCCAGCACGACGTCGCGCCGCGGGGTGGCGATCAGCGCCCGCCCTCCGGCCGCGAGCGCCGCTTCCAAGAGCGGGAAAGTGATCTCCGTCTTTCCCGCGCCCGTCACCGCCCAGAGCAGGAACCGCTCTGGGCCCGGGTCGGCGGAGCGCCTGCGCGGCTCCGCCAGGAACCCCAGCGCAGCGGCGGCGGCTGCCGCCTGCGCTGCGCTAAGCCCCCACCGGCGTGCCGCAACGGTGGGGGACACGCCGGCCGTGCAACGCACGGCCGGCAGCGGTGCGCTGCGCAGCAGCAGCGCGCAAGCCCGGCTGCGCCCCAGTGCGAGGCAGGCCTCGCAATAGGCGCAGCCGGCAAGGCCGCACGCGGCGCAGGCCGTGCGGCCCGTGGGCACGCTGCCGCAGCGCAGGCAGCGCAGTGCTTCGCGGCGGCGCAGGCCCAGCCGCGCGGCGCCCGCAGGGCCCAGGACGGCGGCCGTAAGGCACAGCCGTCCCTGGAGATAGGCGAGCTGCGCCGCAGCCCGCCAGTTCTCGGCCAGCTCCGGGAGCTGCTCGGACACCAGTGCCTCTGCTTCACCCTGAAGCAGAGAACGCCCGTCCAGCGCCGCAACCAGCCGGTCAGCTCCCGCTACAAGCATCTCCATCTCACTCCTCCGTAAGCTCACCCGTTCATTCGCTCGCCAATTCTCCCTCCTACTCCCCCGTTCATCCATCCACTCCTTCCCCTGCCCACCTGTCTGTGCATTCTCCCATACACCCTCCAATTCCCCACACCCGCTCCATCCCCTGTCTTCCGGCAGCCTATACACCGCAGCCTCCTCAAAGGGCCAACCCGCTCCCCGCTCCCCTCCATCCGCTTGCTCCGCCCGGATCTCCGTCTTCAAGTGGGCTGAGGCGTATTTCCTCCAGGCTGTCTCATCCCAGTGCTGCATCTGGTCCGTGAACCGGCAGGCCGCTGCCAGCTTCACCGCCCAGCCCAGCGGCAGTGACCGGGAGAGCACCACCAGCCCCTCCGCCTCACCCGCCCACCATAATTCGTCCACCGCCAGATTAAGCGAAATCCGGGCCTGCCATTCTCTGCCCTGCGCCACTACATACACGGCCACCTTCAATCCCATCGCCCCCTTATCTTTTTGAACACACAAAAAAGCACACCGCCCCATTCCTGGAGAGTGTGCTTCACCCGTAACTTACATATTTAGCTGTCATTCGCCGTGCTTGGATGGGGATCTCCTGCTTCCCGGCAGCCGCATCATCCGCAGCGGCAGCAGCGGCTCCTGAACCCGCAGGTCCACTGTAACCCCCTGCTGGAGTTCTACCCTGTCCGCAAGACCGAAGAACGGTACCGCAGGCGCAAATTCAATAGCTGAGTTGTGATAAGCCATCCGTGAGGCTACCGCCATAGTCCTGTCCTCTGAACCGTCATCCACCAAGGTAACCTGCAGGGGCCTGCCGATCCAGCAAGCATGAACTGCAAAGGCCCTGAGATACCACTCCACCACGGCCTCATGATTACGGGTAATCAGAATATAGTGAAGCCGCTTACCAGTCCGTGCTGCTGCCCGGGTCTCTTCCCGATGATGCAGGAGTTGAACAAGGGCTGCTGCGGATGCATAAATAGAGATAATCCAGATTAACTGGGCGATCATGAAGATGCACCTCCCTCTTATACCCACACTATATGCCGGTGATAAAAGGACGGTGACAGCCCACTAGCGCGGGAACATTTCCCGCCAGTTCAACTTGGGTACATAATTAAATCAGCATTTTGCAAAATTCGAATAGAGTGCGGACTGAAACAATACTATGGCTGCAGCTCGCGGCTGCATACAAGTTATGTACCGTTTTATAGGATCATTAGGATTCTCCAAAACGCTCAGTTAAAAGTTTATGAGAGGAAGCTATAAAGTTACCCAGCCATATTTGATAGAATTAATTACAGCCTGCGTGCGGTCGTCCACTTCCATCTTTTGCAGAATACTGCTGACATGGTTTTTGACCGTCTTCTCACTGATAAACAGATACTCCCCGATCATCTTGTTACTCTTGCCCTCTGCCATCAAGCGCAGCACCTCTGCCTCACGGCGGGTCAGCGGATTGTTGTCGCCTGCGACGAATTTGACACCGGCTTCCTTCACGGCCGTCTCGGCCATAGCGCCAGTCTCGTTAAGATACGTCATGCGCCGCAGCTGATTAATCAGCTTGCCGGTCACCTTCGGATGGATAAAAGCATGCCCCTCGCATACAGAGCGGATCGCATTAATCAGCGACTCAGCTTCCATATCCTTCAACAGGTATCCGTTCGCCCCCTTGCGCAGCGTCTCAAATACATAGCTTTCATCGTCATGAATCGAGAGGATAATCACTTTGACATCCGGGAACATTTCACGGAGCTTTTGCGTAGCCTCCACGCCGTTCTCGATGGGCATATTGATATCCATCAGCACGATATCCGGCTTGTTGCCGTTGCAGAATTCAAGCACCTGGATGCCGTCACCGCATTCGCCAATGACCTCGATGTCATCCTCCATATTCAAAATACGCTTGAGCCCTTCACGAAACAATTGATGATCATCGGCCAAAAGAACTTTAATGGGCGCTTTGCCAGAGTTTTGGTTCTCCATCACATTACTCCTTTCCCTTTTCCACATTCGTCGGAATGTGAATTACGATTGTTGTGCCCTGGTTCTCGGCTGACTGTATTTCCATTCTTCCCTCCAGCAATTCCACGCGTTCGCGCATACCCACCAGACCGAAGCTTTCCCGGTTGGCTTGTTCACTGATTTTTTTTACATTGAAGCCTAAGCCATTGTCTTTCACGACAATCTTGATCAATTGAGCCTGATAAGTAATCTCCACCAGTACGTAACTCGGATAAGCGTGCTTCGCCGCATTGGACAGACCCTCCTGCACCAGCCGGTATACCGCCGCTTCCATCGCTGAGGACAAACGGTGCTCCTTCCCCCTGGTTTCAAAAGAGGTGCGGATCTTCGTCTTCTCCTCATAATCATGCACGTACTTCCGCAGAGTCGGAATCAGCCCCAAATCATCAAGCGCCATCGGACGCAGGTTGAAAATAACCTTGCGCATTTCTTCCAGGCTGTATCTTACCTGCCCCTTTAAGTCTATTACTTCGGCTTGTACCAGCCCAAATTCCTGCTTTACCAGCATTCTTTCTACAATTTCCGTCCTTAGGACTAGATTCGCCAGCATTTGAGCAGGACCGTCATGAATTTCCCGGGCAATTCTTTTCCGTTCCTCTTCTTGAGCCAGGATTATTTTGAGTCCGATCATCTGACGGTTCTTCGCAGATTCGACAATTCGCGTCACTTGACCTAGTTCTCCAGACAGATATTCCAGGACAACGCTCATTTGCGAACCAATCGATTCGGCACGTTCTACAGAATTTTCGACACTGCGAACCCGCATTTGCAGTTCATCGCGTCTGTTCCGCAGATAAGCCTCCCTCTCCCTGGTCATCATCAGCTCAAGCTGCAGCTCTGTCGCCTTCTCATAGGCAATCCGTATGTCCTTCTCCGTGTAGCGGACAAAATCCCGGCTGACCTCTGTCAGCCGGATTCGGGAGCGGTGGTACTGCTGCTCCAGCTTGTCTACCTTTTGCAATGTTTCATCCGTTTCTTCCATGACCCGCTGCAGTTCTTTGTTGAGTGCAGCAAGCTCATCCCGTGCCACCTGCAATATTTCGAATATCTGATACTTGCTGCTCTCCATCACGTCGATGGTGTTTTTAATCACCCGATCTATCGCATCGGCTTGAAATTCCACGGATGCTTGCCCCATTTCTATCGAATCGTATTAAAGGCTTTCCTTTATACTAACATATCACGATTCGATAGTTACGGTCTTAGTGTTCTGTTCCCATTTTACAGTGAGTCCAAGCTGTTCTGTCACGAGTCTGAGCGGTACTAAAGTCCTGGAATTCAGGATCATAGGTGATACTTCAGCACTCTGCCGCTTCCCGTTCAGCACGAATTCCTTCTTGTTCACGGTCAGATCCAGCGCCTTGGCGCCGCGAAGGACCATTATCTTCTTGGTCTTCGCATCCCAGACTGCATTGCCGCCGAACGCGTCCAGAACATATTTTATCGGCACATACGTACTGCCGTCCTTCACGATCGGTGCGACATCAATCGGCCGCTTGGTGCCGTTAACCGTCATCGCCTTGCCCCCAATGCTCATCGCCGCCGTCCCTTTGGGCAGTCCCGCCTCACTGGAAAGCGATGGCATCACAAAGGAAATATTATCAAAGGCCACTGTCCCTGTCTTGGCCCGCTCATCCTGGCCTTCTTCTACATTTACCACGTAAAGTCTCTTAAGGGAAGCTGGGAATTTAATCCCTGAGCCGGACAGATCGATATTAAGCGTCTTCCAGCCGTTCCAGTCGATGACTTTCGCCAGATCAATATAGGCCGTCTTTCCGCTGGCATCCGTCAGCTCGGCACGCATCCAGTTCAGGCTCATGTCCCCCATCACATCGACTGACATTGAGGTTGCCGCCGCCGGAATATCCTTGCCTGTTGTACCGTTGAACTGGGCGTATGCGTACATTTTGCCGGTGCCTGCACTCATATCATAGCTAAGCGATAAGACCTTCGAGCCTGCACGCTCTGCGCTGCCCGCAACTACTGCTGCTGTTCCAGTGACGCCTGCCGCATTGGTAGTGAACGTGAACGGATAGTTGGCATTCTCGAAATCCTCCCACGCCGTAGCAGCTGCAGTAGACAAAACAACCGCCGTGCTGAAGCCGTCATAGCGGGCAATCGCATATCCGGTAGTTACGCCAGGATCGACCGCCTCCACCTTAAGCTTGCCGTCCCCCACACTTCCCTTGAAGCCGATAAACTCCCACTTCAGTGCGGTTGCCGGAACAGCTATCGTTGCTCCGTTCTTCGATACTGCGCTAACCGGAACCGATACAGTGGCCCCGGCTTGCAGCGGTGCAGTTGCTGTACCGGCAATCAGGCTGGACAAGTCTTCTCCGCCCAGAACGGTGACCTCGGTCTCGGCACTCGCTGTTCCGCTGGTAGCCTTCAGCTTCACGGTTCCTGGCTTGACTGCCGTGGCTTCGCCCGCATTCACAGTCACACTGCCGCCGCTGGCGGTCCAGGCCGGGTTAGCTGCCGCTACATCCACCGGATTGTAATACGTATCATAGCCCTTCAGGGAGTATGTGGCCTTTTGTCCGATTAACAGCACCGAACTTCCGCTGATCTTGATCCCTTTCACTTCACCTTGCGGAGCAGAAGTATATACCCCTACGCCGTTAACGATTGTGCGCTGCTCCTTGCCGTATTCGGTATTGAAGGTAAGTGTAGTCGAGGTTTCAGCCAGCGGGCGGTCTACCATCGTTGTAGAGCCCCCTCCGTCCAGATTAATCCCTTTCCACACCCCGATATTCGTCATGAAGGATTGCAGCTCTGTCAGTGACAGACCCGCACTATTGCTGTTCTTCTCGGCTGCAATGACATATACATACCTGCCATCCTGGGAATAACCCAGCGCTGTACGCGCCCGGTATCCGCCAATGCTACTTGTAGAACGGGAGAACGACGACGCTTTGCCGTTATTGACCAGAATGGTATGCCCCCCAATCATCATCTGCAGCGTGGAAGGATCAAGCTGCTGCTGGGTGGTTTTGGAGCGGAGCACATAGGTACTGTTCAGCTTCTGTCCTACTACCAGATGAGCCTTAACAAACTGCGCGGCCAGCCCGTGCGTCCGTAGAATATAGGCCCCTTTGGGTACGGTCACCGGCAGAGCTGAATCCAGCGAGATCTGGGTAATCGTATCATTCTCTACCAGCACCTCCGTTGGTGTAGTAGAGCTGCCCTTAGGCCGCTCCAGCGCTGTCCAAGCATCTGTATAGATATAAGCAGCATTAGCATGACTGTAAGTGGAGCTGCCACCTTCGGGATTGTAGGCCCCTTTGTTGACGCCGGACAGCGGGAACTGGGAACCATCCTCTGCGGTCAGCATCCCCTCAAACGTATATTCATCAATGATAGGTTTACGGTCCTTGGTTACTGCAAAAGCATACATTCCGTTCAGCTGTGAAGGAGTAGACACCAGCACTCCGCCGGATACCTGACCGCCAATCGGTGCACCTTCTCCGCCGGTATTGAAGTAATCCCCGTTCACCGCCGCGACCGCTCCTGTCTCCGCCGCCATTCCCCCGGTGCTCTGCCGTGTCGTCAGATTCCCGCCTTTGCCAGTCATTACATCTAGAGAGACATAAGGATTATTCAGATCGACACGAATGACGCTGGCCAATCCTGTCGCACTCTTACCAGAACGCACCGTGGTAAATTTATATTTCATCATCATCGCACCGGAAGTAACAACCTCTTCACTCAGTTTTGTCGCCGAGAAGGACGCTGCTGCTTGTGCTACCGGCGCAGGGCCTGCGCCCAGCCATCCGGCACCCTCACTCCCGACAACCGGCATGATCCAGATTACACCCGCCAGGGATGCAGCAATCCATTTTTTAGCAGGCGACCATTGATTTCCCCGTGTTTGCTCTGTACTCTTTTTCCCCATGTCAAGCTCATTCATTTCAGTGTAACTCTCCCATCTATTTGTACTCTTCTACCTCGCTATCAAGACCTGAATATCAGTTCATAGTAATAGACTATACCTTTAATAGACTGAATTCAGCTCGAAAAGTTGCGAAAATTGGAGAGAACTAGCAGGTTTTACCGGCTGGGTGGAGTCACACTGGGGCGGTCATGGCATGCCAAAAAAGCACCCGGCCATAGACCGGATGCTCTGCTTAACTATACAATTCCCTTACTCTTACAAATAGCCTGCTGTCTTCAGCATCCGCTGCAGCATGACCGCCGCCTGCCCTCGGGTAGCATTGCCTTGAGGCTGGAATTGCGTGGTGCTGACACCTTGAATAATTCCCGCCTTAACTGCCTTGGCTACAAATTCAATACTCTGACTTAGAATTTTCGACCGGTCCTTGAACGGGCTGAGCGTATCCATAACCGATGCACTCAGTGTTACCGGTTGCCCCGTATACTCCAGAGCCCTTACCATCATAATCGCCATTTGCTCACGGGTAATCTTATCCTCCGAACGAAAGGTCCCATCCGTATTGCCGTTGATGATGCCGGCTTTGGCGGCGGCTTCTATGAAGTCACTCGTTTGTGTAAAGGGACGTACATCCTTGAATTGAGAAGCTCCACCGCGTACTGCCTGTAGGCCTAGCCCCCGGCTGAGCATCACTGCGAACTCGGAGCGGGTGATCGGCTGATCAGGCTTAAACGCAGTTCCATAGCTGCTATCGATGATATTTTTGGCGGCCATCTCTGCTACAGCAGTCTTACTCCAATGGGAGGTCATATCTCCAAAGGTACGCAAGGAAATGAACACCCCCACCACCTGGTTACCATTCGTGCGTGCACTAACAACGCTATTACTGCCCACTGTAGCAATTTGGGCCGGCAAATAAATAGCATCATTGTATGTCGAATCTACTCCGGCAGCCATCGTTTGTGCAGAGTTCAGTACAGCAGCATTGCGGACAGTGTATTGTCCCGCTACATTTAACTCCTTGGCGTTAGAATAGTTATCTTTAATAGAACCCGTTAGACGTAAATCCATAAGACCGGTAACGTTACGCATAGCCTGGCTTCCGATTTTTTGTTCGAACGAATAGAACGTTCCGCCTGGAACACTCTCCATACGCAGAACAAGTGAGACCTTACTGATATCTGTCCCCAAACTAGCAATTAGCGAATTTACATCAATATCGCTTAGTTTTACACCATACATATGATCTCCATACCGGATGATCAGTTTTGCATTTTTATTGCTTGCGGCTACATCCGATAGAGCTTTTAACGGAACGGTAACATACGCTGACTTCTCTGTAGAAGGAACCTCGAATACCAACTCATCTGCACCTGCAAGCTTCAGATATTGATAACTGGCAGCCATACGCTCTGCATTCAGATCATATCTTTTAACCATCTGTTTGTAGACCGAAAGATCTGTAACCGCAAGAGCAGAATCACTCTTCAGTAACGCGTACTCCTTGCCAAACTCACTGGCAGGCAGAGTTCCCAGATAAGAAGGGCGGCTTCCATTGCCGGTTACACCAGTGGTCAGATTCTGAACAGACAATGAATTGAAGGACGGAAGCGAGTTACCATTCGTGTCGGTAATCATCCCCGCACCGGAGAGATAAGAGAGCTCCACCTTTTGCCCGGCCGTTACTGCTTGCGAGAGATTTAATTTTAAAAGAGTGCCGGACAGACTGAAATCCTGAACATCAATGCTGCTTCCATCCGCCTTAATCCCAAACTGATTGGCATACAATTTCGAAGATGACTGCATGCTCTTGGTAAAGGTAACATTAAGTTCAGTGCCTTTCACTGTAGCTATGCTGATCTCGGATACTACCGTGGCTGAAGTTACAGACACTGGCTGAAGATCAACATAGGCTGCACGATTTCCATTCAGATCACTAAGTCCAAGAGTACCTGGAACATAGGATACCGTCACCGTTCCGCTTAGCGGCAATGCATTTTGAAGGGTCAATGTAGCCTGTGTACCACTCACCGATACATTGGTAACATAGTTTGGTTTGCCGCCAACCAGTACTGAGAACTGGCTATTCATCGGTAAATTAATCGTAGACAGACCTTCGTTATAATTCAAAAGTATCTTATTGCCCGCTCCTGTCGCATTCTGGAACACCGGCGGCACATTATCCTTACTATTACGGATGTTAAACTCAGCGAAGTTTGCAATATTTTGCCCCAGAGAGCTGACCAGCGGATACGAGCCGGCGTAGTACGATACCCGCACCGACTCCGAATTGCCTACCTCAGAACCTACATTTAAATATAGGGTGTTGCCGCTGGTACTGATAGAATTCACCCCAAGCGAATACCCGTCAGTCGTTACCACAAACTGTTCATATGCATATGGGGAGACCGTTTTGAGCGTATCATTGAAGGTCAGTGTCACCGTTCTGCCGGTAATTCTTCCTTCTTTGGGCGTAGGGAGCGCCGATTCTATAGTATTGGTGATCTGCTGTCCAGAAAAGGTAGGCGCAGCATTACCGCTCGTATCCTGAATCGTCCGCACACCGCCGGTATAGCTGATTTTTACATTCTGGCCTACAGCTATGCCTGTGCTAATCACTACAAATACACTGTCTCCTTGAATATAGGCACTTTCAATATTCCGGGTCTCCTCATTGACGGTTACCCCGAAGCTGGAAGCCAGCAGAGCCACTGAAGCATTAAGCGTCTCATTATACCTCAGGCGGATCGTCCGGTTGTTCTCCAGCACTGCGCTTGTCAGCGCCGGGGGAGTCTTATCTATGGCCACAGTGCGGAAGCTCCATGACTTGGTCCCGCTTAATCCCTCATACTGCACGCTGGGGTCAGCGGCGTCCGTGAACGCTCCTTTGGCGATGTCGATATAATAGATCGTATCGGATTCAAGTGCTGCGGACGGCTTAATAATAAATTCTTTGGCAGAGGAGCCCTGCTGGACTGTCGCTGTCACTTTAGAACCATTACTTTTGTATAGTACAACCCCGTTCGTGACGGTGCTATTATTGACAACCTCCCGGTTGAAATTAATCACAATCGTTTTGGAGATATCTACTGACTCACTGCGGTCCGCTGGTGATAACGCGGCTACAGACAGACTTGTCAGTGATGCTGTCGTGAACGTCCAGGAGTACGGGCCTGAAGCCGGAAAGATATGACCATCCTGATCATAAAAAGCCCCCTGCGGTATAGTAACGGTATATAAAGTCCCGCTGAGTAGCGGTGAAGCTGTGGAGGCTGGCAACAGTGTAATTGCCGAACTTCCCCCACCGGTAACATTCGTTGAATTGACATTCAGCCATCTTGTTCTAGGGTCCCCTTCTGCACCTGGAGAGACTGAGATCACTCCAGAAGCCGGACTCATCGGGCGGTCGAAGTACAGCTTAAGGGCTCCACTAACCGATGCGCCAAAAGAGGCGTTGGCCGGAGCCGTAGATGCAGAGATAGTCCCCGTGCCGATCGTGGAAAAGCTCCAGCCGCTGCCGCTGGCTATCCCCTGATAGGTTGTATTATTAGCATCCTTGAATGCATACCCATCGATAAGCACATAATAATTCCCGCCGGACGGAAGCTTATTAGCCAGCGTCAGGGTAACCGTTGTGGAAGAATCTGCACTCTGGAAGGCTACCCCAGCTTCTCCATCCCTGATCGCAAACTCCTGTATAACCGCGTTATCCGCTGACGAGAGCAGCCTGACACTGCCTCCCCCGGCTGTAAGCACTCCGGATAAGCGTATACTCAGCTCCGTTAAGCTACCTGCCTCTACTCTGGAATTGATGGCAGGAGACATGCTGCTTGCTATAATCGCCGGATTCACCTCCGGAGCTGTCGTGAACTTCCAGCTTGTTGCTGCTGATTCATTGCCTGCACTATCCTTGAACAGCCCCTTAGGCACACTTACGCTATATGTTTTGTAGGGAGCGAATTTAAGGCTTGAGCCTAGCTTGATCTCATAGCTTGCTGAGTTTCCGATCAGTCCTGCACTCCCGATTGCAATTTCGGTAAATACCGTTTCGGCATTTACATCTGTAATGGTGATTTTCCCGGCTTGCGGGATCACCTGACGGTCAAAGCTAAGCCCCAGCGAAGCCCCGACATTTACAAAGACAGCGCCATTCGCAGGAGAAATGCTGATTCCAAATTCCGAAGCGGCGTATACCGCAGATGTATGTATACCGATAGCCGGACTGCCCAGACCAAGCAGCAGATTGCCTGCAATGATAATTGCCGTCCCTATTCTTAATTTCTTTTTCATTCTTAAAAACTCCTTTCAGCCCTTCCAGCACTTCTTGTATTTGTATACTGTTATATTTCGGCTAAAGGGCTTCCAAAGTTTAGAAGATGACGGTTGAGGGCACATCGGTTTTACTCTTTTCACAAAAAAAAGCCCACACAGCAGCCTCTTCATGAGGACTGCGATATGGGCATACTTTGCTTGCATTATATTAGCTCGTTGCGCCAACTATTTCTTGTTAAACGCCCGCCTGGGCTTTTAACAAATCCGCCTTATCCAGGCGTTCCCAAGGAAGGTCCACATCTGTACGGCCAAAATGTCCATAAGCTGCTGTCTGTCTATAGATAGGCTTACGCAGATCCAGCATCGAGATGATTCCCGCCGGACGAAGATCAAAGTTATCGCTGATCAGCTGAACCAGCTTCTCCTCACTGATCTTACCCGTTCCATATGTATCCACATTGATCGATACAGGGGTAGCAACACCGATAGCATACGCCAATTGAATCTCGCACTTGTCGGCAAGACCGGCAGCGACCAGATTCTTCGCTACATAACGAGCAGCATAGGCAGCAGAACGGTCTACTTTGGTCGGATCTTTACCGGAGAAGGCTCCGCCGCCATGACGGGCATAACCGCCATATGTATCCACAATAATCTTGCGTCCAGTCAGACCGGCATCTCCTTGAGGACCACCAATAACAAAGCGGCCAGTAGGATTGATGAAGTATTTAGTGGCTTCATCCAATAGTTCAGCTGGAACAACCGGAAGAATGACATGCTCTTTGATGTCTGCCTGAATTTGCTCAAGGGTAATTTCTTCTGCATGCTGAGTAGATACTACGATAGTATCCACACGCACCGGCTTGTCGCCCTGGTACTCAATCGTAACCTGGGTTTTGCCATCCGGACGCAGATATTTCAAAGTTCCATCTTTACGGACTTCCGCCAGACGCCTGGCAATCCGGTGAGACAGGGCAATCGGAAGCGGCATAAGCTCAGGCGTCTCGTTCGTAGCGAACCCGAACATCAGACCTTGGTCACCGGCACCAATGTTAGCAGTCTCTTCATCTAATGACGCAGGGTCCCGATTCTCAAGAGCAGCGTTTACACCCTGGGCAATGTCTGCCGATTGCTCGTTCAAGGAGCTAAGGACAGCACAAGTATTATAATCAAAGCCAAACTTCGCGCGGGTATAGCCAATTTCCTTAATAGTATTACGTACGATTGCCGGAATATCCACATATTCAGATTTAGTGCTAATTTCCCCGATGACAAGCACAAGACCTGTTGCTACAGCTACCTCACAAGCTACACGGGCATTAGGATCGTTAGCAAGAAATGCATCTAGTACCGCGTCGGATATCTGATCACAGATTTTATCGGGGTGTCCCTCCGTTACGGACTCAGAAGTAAACAGATGACGCCCTTTGATCGACATATACAACAACCTCCCATATTGTTGATCTGACACTGTATTCAAGGGGGCTCCCTAGTAGATAACAGGCCAAATATAAGTAGTAGAATAATAATGGCCAATGCCTGTTTTATTCAAAAAATGAACCTTTTCCGAATGGAAAAGGTCTACGGCCTTCCTCAAAAGTCATATTATCTTATTTACCGGGTGCTGTCAATTGAAGCCAGTTATGCGAAAAGAGACTGCTCGGCCTGTTTGATCAACCTCTTTGTGATTTCCCCGCCAACAGATCCATTATCTCTAGAGCTTAAATGACCCAGATATGGAGTTCCTCCAGATGCGCCTGCTCCGCCAATTGTCCCCAGCTCAGAAGCAAACTCCGTATCCATTCCCCCGCCGTACGAAGCTCCATATAATCCGAATTCAGAAGCAATTTCATATTGCATTTGTTTCAGCATTGCCCGACTCTCTGGTACCACTGTGCGATTTGTACGTGCCATGTTACAGCACCTCCTGCGAATTTTTTTAAGATTACAGGTGGTATTGTGTACGAATTCGAACGGCCTGAGTCAGCGCAATGTTTGTCAGCTGTGGGAATGAGTTCCGGGGTATATGGAGGTCCAATGTAGGGCATTCTTTATATAGAAAGAAAAATGTCGATTGAAGAGTACTTAAATCAGATTGTAGTTTTATTTGAGAGTATATGCACCACGGACCATAACAACGATTTTCATTGTTTGACCGTCCTGTACAGCGATTCCACGACCATCCCGTGGGAAAGATAACAGATGATTCGTAGGTGCAGCTACACCATTCGCCAAATCGACACCATCCGTCAAATCAGCTACCCCATTAGCATCTTGGGAATAAATAACCGCTTTGCCGGCACGAACAATGAATTCTGCACCTGCTCCAGCAATAAGAGTCTGGCCTGGCTTCACATCAACAATTTCACTGGCATTGCCCGTATTGCCTGTATCACCCGAACCGGAAGCTGGCGCTTTGGTAGGAGCTGTGGTTGCAGCCGGTGCATTAGTTGCTGTAGCGGCCGGAGCTTGAGTAGGCGGACTTAGGGTCCCACCCTGCAAAGCCTTCTGAATCTGCTGGTCCACATAGCTCTTGGTAACTACCGGGTCCTCTGCCGTTCCTGGCTGTGAACCGACACCGGCGCCTTCAGCCGTTAAGTTAAGCATGGAGCCTGCCCACAGTCCACCTGCTAACAACACTGCTGACATCGTAACTTTCCAAGCTGTCTTCAAAGGTGATTCCTCCTCATTTCGGGATAAATGGCTAAAAAAAAGAATAGCCTCCGAAGAGGCTATTCTTAATTGCAGTAATCGGAGATTACTTAGCGGAAATTTCAGTACCATCAGTGATGAGGTTACCATCTTTATCGTGTACTTGAGCATTCTTTGCAATCTTAACAATAATTCTGTTTACATTATTTGCATTCAGATCCAACTCATCGTTAAGGTTTGCATTAGAATCAACAGCTTTCTTGGAGAAGGTAACAGACCATTTACCTTTATCCGATCCATTAACGATCTTTGTAACTTTATAGAAGTCTTGATTAAGAACATTAGAAGCAGAAATGTCATTATTGATGTAGAATTCCAGATCTTGTTTATCCAAGTCTGTTACTTCTTTAGAGAATCCAAGGATAAGCTCATAAGAGTTACCACTAGAAATCACTGCTGAAGTCAGAAGCGGACTAATTCTGCTAGTCAATGTTCCTTTAGCACTTGCTGCTACAATGGCATTTCCAGCAGAATCAGTTACACCGTTAACAACAAATTTGTAGTCATTTTTTGTTTCGGTGATAGAAGAACTTGGAATATGAACGATTGCACGAGCATAAACTGGTTTTTCTGCACTTCCTACAACTTCGTTACCATTTTTATCAAGGTTTCTAATAGTTACGAAAGAGCCGCTAGGCAGAGCTTTGTCATCCAAAGTATAGCTATTAGCATCAATTACACTTGGGACACTAAGGCCACTTGCATCGTACAGATCGACAGTAATAGTAGCATCACCGTAAACTGTTTCAGTTACAGCCTTTGTACTATCATTAAATTTAATACCCTGAGCGAACAGTACAGGAGCCTCTCCATCAGTAGCTTCTGAACCAATAGTTACAGTCAGTACAGTTGCAGCAAGTTTGTTAGCAGAGAATGATTTATCTCTAAACAATCCTTCTGGCAGACGAACTGTATATTCACCCGGAGCTACACTAACACCAGTCAGTACAAATGTTTTACCGCTACCGGATACAGTGCTAGCAAACGTAGTAGATTGACCAGTTTTGTTGTTAATAAGAGTAGCAGAGCCAGCTCCAAAAACAACATTTTCAGAGAATTTCAACTGCAGACCCTTAACAGAACCGGATGTTGTATAAGTGATTCCAGTAACTGTAGGAGCTACAGTATCCTTTGTGAAAGTAATAGCTTGACTTGAAGCAGTCCCTAAAGTATTACCCAAAGTGTCTTTAACAGTTGCTCCGAAAACAACTGATCCAGTGAAAGTACCACTTGAAGGGAAACTAGTCAGAGGTGTTTGAAGTGTAAATGTTTTACCGTTATCAGCGGTAACAACAGTAAACGTACCTTGGCTTTCACCAACAGAATTCAACAGACGAACATTACCAACCAAAGATGCACGGTCAACGTTCTTATCAAATTCAACTTCAACAAATTTATCACTTACAGCAGTTACGCTCTTGATAACAGGAGCGGCAACATCCGAAACAACAGTAACTGTTGATTTGATCGGATTCGGATTAGCAACATTGCCTACGAAGTCAGTTACGTTAAGCAGCGAAACATCATATGTCTTGCCACTTTCCAATGTTACACCACTAAGTTTGAACTCAGTGTAAGTATCATTCTGAACTGTCGCAGCAGCGGCCGAACCATTCACGTAAGCAACGATACCAGTGGTTTTAACTGGCTCACTGAAAGTTACATAAACGTCTTTAGTGTTAACCTTAGCAGTAGAAGTAACACTAACAAGTGTTGGAGCTACAACATCTGCAACAGGCAACAATTGAGTGTAAGCCGGAATAGCTTCACCAGCAGTTGTTTTAACAGCATCACTTACTACAACTGTGTAATTACCTTTAAGTGCCTTGATACCTGGCAAAGTAATGGTAGCTTCAGTTTTGTCAGCATTGAATGTTACATATGCACTAGCAACTTCATCATCTTTGCTGCCTACTTTAGTTACTTTCACAACGCCATCGATAACTCTGCTGGATTCAGCCACTGTATCGACATCAACTGCACGGTTAAATTTAATCACAACTTGCTTAGCATTTGGAGCTGTTGCAGAAACAACCTTAGGAGCCTGCAGAGTTACTTTTGCAGTGTAGTCCTTTTCAAGGTGTTTGAAGTTGATTGTTGTTTCAACGCCTGCTACCAGAGCAGTTGTCAATTCAACGTTTGCAGTTGTTTTATCAGAGAAAGTTACAACTACTTTGGTTGGGCTTACTGCTTCAGCAGAAGCTACAGTCAATGTAGCAACTTTACCGATTTGATCAGCATAGTAAGCTGTTTCAACTACCAAAGAACGAGTAGCGTTTGCTTTGAAGTTGGTGTCCTTAGCAACTAGACCGGCGTTGATAACTGCTTGAGCATAGCCTTTAGCCCATACAGATGCACCGTTGTCAGTTGTAGTTGGTTGTTCCAGCTTAAGAGCGATTGCCAATACTTTAGCAACTTCTTCAACTGTTACTTTACCATTGTAGTTAAAGATACCTTTAACAGTGTCTTGACCTTGCATCAAGCCTGCAGCTGTAACAGCTTCTACATAAGGAACAGTCCAGTTTTTAGCTGTGTAACCTTTATCTTTGTAAGACAACTTGCCAGTTACTTCAGTAAGACCGAACAATTTAGTAACGATCTTAGCGAATTCACCGCGAGTCAGATCTTTTTCAAGGTGAGCTTTACCATCAGGGAATCCATTAACAACACCCTTTGCTGCTAAAGCATCAAATGCTTGTTGTGCAGTTACCTTTGCTGTTTCACCAAATGCTACAGAGGCAAACATCGAGAATGCCATTGCTGTAGATAATGCTACGGATAAAATTTTCTTCATAACCTTTTTTTCTCCTCCTTGGACCTTCATAAACTGGGATTTTTCTTTAGTTGTGTAGCTCATATCACTCATTTGTCGAGCACCCCCTTTCCCGAGTTGAGCAGATTAAGTATAAATAATGTCTGTGACGGGTATCACAGAAACTTGTAAACAGCTTCAAGGCATAGTAATACTAGATTCCTAATTCTACCTAAGTATTATACAATGTGCCTCTGGTCACGTAAAGCTAATTTTTCCATTTAGCAATGTGCAGTGCCTCCAGGGCATTCCGCAATTGCCTTGTGCAAGTGACTCTACACCTTAAACGCAATAGTTTCAAAAAAGTTGCGCTTTGGTTAAAAAAAATTTTTCCCGCCTGCTGTATCCCTGCCCCGATACACTAGAAGATACAATATGTATGTTCTACTAACTATTGTTAATGTTGGGTGGCTACGGGAATCAGTATAGCATAGAGGTATTCCAAACGTCATTAAACAATATTTGCTAAGTTAATAAACAAATATTGCATATTAAAAGTAGTGATTGTGCAGGTCAGTATTTAAGCTAATAAGTATATACCCACATTGCACCAGGGTTAACACCTTCCCGGATAATGATCTACATAAAAAAAGGCTACTGAGATCAACTCAGCAGCCTTTCCTTCAACTTACTATATCCAGGACTATCGAATCTTCATCGATAGCTGTATTAACTCCTGGCGCTTCTCAGGACTTGCATTAACATTCTCATACATGGCATCAATCGCTGCACGGTTCTCGCGGTAGCTCTTCTCATGTTTGATTGTGCTATGGGACCATTCGATCAAAGCATTCTCCGCAATAACCAGTTCATTATAAGCATCATGGAAGCCAGTTGCTTGGACAAGCTCTTCCATAACTTCCTGAGTGATCTCCTGCAGAGCCCGCTTCGCTGCAATTTCCTTTTCCATAACCTTTGCTCTATTCTCAAACATATTCTTTGCTTTCGTGTAATCCAATTGTGCTTTTGATAAAATCGGTTTCATCGATGGCTTTCACCTTTCACGTAAAAATGGTTTCTTTGACATTGTAACGCAAATGGGAGCAGATTACAAAGATGTCCGAATGGTAATTTAACCTGTATAAGGTCATTACTCTTGGGCTGTCATCCCTAGCTCAGGGTTTTAGGGAAAATTGTAGTGCTTTTTTTCAAAAGCTCCACAGCAATTTTACCGGCCTCAGCTCTTGTCATATTGGCTTTGGGATTAAAGTTGTAAGAAGCCTTTTTTTGCCCTGGAGTGTTCACTTCAGCCCCGTTCATGATTTTAGCCTTTGACACGGCCTGAACAGCTGATAAAGCGTAGGACTCTATCTTACCGGAATCCAGGAAGGACTTGGCTACTGCATCCTTCAATTTCTGATCGTTAACCGGCAGCTTCAACTTCAGCGCTCTGGCGATCATCACAGCGGCTTGTTCACGCGTGATTGGTTGATCCGGCCCAAACACTCCGTCGGTAAGTCCCGTCACAATTCCTGCTCTTGATGCCGTCTCAATATGTGCGTAGTCCCATGTAACTGAGCCGGCTCCCGGAACCAGATCTGAATAAGTCTTATTATCATCGTAGTTAAGCGGCAGATTCAGACCTTTTACAAGCAGGGTTGCAAACTCTCCTCTTGTTGTTTGATCGTCTGTTCCAAATTGTTCAAAACGAAGATTGTTCATGATTCCCTTGGAATACAGAGCATTCAGAATATTTCTAGCCCATTGGTGGTTCGTAATATCGTTATAGCCACGGCTCATCTTCATAACCTTGTAATAACCAAATTCATCAAATGGAACACTAATCGTATGTTTCTTGGTATCAACGGTCCCGCCAATATTAACCCATTCCCGGTTGGAATTATATTGGAATACAGTTACTACTGTCCCTGCATCGTCAACTACATTGGAGTCAAAGGACAGAGTCAACGTTCCCCGTTTGGACGGAGTGATTTTGCGTTCTGCTGGGGTCTGCGGGTCACCGAACAGACCATCAACAGAATAAGGGGCTAGACCATTCGTTGCAGGAATATAACCTGCAGATGCTGCTGTGCCCAGTTCACCAAGGCCTCCGCTAATCCAATACACATCCGAAATTCTCACAAAGTTGCTGCTCTCATACGGAGAACTGAAACGAAGAGAAAATTCGTCAGGAATGATCCAGTTAGGGATGCCGCTCTCCTCAAACGTTATTGGGAAGCCGATGACATTGCCATAATCATTACGGCGCTCGACCACACCCGTTGTGGGCTCTGCAATACCGAAGCGAAGTTTGGTATTTGGATAGAACTTATTCAGATTGCGCGTATCTGTACTTTGCATTACTGTTCCTTTAGGAAAGTTAAGCTCTAGCTTCTTATTAAATACACTGTATTTGTCTGCTACCTTAGGTGCCATATACTGCGAGTCAACCGCCACAGTACCTGTATAGAATATAGATATGGTATCTGTACTTGTACTGCTTCCTCTGACGATCTGAATTTTAATACTATTGGCCTTATCCGGTTTCAACCCTACATAATCCAATACGAATCTGCCAGGGCCCAGATCCGTTCTTTTGACTGCCTGTTCTTTATCAATAATTACGCTGGTAGCTCCCTCAGCCTCAATATCGAAATGAACAAAATTCTTATTCACAACATATTGAGTACCTACGGAAGGCTGGGGTGACAGAATACGGTAGGCACTTACTTCCCGGACCAGTTCCAGCTTCTGGCTAGTCTTGGCACCGGTGCTGTTGATCAATTCAAGCGTATATATATAAGTTCCCGGTGTATCATTGGTAAGATCCTGAATTCGCATAACGAAGTCTTTTTGACTGCCGGCAAAGCTGGTGGTATAACGTTGATCCGCAAAGATCGGGCTTACTGTGTTCGCGGAACTCGCGTTAGCAGGAATATCAAGCGACAATATATTTTTGGTCCCCAGGTTCAGATTAAGCTTGACTGCCCCGCTGCCTCTTAGCACCAAATCATAGGTCTTCAGGCTGGTCGTATATTTCGTTTCATTATAAATGAAGTCAGGTGTCAGATTGAACAGCTTTGTCAACAGGACGTCCGTTGGCCCAAAATTAGCGTCCGGGAATGCCGATCTCCCTGTACCTAAAGCTGGCTGGAACTTGCTGATGGTCGATACATTCTCATCAAGAATATAGACACGCAGTTCCTTGCGAACCTCACGAACCTGTCCTTTTTCATCTACCCCTGTACCGGTTAGAACAATTTTGTTCTCCCCAAATACAATGGGTCCTGCACTTGCATCAATTTTTAAATCCACTGTAAAAGTGCCGTCACTGGCGTTCGGAAATTTCTCTGAGCCGATAGGCATGACCTTTGTTCCGTTCACATACATTTCAGCTAAAAAGTATTTACTGGCCAGATTAAAATCAACATATTGTCCCTTGACGTTCAACGATGTACTTTCTTTAGAGTTTATTACATAAGTCTGTCCGTCTGTAAGGTTCGATACATAAATATAGCTCTTAGAGGCAAATGAAATATTCACATCCTTGTTGGAGGACGATCCATCAATCTTGAAGCGTACAGTCTGATTTCCGTTCTGGAAATCCGTAATTTTAAAGATGTGCTCTGTAGAAGTTACCGACTCCACCCACTCTGGCTTTAACACTCTGGTGGACAAAGGCAAATAGCTTGCAAGCAGATTTACAGGTTTGGTTGTTACAGCCGCATTGGTTTTGACCAAAATATAGAATTCTCCCGAATCTACCTTGGCCCCATTCAGCGCTACTCCGGCAGGCACCGTCCCGGTTCCGTTATATCCCGCTAAATACTTCATATCCGTGATTACAATATTATTCTTCATATACTGAAATTCAATGGAGCGGTTTACCGTCTTGGTTCCATAAGCTACGGAAAGGTTATGCGTCTGTTTCTCAAGGCGGTTGGCTGGTGTTGCATTGTCCTTTGTTAAGGTCAGAGGGATTTTGAAGGTTACCAGCCTATAAGCGGGCGCATCCTTGACTGGAGAGGGCACCATAATTTCAGTTCCTTTTTTTAATTCTACAGCACCACTACTTCCAAGTGTTAATCCTTCACCAAATTCAATAGTGGGTACTATGCTATCCAGCTTCACAACTGCTGAGCCCTGGAAGGGTACTCCGGCATTGTCTGGAACCATCATTTGGACGAACAGGTTGGCGGTATCGCTGTCTTCTGTCATCACAGGCTGGTCTCCGTACAAGAGATCCTGGCCTTGGCCGGTCGTCTTATCCCCTAAATACATTGCAACGATTGGATTCTTCTCATCATAGTAAAAGATAGAATACTGGAAGCTCAGCGTGTCAGAACCATTCTGCACAACCAGCTTAAGGGTATTCACCCCAGGCTTAAGCTCCATTCGCTGAGAAAAGAAGGTTCCATCCTGAAGCAAGGATGTACTTGACGCAGTACCGTCATTAAGAGCAACGGTAACCTTGGTAGCATTCTGCGCCTTACCTTCCAGTGTGATCTCTTTATTGGCTACAACTAACTGTGCGCCTTCATTTAGATTCAGCTTCTCAGATCCACCCAGAACCTGAAGCTTCTCTACATACGGCACCTTATCAAACAGAACATAAAATGCTTCTGATCGTTCATTGCTGCCTTGTGATCCAGTCAGTGTAATCCGGTTCATACCCGGATACAAGGTCAGATTGGCACTGAATCGGTTATCAGGACTGTCAACATCCAATTGGACAACACCTGGAGTTACACGTGTAGGGTCTTCGATCCACTTTTTATTTGTCTGATCCCAGTTCAACAGTTGAACATTGGCTCCAAGTGTAGAACTAGTCACCTTGGTAAAGGTTCCTGTCACGGTCAAGCTCGCATCTGTCACCTGCAATACATTATCTCTTGCAATTTGCTTTGGCGGCTGTGTAGATGACGGCAGTAAGGTCAGATCAACCGTATTCCGAAGTTTTTGGTTATCCGGTGTGAAGTAACTGGTAGGCTTATCTGCAGCCGCCGCAATATTCATAAGTCCTGGCGGGACTAAGGATACCAATAAAGCGAACAGAAGTGTCCAGATAAATGTTTTTCTCATGCGCTGCATGTCATTAACCTCTCCCTTTTGTAGATGATAATTATTTTATCGGTCTAACCGTCCATAATTTGAAGGACTATGTCCAACTTCTCTGTAAATGGCATCCAGATCTGCTACAGTAGACACAATTGGATAGCTCTCTTGAGATTCCGTTCTTATGAGCGCACTAAAAAAGCGTATCCTGTGACAGGATACGCTTCAACTCAATGTAATCAAATTGGATACAGCCTAACTCCAAGTGAATGTATCACTTAGTGCCCCGTTCCTGATCCACCTTCATCCGCATTCTCAAAAACAAGTCAATCACCGGACGTTTGGTCTTGCTGATGACGCCGGTGATCTCTGCGCCGATTTGCAGGAAGAAGAGCATGACACAGATGACTACGAAGGTAACCCAGTTGGCTTCGTAGAGCGAAGCGGAGGTCTGGATGACTGCAAGGACGCCGAAGAATGCGGCAATGCCGTAGATGATCAGTACCGTCTGGCGGTGACTGAAGCCAAGCTCGCGCAGACAGTGATGGAGATGGCCTTTATCCGGAGCGAAGATCGGCTTCTTCTGCAGCTTGCGCCGGACGATGGCGAAGAAGGTATCCGATAACGGAACTCCGATGATCAGGAGTGGTGTGATGAATGAAACCACCGCAATCTGTTTGAAGCCGAGCAGTGCTAGCAGCGCCAGGCAGAAGCCTAGGAACAGCGAGCCCGTATCACCCATGAAGATTTTGGCGGGATGGAAGTTGAAGAACAGGAATCCCAGAATGCTGCCCAGCAGCAGCAGACAGAGCAGGGCAACCATGGTGTTCCCCATTAGGAAGGCCATTACAGCGATCGTAGCAATTGCGATACCGGATACGCCTGCTGCAAGCCCGTCCAGTCCGTCGATCAGGTTCACGGCGTTCGTGACACCGACAATCCAGAAGATCGTCAGAGGAATGGCAATCCAGCTCTCTAGGGAAGAATAGCTATTATGAAAAGGAATATTTACGAAATCAACCGTTATGCCAAACCCGAAAACTACGATACAGGCAGCGGCAATTTGGCCCAGCAGCTTCACTTTGGCTGACAGCTCAAAACGGTCATCCAAACCGCCGATCAATACAATCAGACCTCCGCCGCATAGCAGCGCCTTAATGAAATTAGTCTCCCGGGGAGTGAAGTCATACGGAATAAACGGCAATACGGCAAGCAGGCCTAACACAAACGCCAGAAATATGCCGAGTCCGCCAAGGCGGGGCATGATCTTCGTATGCACTTTCCGGGCATTTGGCACATCTGTCGCACCGATCTTAATGGCGAATTTCTTCACGAACGGCGTCAAAAGCAGTGCAAGCCCCATGCACACAACGAATCCGGCGATGTATATGATTAACATTTGAAAAGTCGACCCCCATTTCTCTACCGCATTGAATTATACGCTGAACCAAAAACAAATTCCAATACTGTTTTTAGGCGGTAACACGGATTTTTTCGGTAAATATCCTCATTTCACTTATCTTTTGTTACTTTATCTTTCTCTCGCACCACTTTTACTGCGAATTTCGGCAGCGCAAGCATTCTTTTGTAACGCGTGGGTTCCTTGAGCAGCCGGTATAACCATTCTGCCCTTAATTTCTGGAAGGCAACAGGGGCACGGCGGCTCTTGCCGGAGATCACATCAAAGCTCCCGCCAACACCCATCATCACCGGGATCTGCAGCCGGGATTTGTATTTGGCGATCCATGGCTCCTGACTGTCCGCCCCTCTGGCGACAAAGAGCAGGTCAGGCTTCGTTTCAAGGATTCCACCCACAATTTGTTCATCCTCTGCCGGACCAAAATACCCGTCATGATATCCAGCGATGACAATACCGGGATATCTTGTTTGTAACCGGGAAGCCGTCTCGCGAATCACCTCAGGGGTTGAACCGAGCAAATAGACCCGCCAGTTGTAGCTTTCGCCTTGGTGCAATAATTCATGTAAAAGATCAAAACCCGCTACACGCTCTGCTACAGGCTCATGACAATATTTCGCTGCCCAGACCACTCCAGTCCCGTCAGGAACTACAAGCTCTGCTGATTTCATAATCTCCATATAAGACGGATTCTCCAGCGCCGCCATGACCATAATCGGATTGGCAGTAATTACCTGATGAGGTTCACGCTTATGAACCGCCTCCGTCAAATAGGATACGGTGGTCTTCATATCCGCCTTAGATACTCGTATGCCAAAAATAGGCACTGTAGGTAATGTACTTTCTGCTTTCACTTGTCACTCATCCTTTATGGCCGAAATATTGGGCGATTCTCCGGGCCGGAGTCTCAGCCTCTTGGGTCAGTGCCGCAATCAGTGGCTCCCGCTCCTGCTTCCAGCTCTCTCCTGACCTCAGCAGCTCCAGAAGCCCGGCAGCCACCGTGTCTGCCTCCAGCGTATCTGTCTTACCCACCGGCTTACAGGCAACCCGTTCAAGAAAATGATCGATCTTCGGATCATAAGAGACACCCATTACCGGGACACGCTGTCCCGCAGCATAGATAAGGCTGTGCAGCCGCATACCTATAAGCGCCTGGCACTGGCTCACCTCCCGCAGCATTTGCAGCGGATGAAGCGCATCTTCACGGATCGTTACCGATCCCCCATTGTCTTCTATTCTCCGGCCCATCTTCTGCATCACATAGCGGGAAGCCTCATTGTCCGCAGAATGATGGAAGGGCAGAAAGTGAACATGTAGCGGCTGCTCCGCAGAAGCCTTCACCAGGCCTTCGGCCAACGCGTCCAGCTCTTGGCGGGACTGCTCCCAGAAGCGCACGGAGACCCCTACAGTAGCGGGCGCACCTTGCAGCCCGGAATTGGGTGTATCTCCAGCTACCGGATCTGCTTCTGCATGTTGTTCTGTCTGCATATCCTCAGGCAATTCCAGACCCATAACCGGGTCGGGCACAACATCTATATCTTCAATGTTAAGTCCCATAGACTGAAGCAGCAGGCGGGATTGTTCATCCCGCACGGAGATATAAGCACATTTACGGAAAATGGATTTAATCAGCGGATGAAACAGCTTCCGGTTCACCGGGCCGATCCCCTGGGCATAGATAAATGTCGGCTTCCCCATCCACTGAGCCAGCTTGATGATGCCCAAGTAATACGGAATGGTCTTGCTGCTTGTTACATCCTGGAGCAGGCTGCCCCCGCCGCTGATCAGACCCGCACTTTCCGATATGGCTCTGCGCACCTCTCCCAGCTTCATCCGGTGGACGGATTCCACACCGTATGTGGCTGCCGTCCACTCCGGATCAATCGATAATACCACAGGCTCCAGTGTTAATCCCGAGGCCTGGGACTGCTTGCGTACAGCATTCAGAATGGACTGCAGAACAGCTTCGTCTCCGCTGTTGTGGAAGCCGTAAAAACCGGAGATTATAATTTTTTGAGCAGCGGTGACCATCGTTTCCAACACCCTTCCGCAATCTGCCATACCCCAACAGCGATAATACCGATAATCAGGCCGAGTCCCAGACCAAGAAGTCCGCGAACCAGCGAGATCAGCACAGGCGAATGAATATGGGCAAAGGTATCCACCATAGACAGCTGGCCGATGACTGCAATAATCATGATGAAGGCCGCACTCCGGTATTTATAGGCCAAGAATGCACCGAGGATCAGGAGCGGATGCGCCAGCAGGAACTCCTTGTTGCGCGGTCTTACCCCGACGGTGTTCTCCAGGAAGGTGCGCAGGAGCTTCTCCGGTCCACTTACACTTCCGGCATTCCCTGTCCGGCTTAAATAGTACATTCCTACGATACCCAGTACACCGGCGGCAATGACCATAGCGAGTGTTATCGGCGTCCGCAGCAGCTTGCCGGTCTTGTTAAAGGCAAACTCTCCACGGTACAAGAGGACATACAGTGCGGTAAGCCCGATCGGGGCCAAATGCAGCAGACTTACACCGCGGAACTGATCCAGTACCAGGGCGTAGGTAATATTATTCAGCAGTGCAATGACGAAAGGCACCGCACTGAATGTAATTAACGCAGTTCTGACATACAGGACCAGACTGTGCGTCAGCCGGCGGCGCGGGCTCATTACGGCAAAGGTTAACGGATTGGCGCGTAAAGGCGGGCCCATCTCATTAATTTTGCGGATAGCCAGCACTATTGCCAAGGTAGGCGCACTTATGGCTACGGCAAGTGCCAGCGCCTGCTCAAATAATGTCGGCTTCAGAATCAGCAGCCCGGCGCTACCTACCAGTCCAAGTATCCATACAGGCAGAGTAAGCCAAGGAATGAAGTAGGAGAACAGCAGGGCAACCATAGCCACGGCTCCGATCACTGCAATCAGCTTGAAATAACGCTGGAAGGAGGAGTCGGCCACATCAAACGCTGTAGCTTGTCCAAGCTTGAAGCCATTAGACTCAATCTTGGCCACCGCACCCTCAGGTCCGCTGAGACTCTCAATCAGATTATCCAGCGTATCTGTAATGGCAGCCTTCTTGGTATCTCTCGAGGGAATCGTATTCAGATAGATCATGCGGATATTGCGGTCTTTCGTCCCCAGTGCGAACCGGTCTGCAATCACTTCAGTCTTCAGGCTGGAATCCGCCTCACTGAGTGAATACAGGCGAGTCACGTTGTAGTCCAGCATATAGGCCAGCTTGGAGAAGCCCTTCTGTTGAACTTTAATATTCTCGATAGCTGCAATCCCCATCCCGTGCTGCTTCAGGAGATTAGCGAAGGCTGTCAGACTGGCCGTATCCGCATCATCGGAGTAACCCTTAACCGACTCGCCTTCAAAAAGAATCCGCTTGACGCCAAGCTCTGCGTAACGGTCCAGCAGCTTTTTCACGGCATCCTGATTGTACGCCAGAGAGTCTACAAGCCGGGGCACAATGCTGAAGCCCTTATCGTGCAGCATTTCCAGCGTGATCGGGTCCGGCTGCAGCGGCTTGAGCGTTGCATTCTCCAGCGGAGTCTCGATGATCAGCCCCTGCTGTCCGCGGTAGTTCCACTCTTCCGTCCGGATGTCCAGACTACTGAAGGCATCGCGGATAACCGGTGAGAGCATTTCACTGTTCTTCGCACTGGTAAAGAGGACATATGTATAGTTCTCATTCTCCGGAATCACAGTATCAGTAAGATTGGCGATATCAGACGCTCCCCAGATCATCAGGCGGCGCGCCTTGCGGAAATCCTCCAGTGTATTCTCGTAGATAGCCATACTCTGAACACCGGCAGTCTTCAGCCGGTCCAGCTGCTCGTTGATGTAATCCTGCGGATTCTGCCGGTAGCTCGCAACCTCAACCAGATCGCGGTAATCAAAGACAAACTCAACCGTTTTGGAAGACTTCTCTGTCTGTAGACGGTCATATACGACCGGAAGCGCACTGATCAGACCAACCACCATAATAATCCATAACCACTTGCGTGATGCTATATTCCAGCGTTGCCATTTCTGCTGCACCAAAGTACCTCCTCTTTCGCTTTAAAGCTGAATGCCGTACCTCACAGATGCCGTTCCTCTTGCCAGCGGCAAATTTAAGCGGAAACGGAGGTCTCTCCATCTGGAGCAGCTCCGTTTCCGCAGGGAGGTTATTTATTGTGTATTATTTCCCGTCTACCCGTGCCATAACCTGACTGGTCAATTCAGCAACCTTGTGCTTGGCGTTATCCAGTGATTCACCCACAACCGCAAAATACACTTTGATCTTCGGTTCAGTGCCGGAAGGACGCAGGCAGAACCACGAGCCGTCCGATAGCAAATACTTCAGCACGTTCTCCTTAGGCAGACCGTCAAGTCCCAATGAATAGTCCAGCACCTGCGTCACGGAAGCCCCTGCGATTTCGTGCGGCGGGCTGGTGCGCCAGTCATTCATAATTCCCTGAATCTGGGCCACTCCATCCTTGCCTTTCAGCGTGCGGGATTCCAGGCTCTCCAGGAAGTATCCGAACTGCGCATACAGCTCTTGCAGCACATCGTACAGGGTCTTGCCCTGGGCCTTGTAATAGGCACCCGCTTCGGCGATCAGCATCGCAGCAAGGACTGCATCCTTATCACGGGCATAGTTGCCGGCCAGGTAGCCGTAGCTCTCTTCATATCCGAACAGATACGTATACTCGCCGGACTGCTCGAACTGGTTCATCTTCTCCCCGATATATTTGAACCCGGTCAGGGTGTTGAATACCGTAGCGCCATAATGGCTGGCTACAGCAGCGCCCATCTCACTGGTTACAATAGTCTTGACTACAGCGCCGTTGGTCGGCAGCTTCCCTTGTTCCTGTAAACGGCTGAGGTAATAATGAATCATGAGCGCGCCGGACTGATTCCCGGACAGCACCACAAATTTGCCTTCATTGTCACGGACCACGGCGCCCATACGGTCAGCATCCGGGTCTGTACCGATCAGCAGATCTGCATTCAATTCTTCGCCCAGCTTCATCGCCAGAGTGAAGGCTTCGCGCTCCTCCGGATTTGGTGATTTCACGGTCGAGAATTCGGAATCCGGCTGCTCCTGCTCAGGAACTACATGCACCTGAGTGAAGCCGATCTTCTCCAGTACACGGCGGACCGGAAGATTGCCTGTCCCGTGCAGCGGCGTATAGACAATGGAGAAGTCGCGGCCCAGCGAAGAAGCGATCTCTTCACGGCTGACACTTACCGCAGCTACCGTATCCGTAAAGGCTTCGTCCGCTTCCGCCCCCAGCCAGTGCAGCAAGCCAGCGCTCTCAGCAGCCTCCTGAGACAGGCGCTTCACCCCATTGAAGGAGTCCACATTCAGAATATTAGCAATAACCTTCTCTGCTTCATGCGGCACCAGCTGTCCGCCCTGGGCGTTGTAGACCTTGTATCCGTTGTATTCAGGCGGATTGTGGCTGGCAGTGATCACAATGCCTCCCGAGGCCTTCAGATGGCGGACGGTAAATGACAGCTGCGGCGTGGAGCGGAGGGAAGAGAACAGATGAGTCTCAATGCCGTTACCGGCAAGGACAAGCGCAGCCTCCAGCGTAAATTCCGGCGAGAAGCGCCGGGAATCGTGGGCAATGACCACCGAGGGTCTGCCTGCGCCCGTATGCTGCCCCAGAATGTAATCAGCGAAGCCCTGAGTGGCCCGGCCGACCGTATAACGGTTCATCCGGTTACTGCCTGCCCCGATGACTCCGCGCAAGCCGCCTGTACCGAATTCAAGATCTCTATAGAATCGTTCTTCCAGCTCCTTCGGTTCACCGGCAAGAGCCTTCAGCTCTTCTTTGGTGTTCTCGTCGACAGAAGGGTCCTGCAGCCAACGTGTCAGGGTCTCCTGCGCCTTCGGGCTTAATCCAGTCATGTCAATCTCTCCTTCTCCATCTATAATGTATAAGTTTATAACAGGAACTAGCTGAGTGCGAACATAATCTCGCCGGAGGCTACCGTCTTGCCGTCCACCTTGGCGGTGGCTTGTCCTTTGCCGATGCTGCCTTTAAGCCGGGTAATCTCTACCTCAAGCACAAGGGTATCGCCTGGGACAACCTGTCCGCGAAAACGGAAGCCGTCAAGCCCGGCCAGAAAACCGATTTTGCCCCGGTTGGCTTCAACTCCAAGAATAGCCACAGCACCCACCTGAGCCAAAGCTTCCGTAATCAGCACTCCCGGCATGACCGGAAATCCTGGAAAATGTCCGGCGAAAAACGGCTCATTTACCGTTACATTTTTGATGCCGACCGCCCGCTTGCCCATTTCTATTTCAGTAATTTTGTCCACCAGCAGAAATGGGGGCCGGTGGGGGATTATTTCTTGAATTTGATTGGTATTTAGCATGATTATTAAAGCTCCCTTCGGTTATAACCGCGTCTATGAACCTCCGCCTATAGCAGCACTTTTGTTTTATTCTTCGCCGCCCTGCATAAATATGGACAGCTTCGGCAAAAACTATAACTATCCTTCACCACCTGCAGCAGTGGAGGTTGAGATAAGGGGCTTTCTCCACCGCACGCGGCAGCATGGCGGAGAGGGCCCTTTTTGGCGCTCTTAGGGCACGCCATCATTATACATTTTTCAGTATAAAAAAGAAAACTCCCCTGCACAACAAGGGAGCCTCCGATATTGGTATACCATAACGTTTCAAGGTGCGAACACCAGATCATATACATGCTTCCAGGTGCTCCACAGGAGCACATCACTTAGTTCCTTTTTGCCGAGGATCACATACCCTACGACCAGCCCGCCTCCAAGCGCGGCAACCAGCAGCAATGGAATCAGGAACCACTGGATAATGGACCAGGCCTTAATCCTGCGCCGCTTCACCGGCTGCTGCTGTTCCTCTTCTGCATTCTGTGCAGTCTTAACCTTCTCACGACTCATTCCTTCACCTCACGCGCGCATGTTATTAGCCAGGCCCAGCATCTGGTCACTGGAGGACAGCGCCCGGGCAGCAAGCTGATACGTACGCTGAATCTGCATCATCTCCGTCATTTCCCGGCTCAGATCCACGTTGGAGGATTCCAGATAGCCTGAACGCACGCCTACATCCTTCGCTGCGCCCGCTGCTCTTGGCACGAATGCCTGCTGCGCAGTCACACCATCAGCCAATACATAGAAGTTACCATCTACAGCTTGCAAAGCAGTCTTGCTGAGCGGCTCTACAATCATTATGCTGCCTGCCAGGACCGGCGGCTGTTTCTCATCCGTCTTGGTCCACACCTGGCCGCGCTCATCAATAGCAGCACTTACATTAGCCCCTACGGTGAGCGGGGTGCCGTTAGCACCCAGCACTGGGTTGCCGGTATTGTCCACAAGAACCATCTTGTCCTTATTGGCGGTATCCGGGGTGAAGTGGAAATTCCCCTGGCGGGTATATGCCGTTTCACCATTCACCTGAACGCCGAACAATCCGTTGCCTTGAAGCGCCAAGTCCGTAGGCTTCCCTGTCTCCTGGAGCGTACCTTCCTCCCAATTACTTGTAACTGTAGGCACACGCACCCCGAAGCCGATATTGAAGCCCAGCGGCATGCTGCGTCCAGTCTGGTCATAATCCTTGGATTGCTGCTGCACACGGGTAAGCACATCCTCGAACGAGCCTTCTTTACTCTTATAGCCATTGGTATTCATATTGGCAATGTTATCCGCTATAATATCCAGCCGCTGCTGCAGACTGGCCATAGAGACAGATGCACCGATTGTCGAGTTGTTCACGGGTCTAACCTCCCACAAGCTTGATAAGAAACTGGCTTACACTGTCAGAACAATGGTCCGTGCAGCCCGGCTATACTCTGCCGACTTCATTCACGGCCTTCTGCAGGCTGCTGTCGTAGAACTGGATCACTTTCTGATTCGCTTCATAAGCGCGGTAAGCAGCATTCATATCCACAGTGACCTGAGTGGCATCCACATTGGAGTTCTCCAGGTACCCCTGCCGTACCTGCAGATTATCGGTTCCATTAGAAAAGCGGATGTCTGCGGCCTCGGCATCATCAGCGTGGAAGACACCATTACCATCACGCACCAGCTCCTGCGGTCTTGTGATGACACTGATTCCGATCCGGGTGCCCGAAGGCTGTCCTGTCAGATTATTCATCAGGTTACCCTGCCCGTCCACTTTAAGGTTATCCTGGGGCCCTGTCAATCTCAGCGGATTGCCGTTACTGTCGAGCACCTTGAATCCGCCGGAGCTAAGCACTTCCCCTGTAGGGGCGACGGTAAAGCTTCCGTTACGTGTATATAAATTATTGCCTTCATTATCCTGAACTGTAAAGAACGCCTGCGGCCGGTAAGTGACCTCGCCATCCGGACTGATATGTTTACCGGAGCCGTCAAAAGCAAGACTTATACCCGGATTGTCCGGATCATCGACCTGTAAGTCGGTAGATAATGCAAAATCTACACTTTTGCCGCTCTCAATGAGGTCGCCCTGCAGGTATTGGGAGACGGACTGCTCGGCAAAAACTCCGGTATTGATCCGTCCGACAGGCTTAGCAGCGCCCCCGTCCATCGCGGTGATCAGCACCTCGGGAAAGGCGTGGCTGACACTATCGACCTGCTTGTACCCCGTAGTATTTAAATTGACCATGTTCTGCGTCGCCGTATCATGTCTGCGCTGCTGCGTTACCATCCCTGCTGCGGCTGTATATAATCCTCTGAGCATGAGGTCAGTCCCTTCCTGGAATCTGCTGTTTTCCTTATTATCGGCAGGCTAGAACTTTTTCTTAACCACCTTGTCCAAATGATCGAGCATAATTCCCGTGCCCTTAACTACGCAGTGCATCGGGTCCTCAGCCACCCAGACCGGAACATGCAGCTGTTCGGAGAGCAGCTCGTCGAGTCCGTTAAGCAGGGCACCGCCGCCGGTCAATACGACTCCACGGTCAATGATATCTGCCGACAGCTCGGGCGGCGTACGCTCCAGCACCGACTTGGCCGCAGCCACAATGGAAGAGACCGGGTCCCACAATGCTTCCTTCACCTCGCCGGAGGAAATGGTAAGGGTCTGGGGAAGTCCGCTCACCATATCACGCCCGCGGATATCCATCTCTGCCTTCATCCCGCCCGGACGTACCGAACCGATGGTCACTTTGATGTCCTCTGCAGTACGTTCACCGATCAGGAGCTTATATTTCTGTTTGATATATCTTAAAATGGCATCGTCGAACTTGTCCCCCGCGATTTTAATGGAAGAGGCGGTAACGACGTCGCCCATGGATAACACGGCTACATCCGTCGTTCCGCCGCCAATATCGACGACCATATTTCCGCTAGGTTGATAAATGTCCATTCCTGCACCAATGGCTGCAGCTTTGGGCTCTTCCTCCATAAACACTTCCTTGGCCCCGCTGCGCTCCGCTGCCTCACGGATGGACTTCTGTTCCACGGAAGTAATATTGGTGGGAGCACAAATCAAAATACGGGGCCGTGAATACCAGGTCCGGCCGCCAACGCTGTCAATAAAGTATTTGAGCATCATTTCCGTAATGGCAAAGTCGGCGATTACACCGTCCCGGAGCGGACGAATCGTCGTTATATTTCCAGGTGTCCGCCCAACCATCCGGCGTGCCTGTTCACCAATCGCAAGGACTCGCTTCGTATCAGTTTCAAGTGTGACGACGGAAGGTTCATCCAGAACGACTCCCCTTCCCTTAACATGAATGAGCACGTTGGCTGTACCGAGATCGATTCCGATATCCTTGCTAAACATAATGAAAGAGCCCCCAAAGTGTTATTTTAAATGAGATTAGTTAGATAGTACCAAATTTAAAAATACCATACTTTGGGGGGTGTGCACAATGGACTAAACCTGAATTTCGGCCCGAAAATCCGAAAATCTTATGGCTTTGAGGCTACGGCAACCTCACGCTTCTTGCCTGTGGTTTTCTTATATTTAATTTTTGTGGCTTCTCCCCCCCGAAGATGACGGATGGACTTGTGATATTCGAGAATGTGCTTCACCTGATCAGCCAGATCCGGATTGATTTCCGGCAGCCGTTCGGTTAAATCTTTATGCACCGTACTTTTTGAAACGCCAAATTCCTTGGCTATGGTCCGGACCGTGTGCCTGGTTTCTACGATGCAGCGTCCGATTTTAATGGTACGTTCCTTGATGTAATCGTGCACGCTCCCGCCTCCCAACTGTGAATAGTTTGGTACATTATATGAGGGGCGGGCCTATATATTCGCGCTTTCAGGACATGACAAGCTCCGGAAGGCTCATTTTATTTCTCGGACAACCCAAATCACTGCATTTCACAGCCTAATTTCCAGAATAGAACCTGCCGGACTGTCCATTTCAGGTCAAGTTGTATGTTCAGAAAAAAAACAGGAGGCTTTCGCCCCCTGCTGATCTTTTTGGCTTAGCGCTGCGGAAGCAGATCCGAAGGATTCACAATCTTGCCGTCCTCATGCACTTCAAAGTGTACATGGTTGCCAAGGCTCTTCTCCATCTCATTGCGTCCCGCAGTTGCCAGCGTATCGCCCTGCTTCACTTCATCGCCCTGCTTCACTTTGGTTTCGCCAAGACTCTGATAGACCGTCTTCAGCTCGCCGGGGGAAGTAACCTCGATGACCTTGCCCAGTACAGCCACATCTTCCACTCGGGTAACTTCACCGCTGAGTGCCGCCTTCACATCAAACGACTTGTTGTCTTCACGGGCAATATCAATTCCGGTGTTGGTGACAAAGGTATTGTTGTACTGCACCATCGCTGCAATATGATTCTCTTCCGTGCCGTTCTCATCGTAGTACGGTTTGACCACTTCCACTTCACTCGGGCTGGCTACCGGCCAGACCAGGCTTTCGGCTGATGCGACGACTTCCAGGGCTTCGGGATCACCGTTTACGGCTCCGGTTTTGCTGCCGGCCTCACCTTGGGATACTACCGCGGCGTTGTCCGGATTCAGCGGCTTCTGGCCGGCATCCTGATAGACCCACACCAAGGTTAGTATAAGTGCCGCTGCCGCCGTGTAGACTGCCGGGAATACCCACCGTTTGGATAACAGTCTGCTCCATGAAGAAGGCTTGGCGCCTGAATCTCCCTGCTTGTTTTTGAGAGATTCATCATGGGTTGATTTGATTTTGTCTTGTTCATTCATATGGTTATCACCTCAGTAACCAGTGTTACCGGGCGCTTCGCTTTTATACGTATCTTGCAGATTATTTTTTCAGGAGAGTTGAGATTCCGGTAAAAGAGACCCCGCTGTAGTAGTGTTTGAGAATCTGTGTGGCCGTCTTCCCCTGCTTCGCCATGCCGTTCGCCCCCCACTGGCTCATGCCGACACCGTGGCCGTTACCATATGTGGTGATCTGCACCTTCCCCGCTTGGCGCTTCCAGGTGAACTGGCTCGAGCGCAGCCCCAGCTTCTCTCTCACTTCCCGCCCGGTAAACACCGTCCCTCCGATAGAGATCTGTTTGATCCGGTGGCCGGCTGTAAGCGACAGTACCTCCGCTGGCAAGCTGGTAGAGGATTGAGAGGAGACTGGCAGCGCTTTGCCCGAAGCTCCCAGACTGGCTACTGCCGGAAGGTCCTTGGTTCCAAGGCCCAGCTTGCTGCGCAGCTCCGAATTGCTAAAGGTGTAGCTTACCGCCAGGTTCGGGGTAATCTGCAGCTCCCAAGGGCTGGCTACACTGCGCAGATAGGGAACCGCAGCATTCCAATACTCCTCGGAGTTCTCGGTATACCCTCCGCTGGAGGCGAAGAAGGAAGCCGTGATCGGCTGCCCCTGATAGGTCATGATGGTCCCGCGCGTCTCCAGGACCGCGCGGCGGATCTTCGCCAGTCCGGCGCGCTTGCTGCCGGACGCCCAGTCCCGTTCCAGCACGGCCTGCGATACGTAAGCCTGATGGCTTACCGTATCGCTCACATCCGCTTCGGGAACGGGTACCCCGCTGTGGTCGCCGGCGACCAGACGGCGGGCAATGAACGTGCGGGCCGCTACGGCCTGCGCTTTGAGCGCTTCGAGCTCAAATTCGGCCGGCATCTCGGCCGCCAGTACGCCGCTGACGTATTCCTCCAGCGGCAGGGTCTCGATTTGTCCGCTCCGCGACAAATAGACGGTTACCTCCGGCTGCGGCGCCTCTGCGGCAGCCGCCGGTGCCGGCGGCGCCGGAGCGGCCGTGGCCTGCGGCACGGCCGGGGGCGCCGGCGGCTGTTGTCCCCCGCGCTGCGGGACAACAGCCAGCGGCAGCAGCAGCGCCGCCAGCAGGGGCGCTGCCAGCCAGGCGGCGGGGACCAGCCGCCGGAGCGGGGGCGCGCCGCGCCGCGCACGCGCGTAGCGGCGCGGACGCTTCAGGATGCGCCGCAGGTTGTTTAACTCTTTCATCTCTATGGCTCCTTCCGTAAGCACCGGTGATTCTTATAGATATGAATTTCCGCCACCTGCTAGAACGGGATTTTGAGAGAAAGAGAGTTGCGGAATCCCCCGAAACATATAAGTTATATCAAGTGGAAACGGCTTTGCCGTCTTTTTAAAGGACGGTACCGTTTCAGCAAGAAATAGAAGGATAAGTTATCATGTGAAACAAATAAATTCTTATATTTTCAAAAAAAAGGACCAGCCGCTTAGCGGCTGGTCCTAATATTTTTAAGAATAGCTATTATACCCAAGACGGTTGAATCTGGAAGCGGGGTCTGATCTCTTCGGCCTTGGAGGATTCGCTTCTGGCCGGTTCAGGCTTAAGCGCTTCTTCCTTCGCAGCAGGAACAGCCGACTCTTCCATGGAAATACGCCATATGTCCGCACCAAGTCCAGACAGCTTCTCAGCCAAGTGCACATATCCGCGGTCAATGTGATGCGTTCCGCTAACTTCTGTAGTGCCTTCAGCCACAAGTCCTGCCAAAATAAGCGCAGCCCCTGCACGCAGGTCCGTAGCACATACCTTAGCGCCGACCAGACTGGCATTGCCGGTCACGATCGCAGAGCGTCCCTCAATCTTGATCTCCGCGTTCATGTTGTGGAATTCATCCACATGCATGAACCGGTTCTCGAAGACGGTCTCTGTCACTACGCTGGTTCCTTCCGAGCGGAGCAGCAGCGCCATCATCTGTGACTGCATATCTGTCGGGAATCCCGGGTAAGGTAATGTCTTGAGATCGACAGCCTTCAGCGGCTTATCGCTGATGACACGGACTCCGTTCTCATCCGGGATAATCGTAACGCCCATTTCCTCCATCTTGGCAATCACCGGACCCAGATGGTCGGCAATAGCTCCCTCAACATACACATCGCCGCCTGTAATCGCTGCTGCCGCCATGTAGGTTCCAGCCTCGATCCGGTCAGGGATAACATGATGTCTTACGCCGTGCATACGCTCCACGCCTTCAATCCGGATCACTCCGGTTCCGGCTCCGCGCACAATGCCGCCCATACCGTTCAGGTAATTGGCAAGGTCAACAATCTCAGGTTCCTTCGCCGCGTTCTCAATCACTGTGGTGCCTTCGGCAAGTGCCGCTGCCATCATTATATTTTCGGTTGCACCTACGCTGGCCACATCCAGATAGATCTTGGCTCCGCGCAGTCGACCGTTACTTTTCGCATCAATGTAGCCCTGGCCCAGACTAATCTCGGCGCCGAGCGCTTCAAAACCCTTCAAATGCTGGTCAATCGGCCTTGTTCCAATGGCACAACCGCCAGGCAGGGAAATACGTGTATGCCCCATACGGGACAGGAGTGGGCCCATAACCAGGAAAGAAGCCCGCATTTTGCGTACCCATTCATATGGCGCTTCACAGGAGGTAATATTGGTCGCATCTACTTCAATCACATCGTTCTGGTATGTAATACCTGCACCCAGAGATTCCAATACCTTGTTAATCGTCATTACATCGTCTAACGGAGGTGCGTCCACAATGACGCTAACTCCTTCTTCTGCCAATAGAGAGGCGGCTATGATCGGTAGTACGGAATTTTTTGCGCCGCTAACTTTCACGCTCCCGGTCAATCTGTTGCCACCGCGGACGATAAATTTGCTCATTTCGGTTTCCCTCCGCGTCCATTATTTCTGATATTAATTTTAAGGTTAAAATTCATCTGTTAAGATATTGAATATTCCGTCATTGCGTCTTAGGTGCAGATTCCTTGCTTAAATTCAGTGTTGACATAATAAAACCTTATTATTCGACACTTTTTTCACTGCGTTGGCCTATACAGATATAACCAAAGCTGTTGCCGTTAAAACATCCGCAGGGTAAGTCCGCTCCAGCCCAGGTAGTCAAGCAGGAACCCGGCCACGAAGTGACCCAGGACAATCGCAAGCAACAGGTGCAGCAGTCTGCCCTGTGGGCTCTTGGGATATCTTATGACCAAATCCAGCTTAAGGTTCTGAAGTGCCCACCAGGATATTGCCACACAGATCAAAGAGACAATCATCGAAATCATATTGCTGGTGCCGACCGCACCCGACAACTCAGCGGATAAACGTGTGTTCATATTAGCCCCCTGTGTTAGGTACTCGGAAATCGACTCTTATATCATACTTGTGCAGGGGAAAAGAATCCAGTACTTTTACGAAATTTTAAACAATTCGGCTTTTACAGGCACATCTGATTACGATATGTTCATACTTTGCTAGATTTATTGAAGCAAAAAAAGCAGTCAAGCCCTGGGCTTGACCGCTTATCTGCTACTGTTGTCCTTTACCGGTCGAAACTTTGATCCGCGTTACAGCACGCTGCAACGCCAGCTCCGCACGGCGGTGATCAATCTCATCCTGCTTGCTTTGCAGCTTGAGGCGGCGCTCAGCCCGCTCCTTAGCCGCTTCAGCACGCTCCACATCAATATCCCGGGGCAGCTCAGCACTTTCAGCCAGCACCGTTACCTTATCTTTGTGCACTTCAACGAACCCGCCATGCACAGCGATGGAGACTGTAACGCCGTCCGCCTTAACGCTAAGCGGAGCAACCTGAAGCGGGGTGACGAGCGGAATATGTCCCGGCAGAATCCCCAGTTCACCATTCACGCCGCGTACCGTCAGGCTGTTCACTTGCTTGGAGTAGACCAGATGCTCCGGAGTAACTATTTCGAGCAAAAAGGTATTCACTTCCATTCCTCCTCAAAGCTTTACAGAATAAAGCCCGATCCCCAGCATAAGTATGCTTAGGGTTACAACGTTTTCGCTTTTTCCACCGCTTCTTCAATCGTGCCTACGAACAGGAACGCTACTTCCGGAAGATCATCATGCTTGCCTTCGAGGATCTCCTTGAAGCTGCGCACGGTTTCTTTGATCGGCACGTATTTGCCTTTGAAGCCAGTGAACTGCTCTGCTACGTGGAACGGCTGGGACAGGAAGCGCTCAACCTTACGGGCGCGGGATACAATCACCTTATCCTCTTCACTCAGCTCATCCATACCCAGGATGGCAATGATATCCTGAAGCTCGGTATAACGCTGCAGCAGCTGCTTAACGCCTTGTGCCACGTTATAGTGCTCTTCGCCGACGATTTCCGGTGCCAGCATCCGCGAGCTGGAAGCCAGCGGGTCAACCGCAGGGAAGATCCCTTTTTCGGAAATTTTACGCTCCAGGTTGGTCGTTGCATCCAAGTGGGCAAACGCCGTAGCCGGTGCAGGGTCAGTATAGTCATCCGCAGGTACGTAGATCGCCTGAATGGAAGTAACGGAGCCTTTCTTCGTGGACGTAATCCGCTCTTGCAATTGGCCCATTTCTGTAGCCAGTGTAGGCTGGTAACCTACCGCAGACGGCATACGGCCGAGAAGAGCCGATACTTCGGAACCCGCCTGGGTGAACCGGAAGATGTTATCGATAAAGAGCAGCGTATCGCGGCCTTCCACATCACGGAAATATTCCGCCATAGTCAGACCAGTCAGTGCTACGCGCAGACGCGCGCCTGGAGGCTCATTCATTTGTCCGAAGACCATCGCCGTTTTCTTGATAACGCCGGAATCGGTCATTTCGTGATAGAGGTCATTCCCTTCACGTGTCCGCTCGCCAACGCCTGCGAAGACGGAAATCCCGCCGTGCTCCTGTGCGATGTTGTTGATCAATTCCTGGATGGTTACTGTTTTACCAACGCCGGCACCGCCGAACAGGCCGATTTTACCGCCCTTGGCATAAGGGGCCAGCAAGTCGATTACCTTAATTCCGGTTTCCAGAACCTCTGCCTGAGTAGACAACTCATCAAAGGTAGGAGCCAGACGGTGAATCGGGTTTCTTGCAGCTACCACTTCAGCACCGTTATCGATTGGATTACCAAGTACGTTAAATACGCGGCCAAGTGTTGCTTCACCAACAGGAACCGAGATCGGCGCTCCCTGGTCAATAGCATCAATCCCGCGAACCAGTCCATCTGTAGAGGACATGGCGATACAGCGCACCAAGTTATCTCCAAGATGATTGGAAACTTCAAGAGTCAGATCCATGTTGCGGCCATCGCTGAGGCTCGCAACAATTTTGATGGCATTGAATATCTGGGGCAACTGGCCGCGTTCAAATTCAATATCGACAACCGGACCCATAATGCTCACAACGCGTCCTTTGTTCATCTTCATTTCCCTCCTCGAAAGCTGTTACATATGGACCTTAAGCCCACTCATATTAAGACTGCGCGTTCGCACCAGCCACGATCTCGGTAATTTCTTGCGTAATGGCCGCCTGACGGGCACGGTTGTACGTAAGTCTAAGTTCTCCGATCATTTTTGATGCGTTCTTCGTTGCACTGCCCATGGCTGTCATTTTGGCTCCCAGCTCACTGGCCTTGCCGTTCAGAAGAGCACCATAGATTAAAGTTTCGGCGTATTTAGGAAGCAGAACCTCCAGTACGCCTTCAGGTGAAGGCTCGTACTCATAAGCGGCTGCTGCTCCGTGATGCCCGCCTTCCCCAACACCTTCCATAGGCAGAAGTCTGTCTACAGTCGGAATCTGGCTGATCGCATTGACAAACTGGTTGTAGCAAATGTAGATCTCATCATAGACACCTGTCTCGAACTGGTTAACCGCCGAATAAGCAATCGACTTGATGTCGGCAAATTTCGGGGTATCGGACAGCTCGGTGATTTCTTCTACAATGGGATACTCACGGCGCCGCAAAAAGTCACGGCCTTTGCGCCCGATCACAAACAGCGCATACTCATCCTTGGACTTATGGCGTTCTGCGATCAGCATCGTTACTTTACGCAGAATGTTCGCATTGTAGCCGCCGGCAAGACCTCTGTCCGAGGTGATGATCAAATAACCTGTTTTTTTGACAGGCCGGCTGACCAGCATCGGGTGCTGGAGATCCTGCGTACCGGCAGCAATACTCGAGACGACCTCTTTAAGCTTCTCTGAATATGGACGGGCTGCTTCTGCCTTCTCCTGCGCCTTGCGCAGCTTGGACGCAGCGACCATCTCCATCGCTTTGGTGATCTGTCTGGTGTTCTGAACGCTCTTAATTTGACGTTTAATATCGCGCATGCTTCTTGCCATGATTTCACCACCTTAGAGCTTTGACGTATGTCAAAGCTAACTTCGTAAGCATAAGCCGAGCTTTGACGTACCAAAGCTAACTTCGTAAGCATAAACGGTAATCTCTATATATTAGCTTGTAGCAAAGCCTCTTTTGAATTTCTCAATGGCATCCTTGAGCGCTGTCTCGTTGTCTGCTGTCAGATCCTTGGTATCCGTGATGGATTTGAGGATTTCAGTTGCACTGCTGTCGATAAAGGCCAGGAATTCCTTCTCGAAACGCTTAACGTCCTTGACAGGAATATCATCCAGATGTCCTTTGACGGCGGTGTACAGACTAACCACTTGATGCTCAACGCCAAGCGGCTGGTTCACGCCCTGTTTCAGAATCTCCATCATACGTGCACCGCGGTTCAGACGGGCCTGTGTTGATTTGTCCAGATCGGAGCCGAACTGGGAGAAAGCCTGAAGCTCACGGTATTGAGCCAGATCCAGACGCAGGGAACCGGCGACCTTCTTCATGGCTTTGATCTGTGCGGAACCCCCTACACGGGATACGGAGATACCAACGTTGATCGCCGGACGCTGCCCGGAGTTGAACAGATCGGATTCAAGGAAGATTTGGCCGTCTGTGATCGAAATTACGTTCGTTGGAATGTAAGCCGATACGTCAGAAGCCTGTGTTTCGATGAATGGCAGGGCGGTTAATGAACCTCCACCAAGCGCATCGCTAAGCTTGGCCGCACGTTCCAGCAGACGGGAGTGCAAGTAGAATACGTCACCAGGGAAAGCTTCCCGGCCCGGTGGACGGCGGAGCAGCAAGGACAATTCGCGGTAAGCCGAAGCTTGCTTGGAAAGGTCATCATAAATGACAAGCACATGCTCGCCTTTATACATGAAGTATTCGCCCATTGCGCAGCCTGCGTACGGAGCAATATAGAGCAGCGGAGAAGGCTCGGAAGCCGACGCGGTTACAACGATAGTGTAATCCAGCGCGCCATGACGGCGGAGGGTTTCAACTACCTGTGCTACAGTAGATTGTTTTTGTCCGATAGCAACATAGATACATTTCATCCCGTTGCCCTTCTGGTTGATGATCGCATCAATAGCAATCGCTGTCTTACCTGTCTGACGGTCACCAATGATCAGCTCGCGTTGTCCACGGCCGATTGGCACCATGGCATCGATTGCCTTTAGACCGGTCTGCATCGGTTCGTGTACCGACTTACGGTCGATAACCCCCGGCGCGTTATGTTCAACCGGACGGAATTCTGTAGTAGCGATTGGACCTTTGCCGTCAAGCGGCTGACCCAGTGCATTGACTACGCGGCCCAGCATGGCTTCGCCAACCGGAACCTGCATGATCTGGCCAGTACGTTTGACCTGATCGCCTTCGCGAATCTCTTTGTATTCCCCCAGAATAACAACACCGACGTTGCTTTCTTCCAGGTTAAGTGCCATGCCCACTACCCCGTTGGAGAACTCCAGCAGTTCCCCTGCCATTGCGTTTTCCAGACCGTAGACACGGGCGATACCGTCGCCGACTTGAATGACGGTGCCAATTTCGGCCACTTCGATATCGGCTTTATATTGCTCAATTTGACTTTTGATCAAAGTGCTGATCTCTTCAGGTCTGATGCCCAATATCCTCACCCCTATCTTCTTTGCTTATCATTAAAGGATTTCTCAAGACGCGTAAGCTTACCAGCCAGACTTCCATCATACAGCGTATCGCCGATTAGGACCTTCAGTCCGCCGAGCAGGCTTCTATCCACTACATTGGTTACACGAATCTTACGGCCAGTAAGCTGGCTGAATTCAGCCGCAACACTATCCTGTTCAGCTTGATTCAGGGAATAAGCGGAATAGACAGTAGCGTAGCCAATGCCAAGAGCATCCCCTTCAATCTTGATATACTTGGCAAGCAACTCTTCGAAAATATCGGTTCTGCCACGCTCTACCAATAATTGTACCGTGTTCATGACCGCTTCCGAGACTTTACCTTGAAGTGTCCCGCGCAGCACATTCAGCTTGTCGGATTGCGAGATGCGGGGTGCGAGGATAAACCGTTTCACCTCAACATCGTTATGAAGCACTTCGACGACTAATTTGAGCTGTTCCTCCACTTGAAGCGTAATGCCTTCATCGAATGCTGCACCGTACAAGGCTTTGGCATAGCGCCCGGCAACTACCGTATCGCGGCTCATGATCGGCCTCCTACCTCTTTGAGGTATTGATCAACAAGCTGTTCCTGCTCGCCGTCAGCTGCAACTTCCTTCTCAAGCAGCTTCGAGGCAATGCGGACCGAGGCTGTACCCAGCTCGCTGCGCAGTGCTTCGACCGCTTTGTTCTTCTCGTTCTCAATGTCACGTACCGCTTCGTCTTTCAGACGGCTCGCTTCCACGTGGGCCTGCTCGAGAATTTTATCAACCTGGTTGTTGCTGGTAGCCTGGGACTGCTGAATGATAGCCTGTGCCTCTTGGCGCGCCTGCTGCAGAGCCTGCTTCTGCTCTTCTACATAAGCGACCGCCTGCTCTCTGGTCTTGGCTGCTTCATCCATTTGCTGCAGCACCATTTCACGGCGCTTCTCCATAATTCCGAACAGCTTGCTGAAGGCAAATTTGCTGAGCAGGAAGTATAGAATTATAAAAGCAGCAATAGAAAACACTATATTTGTCCAAATGATATCCACTGAGGTCACTCCCTTCCGTTACCGCGGCTTGCGGACATATACAAAAGTAAGGCGCGGATGGCACTTGCCCTCCCCGCCAAACCGTAAAAACGGTTTATTAAGTAAACATGATCAGGAACGCGATAACTGTAGCGGCCAAAGGAATAACTTCCACGATACCTACACCGATAAACATTGTTGTCTGCAGTGCGTTACGTGCTTCCGGCTGACGGGCGATAGATTCCACCGTCTTGCTGACGATCATACCGTTACCCAGACCTGCGCCGAGTGCGCCCAAACCAACCGCGATTGCTGCTGCTAAAAATTCCATTTGTAAATATCCTCCTTTAATTTCGGTTCTTTTTGTAATGACTTAATAATATAAAATCTCCCGCGAAGTATTCCGGCACCTGCCGCTATCCTCACGGCAGCTTATTAATGCGCTTCTTCCTCGTGGATCGTCATCTGTGCGATGTAAACCATCGTCAGAATCGTAAAGATAAAGGCCTGAAGTGCCCCGACAAAGATACTGAAGCCTTGCCAGATGGCCAAGAACGGAATACTGAACAGTCCCAGCTTCAGAATTACGGTAATCAAAACCTCGCCGGCAAAAATGTTAGCGAATAGACGAATGGCTAGCGCCACCGGCTTCGCCAGGTTCTCAATGATGTTCAGCGGCAGGAAAATTGGAAACGGCTCAATATAATGCTTGAAATAATGCTTGCCGTTCAATTTGATGCCTAAGTAGTTCATGAGTACAAACACAACAATCGCAAGTCCTGCGGTTACGTTGATGTCTGCAGTCGGCGATTTGTACCACAGAATCTCAGCATGCGCGCCATCGGCCAGGTTCTTGGTTGCTTCGATAACATGTCCGAAGACTGTAACTGGACCATCGGCTTCTGTAATGACGGAAAACGGCAGACCAAGGAGATTGGAGACGAAGATAAACAGTATCAGCGTCAACCCCAGTGATATGTAAGGTTTTCCCTTCTTCAGATCCATGGCGCTGCTGATTAGTCCCTGTACAAATTCGACCACCCATTCCATGAAATTCTGGAGCTTGGACGGATTCTCAACCGACAGGTTGCGGACGGACAGCATGACCAGTACGAACACTATCACCGAGCTGATTACCAGCATCAGCACAGCAGACAGGTCAATCGGTATTCCGCCAACATAGATTAAAGGCATTTCGTGCATAGTATCATCCCCCTTTCTCTTTAATATGGCTACAGCTTATTCTTGATTCCTAGATATATCCCCACGGGAATAGCCAGAAGCTGGGGGATGAACAGGCCGATAATCGTTGCCTCCAGCGAGAAATGCTCATATTTGACTGAGAACATGGTCACCAGAATTGCAAAGCTGATTCTTGTAGCAAAACCAAGGCTGAAGGAGCTTTTCCCTTGCTTCGCCACTGCCGCTGTCACTCTTCTGACCTTGAGGGCAAGATAACGGAAGTTAACCAGTCCTGCCAGCAAGCCGAGTGCCATACCCAGAGTAACTGCACGGGTCTCATGATGGAGAGCCCACCCCATTACCAATCCCGCCATAATGATTACTGTCACCCTGGTGACGATATTGATTACGGGAGTCATATTATCCATTTTGCTCCCCCAAAAAATTTTTGATTAGCAGAGCAACATTCACAACTCCGAGAATCAACCCGGTAATTGTTCCGATAGCCAGCCAAAAGGCAGGTCCGTCCATCAGATTACGCAGCCACTTTGCCACAAAAAAGCCTATTACAATGTAAGCGGCGAGCAAGCTGCCCGCACCCCCGAGTACTAGAGCTGTGCGCCCCAGTCCAGGCTCATTCTTTGGTTCCTTCATAGGCTACAATCCCAACTAATTTTACTGAATATCCAGACTCTTTGTCAATTCACAGAAAATTGCCCAAAATCGCATGAAAATATGAAAATAATCACAGCAAAACACACCAAAACCATATAAACCGTACAGTTTAACTGTATGCTGCTTTTATTAACCTTAGTATATTAGTTGTCTTGCCCTATTTTATTATTTGTGAACATTGTGTGAAATTCTTCCGGACGTTCATCAACAGCTCCGAAATGGTGCAAAATCGCATTGACAATCCTCTCGGAGGCTTTGCCGTCTCCATACGGGTTGGCGGCCCGGCTCATCGACTGATAGAGGTTCTGATCGGTCAAAAGAGCATGTGTCCGTTGATACACCTTCTCCTCGTCCGTTCCCACAAGCTCCAGTGTTCCGGCCTCGATCCCTTCCGGGCGCTCGGTTGTATCACGCAGCACAAGCACAGGAACTCCAAAGGAGGGAGCTTCCTCCTGCAGGCCGCCGGAATCAGTCAATATCAGGTGGGTATGCGGATAAAAGTTATGCAGGTCAACGACATCCAGCGGATCAATCAGCTTGATTCTAGGGTGTCCGCCGAGGATCTCATGCGCCGGTTCCTTTACTGCGGGACTCGGGTGTACGGGATACACAATGGCTACATCTTCAAATTCATCAGCGATTCTTTTGACTGCACGGAAAATATGACGGTGCGGTTCGCCTTGGGATTCTCTGCGGTGCGCCGTCATCAAAATAAGTCTTTTTCCTGAAGCAAAATCAAGGACCGGATGCCGGTAGTCCGGCTGTACGGTATATTGAAACACATCGGTTACGGTATTGCCTGTGATATAAATACTTGATTCTTTTTTGTTCTCGTGTCTCAGGTTGCCCGCTGACCAATGGGTCGGAGCAAAATGCAGATCAGCAAGCACACCTGTCAGCTGACGGTTCATTTCTTCGGGATAAGGCGAAAGCTTGTTCCATGTCCGAAGACCTGCTTCCACATGCCCAACCTGAATCTGCTGCAGGAAAGACGCATAGCTGGCCAGGAAAGTGGTCAGGGTATCGCCGTGCACAAGCACCAGGTCCGGCTTCACTTCGCGGAGCACCGGCTCCAGGCCTTCGAGCACCCGGATCGTGATCTCGTTAAGCGTCTGGCGGTCCTTCATTACATCCAGATCATAATCGGGGGTAATCTTGAACACCTCAAGCACCTGATCCAGCAGCTCCCGGTGCTGCGCCGTTACACAGACAATCGATTCAATCTGCTCAGGATGTCTGTTCAGCTCCAGAACCAGCGGCGCCATCTTGATTGCCTCGGGGCGCACTCCGAAAATCGTCATTACTTTAATTTTGGACATAAGCCCTTCCCTCTCTTCTGAAAACTGCTGTCTGTTGTATTCGTTCTATGATCTGCGGCTCTTACTTGGTTCCGTACAATCTGTCCCCGGCATCTCCGAGGCCCGGAACGATATACCCGTGCTCATTCAAATGATCGTCAAGCGCTGCAACATAGATATCTACATCCGGATGTGCAGCTTGTACAGCAGCAACGCCTTCCGGAGCAGCAATCAGGTTCATCATCTTGATCTGAGTGCAGCCGCGGTTCTTAAGCGAGGTAATCGCTGCAATGGCAGAGCCGCCTGTAGCCAGCATAGGATCGATTACGATCAGCTCGCGTTCCTGCACATCCGTAGGAAGCTTAATGTAGTACTCCACCGGCTGCAGGGTGTCCGGATCACGGAACAGGCCTACATGGCCTACCTTGGCTGCAGGAAGCAGCTTGAGCACGCCTTCGAGCATCCCCAGACCGGCGCGCAGAATCGGAATCAGTCCCAGCATTCTTCCCGAAATCACCTTGCTCTGCGTTTCTGCCACTGGCGTCTGCACCGTAATGGTCTCCAGCGGAATGTCACGCGTAATCTCATAAGCCATAAGTGTTGCTACTTCATCGACATGCTCCCTGAAGTCTTTTGTGTTGGTCCGCACATCGCGAATGAATGTCAATTTGTGCTGAATCAATGGATGATCGCAAATCACCAATTTTCCCATGTTGTCCCTCCGGTAATTGTAAGTCTTATTTATAGCCAAAGTAAGCGTTCTGCTTCTCGGGTGGCTAAATCCTATCTATTATATCATCACCCGGACTGCTTTTCACCTACAGATAGACAAATCTGCCAGCCCTACTGCTTCCTTAAGATTCACGTCTCATGGAAGCTTAAGGGAATACAGCCACCTCTCTGGATATAAAACAAAACTTAGTTTGTACGATTAAGCGCTTTTAATACTATTCACAGTTCTTTCACTAGTTTTTATGAAAGTTCCATGAACTTTCATTACGTTTTCAACATAATTCATGGCGTTTTCTCAGCAGCTATTTGTGAACATTATGTAACAGCAAACAAAAAGCCCTTGCGTAAATCCGGCGGAACCGGACACGCAAAGGCGATGTTAGAGGGATGGGGATTAGTACTGCAATCCAGGGTAAATCGGATATTGTTCAGTCAGCTTCGCTACCTCGCTTGCCGCCTGGGTCAAATTAGCTTCATCCTGCGGGTTTTTCAGGACCTGTGCAATAATCTGACCGATCGTTACCATAGCCTGCTCATCCATTCCGCGCGACGTAACAGCCGGTGTCCCGATGCGGATACCGCTAGTGACGAACGGGCTGGTCGGGTCAAACGGAATCGCGTTCTTGTTGACTGTAATTCCGATGGAGTCGAGCACCTTCTCAGCATCCTTGCCGGTAATGTTCAGGTTGCGGGTATCGAGCAGGATCAGATGGTTATCGGTTCCGCCGGATACAATATTAATGCCTTCGCCGACCAGAGTCTCCGCCAGTACCTTGGCATTCTTAACTACGTTCTCGGCGTAAGTCTTGAATGAAGGCTGCAGCGCCTCACCGAACGACACGGCCTTGGACGCAATCACATGCATCAGCGGTCCGCCCTGGGAACCAGGGAAGACCGCTTTATCGATAGCGGCAGCCCATGGCTGTCTGCACAGAATCATCCCGCCGCGCGGACCGCGCAGGGTTTTGTGCGTAGTTGTAGTGACGAAGTGGGCATGAGGAACCGGATTCGGGTGAAGACCGGCAGCTACCAGACCGGCAATATGGGCCATATCGACCATGAACAGGGCACCTACATCATTCGCGATCGAACCGAGTGCAGCAAAATCAATCGTACGCGGATACGCGCTCGCACCGGCAACGATCATTTTGGGACGGTGCTTGAAGGCGGCCTTGCGCACTTCATCATAATCGATCAGGAAGGAATCCTCCTGTACGCCATAAGCCACAAAGTTATACAAAATTCCCGATGCATTCACCGGGCTGCCGTGGGTCAAATGGCCGCCATGCGCCAGATTCATGCCGAGAACGGTATCGCCGGGCTTGAGCGCAGCCAGGTATACAGCCATATTAGCCTGTGCGCCGGAATGCGGCTGCACGTTGGCATGCTCAGCACCGAACAGCTCCTTGGCACGGTCGCGGGCCAGGTTCTCTACGATATCTACATCTTCACAGCCGCCATAGTAACGCTTGCCGGGATAACCTTCGGCATATTTGTTCGTAAGCACGGAGCCCATAGCCTCCATGACAGCTTCACTTACAATATTCTCTGAAGCAATAAGTTCAATGTTAGCACGCTGACGGCTCAGTTCGAGACCCATCGCTTCCAGTACTGCCGGGTCACTCTTACGCAATTGTTCCATGTTTCTAATTTCCTCCCTGTAACTCTGATTTATGTGGTATTACAAGCGGAAACGGCATTGCCGTCCTTTTAAGGATGGTACCGTTTCAGCGAGAAAGATAAGGATAATTATAGCGCGAAGCATATAATTCTTATCTTTAGAAAAACCGTTAGCTAAACCCTCTTACTTCAGTCACAATTCGCAGAACCGCTAGTCTCGGGCGTGCGGTACACGGCACGCTCCCCGCCGATCAGCGGCGGCCTGCTCCACGCGGCATTTACCCGGGCAGCCCCGATATATCGCAGGCTTGGCCGGTAAGGGACGGCAATCCGGCGCAGATGCATACCAATCAGGGTCTCCCCGATATCAATACCGGCATGTGCTTCAATGGTCTCTGCCAGCACCGGATCTGTCATGGACTGGTAGGCCGCAGCAGCCATGGAGCCTCCGGCTCCCGGAATGGGCACGGCTGACACCTCTCTAAGGCCAAGCGATTCCAGCAGAGTGCGTTCCGTCACCAACGAACGGTTCAAATGCTCACAGCACTGGTAGACCGGGCGAAAACCAAATTCATCCGCAATCTGCGTAATCCCCTCCAGCAGCTGCCGCGCAACCTCCAGCGCACCGCCTGTCCCAATCCGCTTCCCCGCCACTTCGCTTGTGCTGGCTCCGACGACCAGTATCTTCCCCGGACCAAGCTTGCCCGCTACTGCAAGTTCACGCGTTACCGCAGCAGTGGCAGCGGCCAAAGAAAGCTCCCCGCCGCCCGTTAGCTGCTGCTCTGCAGCCGGCATACCGGATAAGCGGTCATCCCCTGACTTCTTCTTCAGGACTTCCTCCATCTTAGCGCCCCCTTCAACCGTTTCTGATTTCCATGGAGATGCAACTTTTAAACAAAAAAGAGCAGTCCGCAGGTTGAACTGCGGATGTGCTCTTTTGCCCAGGCGACCGGCCGTTTATTCCAGGTGCTCCATCGTGGTTTCATCCACACTTGTCGCCAGTTACACCGGAACCGGATCATATTTATTACATCTTAAGGGATAGTCAGCAAAAAATCAACCACTTCAAAGCCGTCTCAGTGATTCGAGCTTATCGAGCAGACCGTACAGCGCCGTGCGGATCTCGGCAGCCGTCAGCTCGTAATCTTCACGCGAGCCGCCGAACGGATCACTGATATCGAAGCTGGGAATACGCTGGCGGATCTCAATCATCCGCTGCATAGCCGCTGCATCCGGCTCGGTGCCCAGGGCCAGATTCAGCTCCGCCTCCGCATACAAGCTGTCCAGCTCCCGGATATCGGCATTCACGGATTCCTGCGTCTGGACATACTCTTTAAGGGTATGGGTCTTGGTAACCGCGTTAGGAAAATACTGCAGCAAGTGCCGCTTATGTGCTCCTGTCAGGGTAAGGATCAGATCGGCCCAGGCCACTGCCTCCCCGTCCAGCTGTGAGGATACGATGCGGTCCTGAATCCCTTCATCCTGCAGAATGCCGCCAGCATGTCTGGATATGGAAGTACCCGGGACAGCAGAAACTCCGGCAGACCGCACCTCCACATGAATGCCCCGCTCCTTCGCAAGCTTCCGCAGAAGCCCTTCGGCCATGGGACTACGGCAGGTATTACCTGTGCAGACAAATAAAATATGCAGCAACCTTTCCACCTCCGGTAAACATTATAATTTCGGCTCAGTACAGCTTAAAAATTATGGGTATTGCCGTTATTGTATCAAAAGATGAACATCAAGCCAAACGCTAGGAGAATCGCTCCGCCCAGCGCTTCCCCGTATTCTCCGAGTCCGCGGCTTACCCTCCGGCCCAGCAGCAGCCCCGTAATCGACATGACACCGCCGCAGGCCCCGAAGGCCAGCACGGTTAGAATAATACTATTCACAAACATCCCGAGTGAAACCCCCACCGAGAAAGAATCCACACTTACACTGAGTGAGATCAGCAGCATCCCCCAGATCGTCCGGTGATCCATCTGCCGGCTGCTGCCGTTATCCTGACGGAAGGAATTAAACACCATATGTCCGCCCAGCATAACCAGCAGGGCTCCGGCGGCATACGTGGTAACCTGTCCCAGCAAATGGCCGACATAGCTGCCTGTGAACAAGCCCAGCAGCGGCATCAGCACATGAAAAAAAGCTATCAGCAGGCTAAGCTGCAGCACATGCAGCAGACGGATGCCCCTCATCCCGATGCCCACGCCCAGCGAGAACGCATCCATCCCCAGCGCAACTGCCATAATAGCTATTGTTACTAACTGGCCCCAGCCCTCATGTATTCCGCCCAAGCCCATGAATAACCCTCCACCCTGAGTCCGTAAGTTCTTGTACAACAACGATATGCGGACAAGATGGTATTCATGACTGTGAGGTGGATGGGAGGTGGGAACGGACACGGTTCATGCTAACAGCAGCCTGCTAACCGGCGTCGATCACCGATTCTCCGGCGTCGATCACCGATTCTCCGGCGGCTTTCATCAGCCGGTTCATGATGGCTGCGCCGAGGCCCGTGACCGGGCAGGCCTCGGCCAGAATGTACGTGGCCCCCGCTTCATCAAACCGCCGCAAGGCGGCATACAGGAAGCGGGCCGCCTCCTCCGGCGAGGACAGCGAGCCGAGAGACACTACGCAGGCGGCCGGGTCGGCGGGATACAGGGCCCTATGCTCCTCGAAGAGAAGCAGGCCCGTGGTCTCGCCCGCCCGCTGCGCCGCCTGCAGCAGCCCTGCGGCGGTCTCCGCCACGCGCTGCGCGGAGGAGCCGCGTACTATGCCAAGCGCGCCGCGCGGGGCATAGTGCGTGTACTTCATGCCCGGCGCGCGCGGCGCCGGGCTGCTGCCTGCGGCCGGCTTCGCTGCGGCCGCTTCAGTGCCGGTCACCGCCGCGAGCTGCTCGGCGGTGATGCCCCCGGGACGGAGCACGGCTACCGTCCCGTCCGGCTGCACCTGCACCACGGTCGACTCCAGGCCGACCCCGGCCGCACCGCCGTCCAGAACCCCGCCGATATATCCGGCGAGGTCTTCCAGCACGTGGGCGGCCAGCGTCGGACTCGGCCGCCCGGAGCGGTTGGCACTGGGCGCAGCAACCGGACAATCTGCCGCGCGCAGCAGCGCCAGCGCGACCGGATGATCCGGCATGCGCACGCCAACCGTATCCAGGCCCGCCGTCACCAGCGGCGAGAGGACGCCGGGACGGACCGGCAGCACCAGCGTCAGCGGGCCGGGCCAGAAGGCGCCGATCAGCGCCGAGGCCACCGGATGCACCTCCGTCACCAGGCGATCGAGATCCTCCCGCCGGGCAATATGCACGATCAGCGGGTTATCCGAGGGACGGCCTTTGGCTGTGAAGACCGCTTCTACCGCTGCGGTATTCCGCGCATCTGCGCCCAGTCCGTACACCGTCTCCGTCGGAAAGGCCACCGTCTCCCCGCTCCGCAGCAGCGCTGCCGCTTCCGAGATCATGCCCAGGTCACTCCCGCTCACCGGCAACCCGGCGGAACTCCCCGATCCTCCATCCGTTCCCTCATTGCCGGAAGCAAGGCTCCAGTACAGAGTAGACTCTATATGACCGCTGCGGCGCTGGGCCGCGAACGGTGAATGCTTATCTTCTGTCATCTATCATCACTAGCTTTCTGATTGAATTATTACGCCAAAAACGGCCCCACCAGGTGGAGCCGCTTCTGCTCAAGTGCTGCAATCATCGTACCATATCCGACGCAAAAACTGTAGAATCCAATATACACTTACGCCATGCCTCACAGGACATTCAGGCGAACAGCCCGCAGATCCAGCTCCAGATATTCTTCAAGAGCTCCCATACGAAGAACTTCACCTTCGGTGCCTCAGCAGCACCACCCGTGTTTGCTTCCTTGTTAGCAGAATCCGAGAGACTGGATACTGCCCCTTGCGCTGTTCCATCCGCAGCCTTCACCTTCGCCCCGTCTCCCGAAGCCTTGGCCGAGACCTTAGCCGCATCCTTAGCCCCTGTTTTGGCAGCAGCCGGTTCCGCAGCCGCAGCATCCCCTGTACCTGCATCGATGAAGCAGAGCGGCGGAAACAGCACACACCACCAGTTCTGCCCTTTGCCTGCTCCAAGCGTGACCCGTACAGCCTCGTATTCTCCGGCAGGGTAGACCCGACCGCCATACATTTTGGTCGGAAAAGGAACCGTGCCCAGCTCCACCTGATAGCCGTATTCAATCCCGCGCTGTGCCAGCTCTCTGCCCACCAGCTCATTCAGCTCCGGCAGATGATTACGGATCAGGGCGCGGGCCTGCTCCAGACTCTGCGGATCTTCCAGCCCGGCCACCCACTGATTGATCTGTTCCACTATCCGGTCACGAATCTGGCGCTTGACCAGCTGATCCCCGGTGCCGTCCGAATTCGCCAGAATACGCAAACGGATCGACTCCTGCGGGATGGATACCTCCGCTACGGCGGCATCGCTTTTTTGCCCTTCCCAGGCCATCATCAGAATCATAAAAAAACAAATTAAAATGGCAGTATACTTAAAGGTAATCCGCAAGGAATCCCCTTGTTCCAGCTTATAATCATCCATCTTCTGCAGCCCCTCTCCCTCTGAAACTCTTATGTTCCCAGTATGTCCAGGAATGAGAGACTGCAAACCTAGTAATCTATGATTTTAGCGGCAGCGGGAGATCTTCCTCCACATCCTGCCCGTAGAGCCTCACACTCATCGCAATCCCCATACAGGCCATATTAATCAGCAGCGAGGTCCCGCCGTAGCTAATGAACGGCAGGGTAATACCGGTCAGCGGCATCAGTCCGGTCATCGCTCCGATATTCTCCAGAATCTGATACAGCAGCATTGCCACGATCCCGACAATCAGCAGCGGCCCGCCGCGGTCCCTGCATTCCAAGGCAATCACAATTAATCTGTGGATCAGGATAAAAAAGAGCATCAGCAGCGCCGCTGCGCCCAGGAAGCCGAATTCTTCCCCAATCTGCACAAAAATCGATTCCGAATACAGATACGGCACACGGTTGCTTTGTACCGAGCTGCCCTGCAAATAACCTTCTCCATCCAGCCCGCCGGAACCAATTGCCGTCTGGGCATTTTTGGTCTGATAGCTCGCAGTGCTGCTGGCCAGCTCAGGTACCAGCCAAGGATCAAACCGTTTGATGAAATGTTCCTTGCCCAGACCCTTTTCGATGAAATGAACCATCTGCTCATGATAGTGAATATAGCTCAGAACGAAGCCCAGAATCATTCCGCCCGCAATAATCATCCCAATCAGAGCATGGGAGAATTTAAGATTCCCGATCCACAAAAGCCCAAGCAGAATCACGATATAACTGAGCGCATTGCCCAGATCATTCTGGAGAATAACCAGCGCGAACGGCATTAACGCGATTAGGCTAAGCGGCACGACATCCCGCCAGAAGCGCAGCGGATTTCTTTTTTTGCGGACAAGCATGGTGGTCAGAAAAATAATCAGAATCAGCTTGAACAGCTCCGCCGGCTGAATACTTAAATCTCCAATACCGATCCAGCCCTGGGCACCGTTCTTCACCTTGCCGATGAAGCTGACCGACAGCAGAATACCGATTCCGGCAATGTAAATATAGAGTCCATACCGCACCAGCAAGCGGTAATCGAACAGGGAGATCAGGATAAAAGCGATAAAACCCAGCGCATAATACTGCAGCATGGTGATATGCATACCATCCAGGCCGTCTCTCCCGTGAGTCACGCTGTAAATGGAGAAGATACAGATCCCCATCAGCACAATCAGAATAAGCACAATGCTGCCGTCTATTCTTTTGATTCTCTGCAACATAAGGATATACCCCTCAACCTCTCCGGATTAGGAATCCGCCCGCTACACCCAGCCCAGGCTGCAATCCACTAATTTCCATTGTAATTCAATTGGGAGCTTTTATTCAAATTTTCTATTTCTGCATAGCTGACCCACTTCACCCGTCCTCTAAGCACGCCAGCCGCAAAAAAAATACCGGAACCCTTCGTAAACGAAGAATTCCAGTGTGGATGAAGCTATTCTTAAGCGGTCAGCTTCTCTTGGCGGGAGCCGGGGAAGAATACAGTGCAGGACTTGGCAGATCCTCTTCCACATCTTGTCCATGCAAACGCACGCTCATGACAAGTCCTATGCTCGCCATATTGATCAGCAGTGAGGTTCCCCCGAAGCTGATGAACGGCAGCGTAATCCCGGTCAGCGGCATCAGACCCAGGAAAGCCCCGATATTCTCGAAAATCTGGTACAGCAGCATCGCCACCACCCCGACGATCAGGAACGGCCCGCCCCTATCCTTGCACTCCAGTGCAATTAGTATCATCCGGTGAATGAGGATAAAGTACAGCAGCAGCACCAGTGCCGAGCCGACAAAGCCGTATTCCTCCGCAATCTGCACAAAAATGGAGTCCGAATAGGTGTATGGTACACGGTCGGTCTGCACCGAGCTGCCCGTCATGTAGCCTTCACCGCTCATTCCGCCGGAGGCGATGGCCATTTTGGCGTTCTTCGTATGGTAGATCGCCTTGGCCGTCGCCTTATCCGGCACCAGCCACGGGTCGAAGCGCTCGATCCAGTGCGAACGCTTGATATCTACCAGGAAATCCTTAATTTCATCATGATAATGAATATAGCTCATAATTCCGGCAGCCGCAGAGCCGCCTATAACCAGCAGTCCGATCAGCGCATGGGTAAACTTAATATTGCCGATCCACAGGAGACCGATCAGAATAACGATGTACGAGAGCGCATTGCCGAGGTCATTCTGGCTGATTACGATGACAAACGGCATGAGACTGAATAATCCCAGCGGAACCACATCACGCCAGAACAGCAGCTTATTTTTATTTTTGCGTACAAGCACAGCTGCCAGGAACAGAATCAGAATCAGCTTGAACAGCTCAGCCGGCTGAAGACTGAAGCTGTTGCCGAACTTGATCCATCCCTGTGCACCGTTCTGCTCTGTGCCGACGAAGCTGACCAGAATCAGAATGCCAATCCCCGTGATGTACACATATAACGCATATTTTACAAGCAGGCGATAATCCACGAATGTCAGCCCGATAAAGGCAATAAAGCCCACGATATAGAATTTGATCATCTTAATATGTGAGCCGTCCAGCCTGTCGCGCCCGTGGGTCACACTGTATATGGAGAAAATGCTGACCACCATCAGCAGCACAAGAATCACCAGGATGACGCCATCAATCTTCTTAATCTTCTGAAGCATATTCTGTCTCCTTACTCAGTACTGGTTCTTCCCGTTCTTGTCCCCCGGCAGCAGCCCAGGCAGAAGTTCCGTCATGTCTATTGTAAAGGAAGCGGCCGCCTAAATACAATTTACCAAGGATTGGCGTTCTTCTGCTTCGCCTGGAGGAGGAGATTGTGCTGTGTGTATGCTCCAATGTCCTCTAGCGTGCAATCCCGAGCACATGCCGGGGAATCCCGGCGAGATCATCGATGGTGATGATCTCGTCCCAATGTCCGGCTGCCCGCAGCAGTCCGGCTACCTGCTCGGCCTGCCCTTGGCCGAGCTCAAAGCCGACCAGGCGCGGCGGAGCCGGGAGCAGCGGCAGCTGCTCCATCATGCGGCGGTACGGGTCCAGCCCGTCCCCGCCGCCGTCCAGTGCCGTGCGCGGCTCATGATCGCGCACCTCGCGCTGCAGCCCGGCGATGTCGCCGCCGGGGATGTACGGCGGGTTGGAGACGAGGATATCCGTCTCCAGCCCCGCGAACGGCTCGAGCAGATCGCCGAGCCGCAGGTCCACCGCCGTGCCGTGCCGCTGCGCATTGCGCCGGGCTACGGCCAGCGCGCCGGGCGAGATGTCGCCGGCGCAGACCCGCCACGCCGGCGCTTCCGCCGCCAGCGTGACGGAGATAGCTCCGCTGCCGGCGCCGATATCGACGGCGGTCAGCGGCCGTGCGGCGCCAGCGAAGCCCGCGCCGCTCTCCCGGCGGGCGGCGCTGCGGCCCGCCGCGCTGTGGGCGGCGGCTTCATCCGCAGCCGCCATACCTTCCGGTGCGGCCTCGCCCCGCACCGCCCCAGCCTCACCGCCCGCAGCTGTCCACTGCTCGTCTCCTTCAGCTTCCGGTGCGGCCTCGCCCCTCACCGCCACCAGCCCGTCCGGCCACAGCTCCGCGCCGTACTTCAGAATCGCCTCGACGAGCAGCTCCGTCTCCGGGCGCGGGATCAGCACATCGGGCGTGACCTCGAAGGCCCGGCCGTAAAACTCCTGCTCCCGGGTGATGTATTGCACCGGTTCTCCCGCCGCCCGGCGGGTCACCAGCGCTTCCCAATCGGCCTTGCGCGCCAGCGGGAACGGATCAGCCAGCGCCATATAATAAGCCGCCCCGGACAAGCCCAGCACATGCTCCAGCAGAAGCTGGCTGCTGCGCTGCGGCTCATTGCATCCGTTCCCGGCCAAAAAAGAAGAAGCCTCCGCAAAGGCTTCCCGGATGCTTTGCAATTCCGACATGACGTAAGAGTCGTGTTTCAAAGCATTATTCTCCTTTTTCCATCAATTCTGCTTGTTCCGCAATCGACAGTGCCGAGATGATCTCGGTAATATCCCCGTTCATCACCTGATCCAAACGGTGGAGGGTTAAGCCGATCCGGTGATCTGTCACACGGCTTTGCGGGAAGTTGTAAGTACGGATACGCTCACTGCGGTCACCGGTCCCCACCTTGCTTTTGCGTTCTCCGGAATACTTCGCTTCCTCTTCCTGACGCTTCAAATCCGAGATCCGGGTACGCAGCACCTTCAGCGCCTTATCCTTGTTGGAGTTCTGGGACTTGCCGTCCTGGCAGGTAGCCACGATCCCCGTAGGTACATGGGTTACACGTACTGCTGATTTAGTCGTGTTAACGGACTGTCCGCCCGCGCCGCTCGAACAGAAGGTATCGACACGGATATCCTTGTCATGAATCTCAATTTCAAAATCTTCCGCTTCCGGCATTACGGCCACGGTAGAGGTAGACGTATGGATACGTCCGCCGGATTCTGTGGTAGGTATGCGCTGCACACGGTGTGCGCCGCTTTCAAATTTCATTTTGCTGTAAGCACCGCGCCCGTTGATCAGGAAAATCACTTCCTTGAAGCCGCCGAGATCGTTCGTGTTCACATCCATCAGCTCCACGCGCCAGCCCTGGGTATCGGCATAACGGGTATACATCCGGTACAGGTCAGAGGCGAACAAGGCTGCTTCGTCCCCGCCGGCTGCGCCGCGGATTTCCACGATTACGTTCTTGTCATCATTAGGGTCTTTAGGCAGCAGGAGCAGACGGATTTTCTCCTCCAGATGGGCCTGCCGCTCGGACAGCTCATCGATCTCCATCTTGACCATTTCTTTCATTTCATCATCAAGCTTCTCGGCCTGCATCATCTTCGCGGCTTCAAGCTCTTCCATTACGTTCTTATATTCGCTATACGCCTCGAAGGCGGGCTGCAAGTCGGATTGTTCTTTGGAATAGTCCCTCAGTTTCTTACTGTCGCTTGCAACATCCGGGTCACATAGCAGTTCACTGAGTTTCTCATAGCGGTCCGCCAGGGATTGCAATCGGTCCAACAAGGGAATTCACCTCTCCTGATTCAAATTCTTCATTCAATATTACTTTAAATTGTTAGCACAACGGAAATAGATATACGACTTTATATTATACCACCACAAGCCTCAATTGGCTACAGTACATGCGGCGGGGACGGGGAGAAATCTTTTGATACGAAACTGCATGATCTTATGATGTTGAACCTCCAGCCAGCTTATGCGCCGGCACCGGGTCCGAATGACACAAAGAAACCATCCAGCAAGCAAATACCTCTACTCCTGAATGGCCTCTCTATAACAAGCGAAAAGTATCTATACGTTGAACCGGAAATGCATAACGTCGCCGTCCTGCACCAGATATTCCTTGCCTTCCAGACGCAGCTGCCCGCGTTCCTTGGCGCCGTTCATTGAACCTGCCGCTACCAGATCGGTGTAGGCTACAACCTCCGCCCGGATAAATCCGCGCTCGAAGTCCGTATGAATCACGCCCGCCGCTCCAGGAGCCTTCGTTCCCTTACGGATGGTCCAGGCACGAACCTCTTGAACGCCCGCAGTAAAATAAGTGTACAGGCCCAGCAGCTTATAAGCCGCTTTGATCAGGCGGTTAAGCCCGGATTCCTGCAGACCCAGCTCTTCAAGGAACATCTCCTTGTCTTCGCCTTCCAGCTCTGCAATCTCCGCTTCCACCTTGGCACTGATCGGCACGACTTCAGCATTCTCGGCGGCTGCGAATTCGCGGACCTGCTTCACATAAGGATTCTCCTCGGCAGACGCCACTTCATCCTCGCCCACATTCGCCGCATACAGCACCGGCTTCAGGGTGAGCAGGTGAAGATCACGCACGATCTGGCGCTCATCCTCAGACAACTCCAGGCTGCGTGCAGGCTGGTCCTGATACAGGGCTTCCTTCACGCGCTCCAGTACTTCTACTTCCTGGGCGTATTTCTTGTCGCCGCCCTTGATATTTTTGCGGGAACGCTCAATCCGCTTCTCCACGCTCTCCAGGTCAGCCAGAATCAGCTCCAGGTTAATCGTCTGGATGTCGCTGATCGGATTCACCTTGCCGTCCACATGGGTTACATTCTCATCGACGAAGCAGCGCACCACATGAACAATGGCATCCACCTCGCGGATATGAGCCAAGAACTTGTTGCCCAGGCCTTCGCCCTTGCTCGCGCCGCGCACCAGTCCGGCAATATCGACGAATTCAAAAGCGGTCGGAACCGTCTTGTTCGGCTGAACCAGCTCCACCAGTTTATCCAGACGTTCGTCCGGTACTTCTACAACCCCGACGTTCGGGTCGATGGTGCAGAACGGATAGTTGGCGGATTCTGCGCCCGCTTGTGTGATTGCATTGAATAATGTCGATTTGCCCACGTTGGGAAGTCCAACGATACCTGCTTTCAAAGCCATTTATATGACAACTCCTATTTTCGGTTGGTTTGATCACCGCATGAATTACCGAACTGATCTCAAACCATTATATATTAGAACAAATTCTCCAGCAACAGCAGATGTCAAGGGGACTGCAAAATAACCCCACAAAGTGAGGCTTTAGCTTAGAGGCGATACATACACAGGTACTTCGGGGGACCCAGAAACATCTGTTTTCAAAAAGACCCCACGCGCAGAGCCTTCATCCTGGTGCTCTATAGCATTTTGGACATTGTAATATCTGTGACTATGAAGCCCATTTTCTTGTACAGCTTAAAAGCACGGTCATTCTGCCCGAAAACATGCAGTCCGATCTTCGTCACCTTCATCTTCCGGGCTTCTTCATCCAGCAGGGTCAGGGCCCGTGTACCGTAGCCTTTGCCCTGGAAGGGCTCGAATATATAAATATCATAAATAAAGGCCTCCCGTACACCGCGGCTCTCATTCACGTTGAACCAGATATACCCGGCTTGGGTCTGTGTCTCAGCCTCAACTATAGAATAGAGGTAAGCCCCCTCTGTGTGTAACCCTTTGGGCAGAAACCGCGTCATCGCTTCCTGGGATAATTTCATCGCGGTCTCCGCGTCCCAGGCTCCGGTCTTGATTTTGTCTTCCGCGTAATCACGGGTGGATTGCTTCATAAAAAATTGAAATGTCGATTCGTCCATTTGAACCAGTGTAATCATTGAGTTTAGCCCTTCCTTCGCCATGTTAAAATCGTCTCGCCTATCGCCGGACAAGCCGCGGCGTTCCCCGCAGCGCTGCAAGGTCCGGCGCGCCGATGCCGAACATCACTGTCCGCAGCTCCAGCTCTACCTGGGCCAGCGCCTGATCCAGCGCCTCCTCGGAGCTGACGGCCGGACCCAGCAGCCCGCGTCCGAAGCCCGCCAGGTCAGCGCCAAGGGCCAGCGCCTTGGCGGCATCGACTCCGTGCTTCAGCCCGCCGCTGCCGATCAGCGCGCCGCGCGGGGAGACCGCGCGGACCTCGGCGATGCACTCCGCCGTGGGAATGCCCCAGTCGGCGAAGGCCTCCGCTGCCGCACGCCGCACCGGATCGATGCTGCGGAACTTCTCTACTTGGCTCCACGAAGTGCCGCCAGCTCCGGCAACATCAATGAAGGCAGCGCCAGCCTGATATAGCCGGGCGGCCGTATCGCCATCAATCCCCCAGCCGACCTCCTTGATCCCCACCGGGATCTCAAGACTCCGGCATAATGCCTCTATCCGCTTCAGTAAGGAACCGAAGCCGGTGTCACCCTCGGGCTGGAATACTTCCTGCAGCCCGTTCAGATGGAGAACCAGCCAGTCCGCTCCGGCAATGTCAACCGCCCGGCGGCATTCCTCTACCCCGAAGCCGTAGGCGAGCTGCACGGCTCCGACATTCGCAATGACCGGAATCGTGGGTGCGTTGGCCCGCACATGGAAGGTTTCCGCAAGCTCAGCGCGTTCTACAGCCGCGCGCACCGAGCCGACTCCAAGCGCCCAGCCCCGGCGCTCCGCCGCTTCGGCCAGCCGCTCATTAATCTTGCCTGTAGCCGCGCTTCCCCCGGTCATGGAGCTGATCAGCAGCGGGGTACGCAGCGTACGGCCCAAGAATTCAGCATTCAGTGAGATTGTATCATAATCCAGCTCCGGCAGCGCATTATGACGGAACCGGTAGTGCTCGAACCCGGTTGTAATTCCGCTGCCAGCCACATCTTCATTCAGGCAGAGCCGCACATGCTCAAGCTTCCGTTCTCCGGTTCTGGAGTCGGGCAGCAGAGATTTATGTCCGGCAATACCTGAGCCTGCTGCCTGCTGCCCTGGCTGGGACCCTGCGCCTGAGTGCTCCACTGCGCTCTGCGGCACACCGTTTCGCGGCATATCATTCATGCTGTCTTCCTCCGTTTCTGCTTTACTTATCTCAAAATATATCCGGCCCCACAAGTACATTTCATTATAGCACAACCCCGCTCGGCAACTGAACGCGCTGGCGGGGTCCTCTCTCTTCATACATGGCTTGCAATATATTCGCCCACCAGTCTGCCGGACAACGACACTACGGGTGTTCCCCCGCCGGGATGCGTGGTTCCGCCCACATACCACAGCCCCTTAACATCGCTGGAACGGTTGCCCGGGCGTGAGAAGGTCTGTTTTACCGTATTGGAGGATATCCCGTAAATGGCTCCCTGATGCGCCAGTGTATAGCGGGCGATATCCTGCGGGGTATACCGCTCCAGCACAGCTGCGGACGACAGCCCGCTCACTCCGTGGCTATCCAGTAGGGACAATACCCGCTCCCCGTACGCAGCGCTCTCCTCGCTCCAGTCACAGGCCGGGCTCAGATAAGGCGCATTAGCCAGAATGAACAGGTTGCTCCCGCCTGCAGGCGCCATCTCAGGCTCGGAATAACCGGAGTGGCATATATACACTGTCGGCTGCTGCGGCGGACGCTTATGCTCGAAGATATCCTTGAATTCCTGTTCATAGTTCTCCGGGAAAAACACCGTATGATGCAGCAGCGCATCATACGTGCGCGGCACGCCTGCCAGCGTTACCAGCCCGGACAGGGAGGGTTCGTACGCTTCAATCCTGCGGTCCGTCATTCCCGGACGAACCGCTTCAGGCAGCAGCATCTTGTTGATGCTCAGAACATCGCCACCGGCAATCACGGTCTTGGCCGGGTAGAAGCCCTGCGCCGTATCCACACCTTCTACCGCACCGGAGACTACGGAAATTCCCGTCACCTCCGTGCCTGTAAGGAGCAGCACACCCAGATTCTGGGCGAGCGCAGTCAGGCCGCTGATTAATTCATAGGTACCGCCCTTCACCCCATATACGCCCTCCTGAATCTCCAGATGACCCAGCATGGCGAAGATGGAGGGGGAACGATACGGCGACGATCCGACATAGGTGGCATAGCGGCCCAGCATAGCCAAGGTATTCGGGTGGCTGAAGTAGCGGAGCAGCAGGTCATGCAGGCTGAGAAAAGGCCTTACGCGTACCAGATCCCGCACAAGTGAAGGGGAGAGCTTATCCCTCCAGGACAGCAGCAGCCTGTTCAGGAACTGCTTCTCACTGAGCTGATACAACCGCGCGGCTTCCGCCAGAAAGTCCGGAAACCGCGCAGCATCTGCCGGGCTATAGGAGGCCATCTGCTCCTGCATTCTTCCGGTGTCCCTTGAGAAATCGACAACCTTGCCGTCTGCGAACACATTGCGGGTGCGCGGCTCCAGCTCATAGAGCTGGACATAATCCTCCATGCGGGCTCCCGCAAGCTCATAGAGCGAGCGGAAGACATGGGGCATCGTAATCGTACTTGGGCCACGGTCGAAGGTGTAGCCCCCCGCCTGCACACGCTGCAGCTTGCCGCCCGGCTGCTGCTGGCGTTCCAGCACAGTGACATCCCATCCTTCAGCGGCAAGGGTGACCGCACAGGACAGCCCCCCAAATCCGGCGCCTATGATTACTGCCTTCGGTTTCATCCATAACGCCTTCCTTTCCATTCATAGCCTGTGTGCGTACGGCTTCCGCGCCAGGACGCCACAGCAATCAGCGACAGGCAGAGCATGCTCACAGGGAATAAGAGACAGAACCAGAACGGCTGCCGTCCGGCAGCATCACTGGTCCGTTTTACGGCCAAACCGGCAAGCAGCGCAGCAGCGGGCCAGAGAAGCGCGCCCGGCTGCCCGCTTAGGCCATAGTACAGAACTGCGGCGGCCGGTGCCACGTACAGCAACAAATATGCAATAAGTACAGCCAGCAGCAGCACCGGGCGGCGGCCGATACCGGCATAGATATTCTTCCGGTAGCCGTTCCATACTTGCCGGGCATTGTGATACATCCGCATGAACACCTGTTCCGTAATATCCATGAGCGTCACCGTCCCGCCCGACCGCTTCACGGCGCGGGCCAGCGCCATATCATCCACCAGTTCGCTGCGGATGGCCTCGTGCCCGCCGCATTCGTAGTAACTATCCCGATGAATCAGGATGAAGCCCCCATGCGCCGCAACAAACCGCGGATCCCGGGAGCTGCGGACCAGCGGAATTGGCAGGTGACAGATGATGGTGAAGACCATCAGGGGAACGACCAGCCGCTCCAGCCAGCTTCCGGTTATCTGCCGGGGGAAGCCGGTAATCATGCCGCCTCCCGCTGCTGCGGCAGCAGAAACTGCCGCCTGAAGCGCCCCTTGCTGAAGACGGACATCCGCGTCCAGGAACAGCAGCCAGTCTCCGCTTGACGCCTCCGCAAGCTGAGCGCAGGCATGGGACTTGCCCAGCCAGCCCTCCGGCAGCTCTCTTCCCTTCAGAACGCGTACTCTGCCGCCGCCCGCTGCTGCGGCAATAGCCCCCGTTCCGTCCGTCGATGAATCATCCAGTACAATAATTTCCGCCCCGATTCCGCCGGTGCTTGAGGCCAGCACAGAGGAGAGACAGTCCCCAATATTATCCGCTTCATTCCGGGCAGGGATCAGTACCGACAAGTGCAAGGCCCGGGAGGACGCCGGTGCTGGCAGCGCCTTCTCTGCTCTTGTTCCGGGCGCTGTCCCCAGCTTGGGGAGCTGCGCTGCATTCCATATTGCGAACAATAGCTGGAGCAGCACAATACCGGTTACAACCTGAAAGAATACGTTCATCCTCTCCCCCCGCCCGGCCGCAACAGGTCAAGCCATTCATTGGTTGATCTCCCCCGGCGGAGCAGCGGTCTGAATTCATCCGGCATATAGCCTTGATGGTTAAGCACCCTGCTGCGGTGTGACTCCAGTTGTCCGCCAAGAACAGTCTCCAGCGTCCGGGCTACCCTTGAGCGGTCCATCTCCGCCCAAGGGAGCAGCAGCGGCGCCCCGGCCAGCAGTGTGGCTTCCGGCTTGGTATGCCGGAACAGGCCATGGTATAGCGTCACCGGCACCACGGCAGTCTGCGGACTGAGCCGCAGCGCCAGGGAAGCCCCCTCTTTTAGACTCAACGGCCGGTGCTCCAACGGCCGAATTTCTCCTTCAGGGTACATCCAGACACTCTCCCCCGCCTCCAGCAGCCCGGCTGTATACCGCAGGGAAGCCCGCGCATCTCCTGGACTTCCTGGGTTAATCGAATACGCGCCAAGCTTTCTGAAGAAGGCATACTTACGGAGCTGCTCCTCTTCCATCATGAAATAATGACGCTTCCCCGGCAGCTTCCCGGCGGCGTGATAGGCCAGCAGGCCGTCCCACCACGAGCTGTGATTCATGAGATAGAGAATCCCCCGGCCGGCAGCGGCAGCGGGCTGAAGCTCTCCGCTGATCCCGATGAAGTGGAAATGTCTGCGCAGCAGATACATGGAATTATAACGGTAGAATAACCAGTCAAACCTTCCCGATGGAACGGCTTCCAGCATAGCGCAGACTCCCTTCGGCCAGAGCGGCGCCTGCCCCGGCGATCACCGCACAGGCTGGCAGTCCCTCTGTCAGGCTGATCAGGCCGAACAGGATTAGGATTGCCTGATACAGGCGGGTGCCCCGGCGGGCAGCCAGGCGGGTGAACGGCACAGCCGGGAGCAGCATGGACAAGGCAGCGCCTGCAATCAGCCAGCCGCCGAAGTTGCTCCAGGGCACCTGATAGAAGCCCCCGCCGCCCTCCCAGTGCCAGAAGTTTCTGGCATGGGCCACAGGGTCAAGCACCAGATCCATCAGCACTGTCCAGAAGCCCACCTGCACGGCCCGCAGCAGCAGGAGCCGGAGGCCGCGCTGTCCGAAATCATGACTGATCAGCACGGCATTGCACACAACAGCAATCCAAGCGAAGCCCAGGGTAACCGGCACACCAAATAATAAAGGCCCTAGAATAGTCGAATAATTATAATCTCCAAACAACCGGCCGGAATGCACGCCTACCCATTCGACCGCCATTCCGCCTAACCAGATAAGAGCCGCAGCATACCAGAATCGCTTGGTCATCCGGCCTCCAGAAGAATTGACTGACCAGTCAGACATGAAGGGTTTGACTTGCCCCTTAGATACTAAGTCCATGGCATATGCGCCGTAGAATACCAGAAACAATCCGTTAGAGAACTTCAGGCTATCCGGAATGCCGAACACGATCAACAGCAGCGCACCGATGGTATACCAGATCCAAAAAAGCGTTCGGACCATCGCTAGACCACCGCAGTTCTTACACCGGCATAACGCACGACCGTACGCTGGAACAGCTGGAGCTTGGCTTCATCGCTGACATAGGATCTTTTGCGGAAAACATCATACTCGTCTGCCTCCACTGCATCCAGAATAGCGGCATAGAAGGATGCGGCAAGTTCAATGGCAAGACCGCTCTCCAAAGGATACGTGTCTACATGCGTAAGTCCTTGCCGGAACCAGTCCAGCGCTTCTGTCCGCAGCTCCTGGATCACAGCGGTGAAACGGTGATTGACCTCCCCGTCCTCCAGCTCCTGCTGGCTGTAGCCATGTCTGCCCATCACCTCAAGCGGCACGTATCTGCGTCCTCTTCGGAGATCCTCACCCACATCGCGGATGATATTCACCAGTTGCATTCCTATCCCCAGCGCAATTCCCGATGTCCGTGCCGCTTCACTCTGATCATCCCGCAGGACAGGCAGCAGCATCTCCCCTACCGTTCCCGCTACAAGATAACAGTAATCCTTAAGCTGCTCCATCGTGTCATAGGCAGTGAAGGTAAGATCTCTAAGCTGTCCCTCCATTTGCAAAAGGAACGGCTCACGCTGAAGCTGCGGGAAGCCGCTGAACAGCCAGCGCAGCGCCGGCCAGATGAAGTGCCCGTCTGCCTGCTCCAGATTCATGAAATGCTCCCGCAGCTCATGAATGCTGTACGGCGCGCCTTCCGGCTCATCCACACTATCATCTATAATCCGGCAGAAGGCATAAATAACATGCACCGCTTCACGCCTGGGACTTGGCAGAACATCAAACGCCTTATGGAACGAAGTGGACCCTTTCTTCATCAGTTCCTCACATTGCTGCAGTATCCTATCATCCATGTACGCTCATCTCCTTTATCATTTCCTGCACGGCAAGCTTCGCACCCTGCATGACAATCGGCACACCGCCGCCGGGATGGACGGAAGCGCCTGCGGCATACAACCCCTTGAGCGGATAAGGCTTCGGCTGGGGCCGGAATACCCCCGACTGGGTCAGCAGCGGTGCAATACCGAAGCTGCCCCCGCCATACATTCCTTCCTGCTCCGCATCGGCAGGCGTTCTCAGCCTGCGCCAGATCACACTCGCGGCAAGCCCGGGGAAGCCCCGCTTCTCGGCATCCGCCATAACTTTATCGGCCAGCGCTCCGGCTATTTCCTCCCACTTCTGATCCGGCACCGCCGGGACGGGAACAAGGAAATACAGCACGCTCTGTCCGGGAGGGACTGCACTATCGTCCAGTGCTACCGGATTAAATACATAATAAGATGAATCCTGGGGAATTTGTCCCCGGTCAAACAGCTCGTGAAGGCTGCTATTCAGACTGTCCGGCAGGAAGAACTGGTGCACCAGCGAATCCGGCCAGCGCTTATCCGTGGCTGCATAGATCAGCAGACAGCCCGAGGAGGGCTTCCAGCTTCCGCGTTTTATGGCCTTGGCCGATACGGGTCTGCCCTTATTCGCCGTCACAACCGGTGCCTGTTCCTGCTTGAATACACCAGGCGGCAGCAATGATTCTACATTCGGGAAATCTCCATTGTACAGTACAGCATCATAGGGAATCGGCTGCCCCTGAACAACAACTCCGCTGCAGCGTCTTCCTTCCACAAGCAAGGATTCCACCTCGGTGCCCGTATGAATCTGTACCCCGCGGTCTTTCAGCTCCCGGGCAATGATCTGCGGCAGCGTCCCATATCCGCCCTTCAGCATCCAGATGCCAAAGGCATGCTCGGCGTAAGGAAGCATGGTGTAGATGCCGGGTGTGCGGAAGGGCGCTCCCCCAATATAGAGGCTCTGTAGGGAGAACGCGTCTCTAAGCTCCTCATTGCGAAAATACTGGCCGATAGCCGAGCGCAGGCTTTGGTAAGCACGCAGGCGGAGCATCAGCGACAGATTAGCCGGACTGAAGAATTCACGCCCGCTGGCATACCCCCGCTCCAGGAACGACTTCCGCCCCTGCGGATACAGCACTGACATGTCCTTCATGAACCGGGTGAAGCCCTTGCCCTCCCCGGGATAGAGCCGGTCAATCTCCTCCGCCTGCGCCGCAGTATCCGCGAATTTGGTTAATACACGCCCGCTTCGGAAGTGAACCCGGTAGAGCGGATCACAGCGCAGCAGCTCCAGGCTGGATCGCGGAAGGCCGCCTTCCTCCAGAATACTGAGAAGCATCTCCGGCAGCAGCACGATGGTAGGGCCGCGGTCAATCCGGTAGCCGTCCTGCTCTTCAAAGGCCACACGCCCGCCCGCTTGAGCTGCCCGCTCATACATCACCACCTCATGTCCCTGACGGGTAAGCAGCAGCGCTGCCGTCAGCCCGCCAATGCCGCTGCCTACGATGGCAATGCGGCTCATAACGGAACCCCCGCACCTGTGCCGGGCGCGCCCGCCTGTACGGTGAACCGGCCCCGCACAGCCTGGTCATGCTCCCGCAGCAGCCGTGCGCTGATCTTGGCCGACTCGAAGATCGTCGGCAGACCGCTGCCCGGATGGGTTCCCCCGCCGACCAGCCAGATGCCGCGTACCTCCTCGAAGGTATTATGCGGCCGCAAATGCATCATCTGCCCGAGATTATGGGCCAGATTGAAGGTGGCCCCGTTATATACATTCTGCTGGTTCTGCCAGTCCAGCGGAGAGAAGAACAGGCTCTCTTCCACCCGTCCGGCGATTCCGGACAGCTGCGGAATCTGCTGCAGCCGCTCCATCATCCAGTCCTCTACCTCCGCACGCTCCTGCTCCCAGTTGATATCTGCACTCAGATTAGGCACCGGCATCAACACGTAGAGCGAGGATTTGCCGGGAGGCGCCAATGTCTTATCGATAACCGACGGATTATGGATATAGATAGAGGCATCCTCCGACAGAACGCCCAGCTCCGTAATCTCTTTGACATTACGCCGGTAATCGGCGGCGAAATGCACCGAATGATGATCCAGGTCTACCTCACCATCCACACCGAGATAGAGCATGGCTGTGGAGCAGGAATATCTTTTACGGGCAATCTTGGCGGGGGTGTATTTCTTCAGAAGTCCGGGTTCGAATAATTGTGTCATCGCAGAGCCAAAGTCTGCACCAATCACAATATAATCCGCATCCACCTTCTCCCCGTTCTCCAGCAGCAAGCCTGTGGCCTGCCCGTCCTTGACGATAACCCGCTTCACTCCGCTTGCAGTATGAACCCGCCCGCCATGCTCCTGGATGACCTCAGCCATAGCCTGGAGCACGCGATTAATTCCGCCAGTCGGATGGTACAGGCCGTAACGGTGCTCCATGTACGACAGAATCGTGAAGGTGCCCGGACATTCCCAAGGCGACATCCCCAGGTACTTGGCCTGGAACGTGAACGAGAACCGCAGCCGCTCATCATCGAAATAACGGGAGAGCCGGTTGTACACGGTGTCTGTAGCGTTCAGCTTGGGCAGCGCGTGCAGCACATCTCTTTTGACATAATCCCGTAGCGATTGGAACGGACGCTGCAGCAGCGGAATCACCCGCTCCAGCTTGTCGGCTTCATCTGCCATGAACCGGCGGTAGCCGCTGCCGTTGCCGGGGAACAGCCGCTCAATCTCCTCAGCCGTCTGATCCTGGTTCGTAGAAGGCCTAAATACGGTATCTCCAAAATGCAATGAATACAGCGGATCAAGCGGCGTAAGGTCAACATAGTCATGCACAGAACGCCCAGCCAGAGTGAACAGCTCCTCCAGCAAATGCGGCATCATCAAGAAGGTGGCTCCCCGGTCAAAATGGTAGTCTCCCAGCTTCAACTCTCCTGACCTTCCGCCCACCGTCGCTTGCTGTTCATAGAGATCTACTTCATATCCTTCGGCGGCAAGCAGCATGGCGGCGGCCAGCCCGCCCGGCCCTGCGCCGATTACTGCGACTTTTGCGGTGTCTGTGGTTTGGATCAAGCGGCATCCTCCTTCGTTCAAACATTATACAAAAACTATACAATAGTGATACAAATATCATACATACTTTGCCGGGCTATGTAAATATCATCCGCCGGACTTCCAGTAATTTGATTGCTAGACTTGTCCACAGCAAAAAGAACCGGCCAGCCCCGCAAGCGGGTTCTGATCGGTTCCATAGAATCTCATGCTCTATTAAAATTTACTAAACTGCTACAAAAGCTACGCTCTATGCCTGATTCCGGCAAATTCCTGATCGAACCAGGCTTGCCAGCGCTCCGGCGGCTCCGCCATCACATAGGTGGCTTTGGTCTCCTGGAGGCTGATTGCCTCATAAGCTTTGCCGCCCGCAATGAGCTGCATCTCCGGGTACTGGCTGCCGAGCCGTTCAAGCAGCTTCTCCGCATAAGGGACCAGCGTGCCATTTGTAACGGACAGGCAGACGGCTCCGATCCGTTCTTGCTTCGCCAGCAGCTCCATCACACCGTCCTCGGGGGTATTGGACCCCAGGTAGATGACCTCAACCCCGTTCCTGCGCAGGAACAGCGAGAACAGCAGCAGGCCGATCTGGTGATGCTCTCCCGCCGGGCAGAAGGCAATCACCTTTTGTAGATGGGCGTACACCGGGAACACGTGAAAAAACTGGGATAGCCGGTTCGAGATCATATGTGTCATATAATGCTCCTGGGCCACTGTTGCCTTCCCTTGCTCCCAGGCATCACCCACCTTCACCAGAACAGGCACCAGCACCTGATGAACCATCGCCTCATAGCCGTACAGGGAGAACCCGAAATCGATCAGGGCATCGGCCCGCTCACCCTGGATGTCGAGCAGCGCTGCATAGATCTGCTGTCTCATTTTGTCCAAAGCATCCTTGGGGTCACCGCCTGCAACAGACAGACGCTCATCCAGGTCCTTCTGCTTATGCTGCTTCAGCATCCGCACGGCATGTGAGATACTGATGCCTTGTTTATCGGTCTGTTCCTTCAACCAGCGAAGGTCCTCAATATTCTCTTGGTTGTACAGTCTATAGCCGGACTCGGTACGTTCCGGGACGACAGCCTGATACCGGTTCTCCCATGCCCGCAGCGTGACAGAGGGAATATCGAGCATTTCGACGACCTGTTTGATGGAATACACGATGGATCTCACTGCCTTCCTGTTTACACTGAATACATTTGAAGATTCAAACCTTATACAAATTATTTACACTCATTATACAATTGCTTCTGTGTTATGTCACCAGAACTTGTATTATGCAGCTTGCAGGTACGGTGCGGATGAAATGGAGCGGTTTTTGCAACACTAGATTTTCCAGGGATTTTGCACTGAGCTGCTTCACTTCTCCTTAGCTGGCGTTATAGGTACTTACCATGCCGGGCCACCATATAACCGCTCTGACCCGGCAGTAGACCCAGGAGGATAAATATGAATCAAGGCCGCCATCCCGTCACACCCGAACAGTTACAGATTACGCTGGCTTCAGGGGCGATTACAGCATCCCGCCACAAGCGGCGGACGTTATTCTTCCTTCGCCGACGCTCCAAGCTCCTGATTGCCCTGATCCTTCTTCTCCTCTGGCTGGCCGGAGTAATGCTCTATCAGACCCACAAACCGCTGCCGCCCGGACTTTCTGTGGAGAGTCCTGCTTATAAGGTGAATACGGTCGCCTTCTGGCATGATCTGACCTACCAGGACACCAGCGGGAAGCAGGCAAGGGAAGAACAGATTCTGCCCAGAATCCTGAAGATTATTGAAGAGTCCAGACAATTCCTTGTGATCGATCTGTTCCTGTTCAATAACTATACCCACACCGACCAACAGTTCCCTGCTGTCAGCAGACAGCTTACCGATAAGCTGCTCGCCCAGAATGCCGCCTATCCCGCCATGGAGATCGTCTTCATCACCGATGAGGTGAATACGAATTACGGCTCTGCGCCGAATGCCCTACTGGATGAGCTGAGCGCAGCCGGGATTAAGGTCATCCTGACCGATGTGGATGAGCTGCGGGATTCGACACCGGCTTATTCGGCGGTCTGGCGTACCTTCATCCAGTGGTTCGGTCAATCCGGCACAGGCTGGATTCCGAATCTGATGGCCAGCGGAGGGCCCGATATTACCGCACGATCCTATCTGAAGCTGCTGAATGTCAAGGCTAACCACCGCAAGGTTGTACTCAGTGAGAACACCGCGCTGATCTCCTCCGGCAATGTGCATGATGCCAGTGCCTATCATTCCAATATTGCCCTGGAGGTACAAGGCCCCATCCTGGCGGATATTCTGCAGAGCGAGCAAGCTGCGGCTAATCTGTCGGGAGCCGGTCCCCTGCTGAGCAAGCAGCCTGACTTCGGAAAGCCTTCCGCCACCGCCGGAGGGGCTCCGCTTGAAGTCCGCTATTTGACCGAAGGCAAGGTGTACAAATATGCGCTGGAAGGAATCGCTGCTGCGGGACCGGGGGACGTCATCTGGATGAGCATGTTCTATCTGGCGGACGACAGAATTATTGATGCCCTGCTTGCCGCTGATGCACGGGGCGCCCAGGTCAGGCTGCTGCTTGATCCTAACCAGAATGCCTTCGGACGGGACAAAATCGGCATTCCGAACCGTCCCGTTGCGATGGATCTGGACCGCCGCTCGGAAGGAAATATCCTGATCCGCTGGTACAACACAGGCCAGGAGCAATATCACAGCAAGCTGCTGTTCATTGCCAAGGCGTCAGGCGACTCCATTATCCTAGGCGGATCGACGAACTTCACAGCCCGGAATCTGGACGACTATAACCTGGAGAATAACCTCTGGGTGTCCGTTCCACGGGAACAGCCGCTGTATGCGGAGGTGGAGGGCTACTTCAAGCGGCTGTGGAACAACGAGGGGGCCGAATACAGCCTGCCGCTGGGGGAATATCAGAGTGAGATCACCTGGTTGAAATACATCCTCTACCGGATACAGACCCGGCTTGGATTCACTACCTTCTGAAACAAAAAAACGGTACCGTTCCCCAAAAGGACGGTACCGTTTTTTTGTTCTGCTTGTCCGCTTACAGCAGCGGAGACATCAGCCGGGCTGCGGATTCCAGCAGCCGCTCCAGCAGTCTTTTCTCCATGAAGGTCTCATGGACAATCTGCCGCGTGGACTGCAGGTCACGCTCGAAGTCTGCAACAATGCGCGAGACACTCTCGGTCTGCAGCAGCAGCGCGTTCACCTCAAAATTAAGATGGAAGCTGCGCATATCCATGTTCGCTGTTCCAATCGTAGCAATCTCCCCGTCGGCAATCAGCAGCTTGGAGTGGATGAAGCCCTTCTCATATTCATAGATCTTCACGCCAGACTCCAGCAGCGCCGGGAAATAGGAATGGGAGGCCAAAAACGGAATCCATTTATCCGGCTTGGCCGGGAACAACAGGCGGACATCCAGCCCCGACATCGCCGCCACACGCAGCGCAGTCAGTATATCCTCATCGGGGATAAAGTAGGGACTGGCGATCCAGACGGATTTTTCCGCAGTAGTAATCATGGAGAAGAAAATATTCTTGAGCGCACGCCGCTCATTATCCGGGCCGCTGGCAATAATCTGCACCGCCCCGTCTCCGGTAGTGAAGCGAAGCTGCGGGGAGAGGTAATCCTGCTCCAGGATTTTCTCGCCGGTGGTGTGCATCCAGTCCTGCAGGAAAATAATCTGCATCGTCCGCACCGCTTCGCCTCTCAGCAGCATATGCGTGTCCCGCCAGAACCCGTAGGTCTTGCTGCGGCTCAAGTACTCGTCCCCGACATTCAGCCCGCCCATGAAGCCGACATCGCCGTCGATGACTACGATTTTGCGGTGATTCCGGTAATTCACCCTGCTGGAGAAAAAGGAGGTAGAGTTGCCGTAAGCAGCCACCTGCACACCCGCATCACTCAGTTCCTTAAGGAAGGCTCTGGAGAGCTGCATGCTCCCGACCGCATCATACATGAACCGGACCGCCACGCCCGCGCGGGCTTTCTCAATCAGAATCTGCTGAATGCGTGTGCCGATATGATCCGCCCGGAAAATATAATATTCCATATGAATATGATGCTGCGCCTGCCGCAGCTCCAGCAGCAGCGTACCGAAGGTCTCCTCACCGTTCGTTAGGATGCGCGTCTCCGAGCTGAACGAAATCGGCGTCCGGCCCAATCTCTGCGACAGACCCAGCAGCTTCTGCCGCGCAGGGCTGAACACCGACCAATCCTGGTGCATCCGCAGGGCGTCATTCTCAATCCGTTCATAGGCCATGAGATCGCGCTGGGCTTTTTTGTCATACTTGCGCCGTTTGAACACATTCTGTCCGAACAGGAAGTAGAATACCAGTCCCAGCACCGGAATCAGCGCAAGCAGCAGAATCCAGGATACGGTGGTCGAAGGATTGCGGTTCTCCATGAAAATACCCAATGCGATAGAGATGACCGTCAATGTGGAAAAAATACTTATAATCGTGCCGGCTGTACTGCCGAATACGCCAAATCCAAAATAATAAAAAGCCAGCATAGCTCCTATGATGACTATAGCCTGCAGTCCTCTTCTCATATGCAACCTACCTTCTCATTCTACCGTTCCTCACCAAACTGACACATTTATATCTTACATGAAGAATCCGTTTCTTCCTACTGAAACCTGCAAATTTGTAATGCTGCAGGATATATAATATAATCGCACTGACCTTTCAGTCAAATACAGAACTTCCAAGTCAGAACGGAGGCCTATATAGCCTTGACCGCCAAAAGCATGACCAGAAAAGAACAAATCATCAAGACCGCCATGCAGTTATTTGCTGTAAAAGGCTCCTCCTCCACTTCGATGCAGGAGATTGCCGAATTATGCGGGATCTCCAAGGGAAGTCTCTATCTGATCTTCAAATCCAAAGAAGAGCTGGAGCGCAGCATATACATCTATTGCTTCCGGATGATTCATGATCCGCTGCAGCAGGAGGAGCAGGCAGCAGGCAGAGAACCCCGGGAGAAGCTGCGCAACCAGCTCGAAATACTGCTCAGTCATGTATTCGAGCTGCGCGAATTCCTGCAGCGCCAATTTCAGGAGTTGGCCGGCAGAGGTGTGGCCGAGATTCCCGATTGGGTGAAGCAGAACAACGCCGCCCTGCTGCGCTGGTTCCAGCAGAAGCTGGAGCTCATGTACGGGCCAGAGATTCTGCCCTATGCAGGCGAGCTGTGCGTGCTCAGCCACGGCATGATCAGCTCCAGCATTAAGCTGCTATTCGGTCAGGAGACCGTTATTTCCATCCCTGAACTGGCTGACCGGCTGGTGGACTGGCTGGACATTATGGTCTCCGGCCTGCTTGCAAGGCAGCCCGTCCCTCTGGTCTCTTCCGCAGTCCTGGCCGGATGGGCTGAGGCTCAAGGAGAAGGACCGCGCCAGAGCCCGCTTCAGCTGATCAAGGCGATGAAGCTCCTGCTCAGTGAAGCTGAGGGTCTTCACCCGGAGCATACCGAAGACGGGCTCGAGTCCCTGGGCATTTTGGAGAGCGAAATCCTTACCTCCCAGCCCCGTAAAGCGATCATTCAAGGGATGATGGCTAATCTCGAGGGGTATCCCGAGCTGTCCGGCGAGCTAAGTCAATTGAAGAAAGTATTCACACCTTATATGCACACTTCCTGCGGACTTCACTCAAGGACAGATGCAGCACGATTGTAATATCAAGATTAATTGTACTGGAGGACCATTTACTGATGAAAAGCCTAATTAATTTCTCGCTCCGCAACAAATTCGCCGTCTGGCTGCTGACGATCATTATTGTCTTCGCTGGTCTGTACAGCGGGTTGACTATGAAGCAGGAGACCCTGCCTAACATTAGTATCCCTTATCTCAGCATTACTACTATTTATCCCGGAGCTGCGCCGGAAGGTGTCGTGAATGACGTCAGCAAGCCGCTGGAGCAGAAGCTCCGCAATGTGGACGGGGTCAAGATGCTGACCTCTACATCACTTGAGAATGCCTCCAGTGTAACCATAGAATTCAACTACGGCACCAACCTGGACAATGCGACAGCAGCGGTGCGCGAGGCGCTCAACGAGGTGACTCTGCCGGATAATGTGCAAAAGCCGCAAATCTCACGCTTCAGCCTCAGCTCGCTGCCGGTCATCTCCCTCAGTATCTCTGATGAGAGCTCCGGCGATCTCGAGGAGCTGACACGGGTTGCGGAGAACGATATCCGCCCGGCGCTGGAGGATATCGAAGGCGTCGCCTCTGTGCAGATTGCCGGACAATATGTCAAGGAAGTCTCCCTGAAGTTCAATCAGGAGAAGCTGAAGCAGTACGGACTGACCGAGGATACGATCAAAGGCATTATCCAGGCCTCCTCCCTGCGGGTACCGCTCGGATTGTTCGAGATGGACAAAGCACAGAAGGCTGTTGTCGTTGACGGCAACATCACTACGGTGGAGGACTTGCAGAATGTCAGCATTCCGCTGGTTCCCTCTGCCGCAGGCGCTGCGGGCGCGGCTGGCGGCGCAGCTTCAGGCGGTGAAGGTGCTGCTGCGGGCGGTACCGGAGCTGCGGCTGGCAATACCGGCGCTGGCGCGGGTGCCATGACCGGGCTGCCGACCGTGAAGCTGAGCGAGCTTGCTACTATTGAAGTGGTCGGCAAATCGGAATCGATCTCCCGCACTAACGGCAAGGAGTCGATCGGGATTCAGATTGTGAAGGCCAATGATGCCAACACCGTCGATGTCGTGAACGGGGTCAAGGATAAGACCGAAGAACTGAAGCAGCAATACAAGTCGATGGACCTCACCGTGCTGCTGGATCAAGGCAAGCCGATTGAGGATTCCGTGAACACGATGCTGTCCAAGGCTGCCTTCGGCGCCCTGTTCGCCGTGCTTATCATTCTGCTGTTCCTGCGCAATATCCGTTCTACCATTATTTCCATTATCTCGATTCCATTATCACTGCTGATTGCGATATTATGCCTGCGGCAAATGGATATTACACTGAATATGATGACGCTCGGCGCCATGACCGTGGCCATCGGGCGGGTAGTCGATGACTCCATCGTTGTCATTGAGAACATCTTCCGGCGGCTTACACTATCCAGCGAGAAGCTGCGCGGCAGAGAGCTGATCAGCGCCGCTACCCGTGAGATGTTTGTGCCGATTATGTCCTCAACCATTGTGACGATTGCCGTCTTCCTGCCGCTCGCTTTTGTCAGCGGTATGGTCGGTGAGCTGTTCCTGCCGTTCGCCCTCACAATGGTATTCGCGCTGCTGGCTTCACTGGTGGTTGCCATTACCCTGGTGCCTGCATTGGCCCACACCCTGTTCCGTAATGGACTGAAGAAGGGGAAAAAGGGGCACGAAGACAAGCCCGGCGCATTGGCGGGCGGGTATGTCCGTATCCTGGACTGGTGTCTCTCGCATAAGCTGATCACCATGGGTGTTGCTGTCCTGCTGCTGGCAGGCAGTCTGTTCCTGATCAAGCCGATCGGCGTCAGCTTCCTGCCTTCCCAGGAAGAGAAGAATGTTACGCTGACCTTCTCCCCGAAGGCCGGTCAGACGCTGGAGGATGTGAAGGCGCTGGGCCTGAAGGCTGAGAAGTTTATTCTGGCGCAGAAGCATCTGGATAAAATGCAATATTCCATCGGCGGCAGCAGCCCGTTCGGACTTAGCTCAGGCAATTCCGGGCTGTTCTATGTCACGTATGACAGCAACACGCCTGATTTTGATACCGTGAAGGAGAAGTTAATTGAAGGCTTAACCCAAGCGGTGCCGGATGGCGTGTGGGGCGATCTGTCCGGCATGGCCGGAGGCGGGCTCGGCGGCAGTACACTTACTGTCAATATCTACGGCGATACGCTGGAGCAGCTCAAACCGGTAGCAGATGAAATTGCCGGGATCGTTCAGGCAGATACCAAGAACTTCAAAGACGGGAAGACCAGCCTCTCTGAAGCTTATGATCAATACACCATCGTAGCTGACCAGGCCAAGCTTAGCTCACTGGGCTTAACTGCCGGACAGCTTGCGATGAAGCTGAGCCCTGCCGGAACCCGGCCTGTACTCACTGAGGTAGAGCTGGACGGCAAGAATTACAAGGTCTACATTGAGACAGACAAGGATTCCTACAGCAGTATTGAAGAAATGAAGGCGGCCACGCTCACTTCGCCGCTGGGCATTACCGTACCGATTGGCGAGGTAGCAAGCATTGAACAGGGCCAATCCCCGGATTCCATTACCCGTGAAGACGGCAAAATGAAAGTCGGGGTAACCGCCGACATTATCTCCAGTGACATTAATAGTGCCTCCAATGCTGTTCAGGACAAAATAGATGCTCTTGATCTCCCGGACGGCGTGACCATCACCTTCGGCGGAGTCACCGAGCAGATTAATGAGACCTTCGGACAGCTTGGCATTGCCATGCTGGCGGCTATAGCCATTGTATACTTCGTGCTTGTGGTCACCTTCGGCGGCGGTCTGGCTCCGTTCGCCATCCTGTTCTCCCTGCCGTTCACAGTCATCGGCGCGCTTGTCGCCCTGCTCCTGGCTGGCGAGACCTTGAACGTGTCCGCACTGATGGGCGCACTGATGCTGATCGGGATCGTGGTCACCAATGCGATTGTCTTAATTGACCGCGTAATCCATAAGGAGCAAGAGGGAATGTCTACCCGCAAGGCGCTGCTTGAGGCCGGGGCTACCCGCCTTCGCCCGATTCTCATGACTGCGCTCGCAACCATTGGCGCCCTGCTGCCATTGGTTACCGGCCTTGAGAACAGCGCCGGGATCATCTCCAAAGGACTTGGCGTAACAGTCATCGGCGGTCTCGTCAGCTCCACACTGCTGACCCTGGTCGTTGTACCGGTGGTGTATGAGTTCCTGATGAAGTTTCGGGGTAAGAAGACTTACGAATAAATAGGGGATGAACTTCAGTTTCAGTTATATAGAGTGAACTGGGGCACCTCCGCTTCAGGCAGGACCGTGACTGCAGAGAATGTTTGGACTTCCGGTCGCTGTTAGGTTGGAAATTCCTGATTCGAACCGCTCTTCGCGGTAGAATTTCCAACCTAAAGGCGAACGCTATCGCTCCTACAGTTCCAAAATTCTCCTCCGCCACTCTCCCTGAAGGAGATTCTCCAGATCACAACCTATAAAGTGAAAGCTTAAGTTCAAGACCCCGCGAGCAGAAATAAGGCGCCCTTCCGATTGATGGAAGGGCGCCTTATTAATTGAGTATGGATGCATAATTAAGCCATGGCTGCTGCGCTGCTCTCCAGCGAAGCCTTCCAGGCACGCAGCATGTGCAGATCCTGCGGCAGGAATTCCTCCAGCATATGGCTGAGTCCCAGATACAGCGGGCTGTCGGTGGCAGCGTTCATTCTCGCACAGAATTGTGGAGTCCACTTCAGCAGATGCTCTTCGAGGAACTTCTCCTGAATCTCCAGAAGCTCCATGGCACTGCGGACCGAGAAGCTGTTGTACAACATCCGCTCGTGCATCACCGCCATGAATTCCAGCTCAATGGCAATATGGTCGTCGGCTTCGCCGCTGCACTTCTTGAAGACAATGCCCGCCGATGCGTACACATCTGACAGCACGTTGCAGAATTCTTCCTCACGGCCCAGCTGAGCCGCTTCACGGGCTACGAAGGAGCTTACGGCGCGTTCGTTCATCAGGCGTTTGTATTCGAGCTTCTCTTTCTCACAGATGGCCGGGAGCATTGATGGCTCCTGGCTGCACAGGTAACGCTTCAACTCACGGCCGCCTTCGGTCATCTCCGCAGCAACACTCATCTCACGGTTACGGCTCCACTGGGCGACCAGTGAGAGGGATGGTTTTCTTCCATAGAAGTCCACCAGCAGCTGATATATTAATCCCCGACTCTCCAGCCAGCGGCTGCAAGCCTCCGGCACGACAAGCGATGGAACAGTTGGTATAGTCATTTTGCAAATCCTCCCTACTTAGTTTGCCGGATGCCCGGGGTATCCTTGGGATTGCCGCCTGAGCCTTCCGGAATCATAGCTGTGCTTCGCAAAAGTTAAAGTATCTAAAGTTTGAATCTTCCGCACCTAAATTATATCGAATATGTTAAACGCTTTCGGTGAGCATTCTATGACCATTCCCGTTAATTGTCGCACTTTTGTCATAATTAGGATGCTGCTTTGGCCTTCTGTCCCCCTATGCTTTAGGTTATTCGCTTGTGCATTGACGCAGCGGAAAGCTTTCTTTAAAATTTAAACTAAAATGAACAGGTGAAGGAGCAACGTTATGGAGCCGCTAACTGATCCTTTTGGACGTATACATGATTACCTCCGTATCTCGGTTACAGACCGCTGCAACCTGCGCTGTATCTATTGTATGCCCGCAGAAGGAATGCAATTCCAGCCGCAGGACGAGATTATGAGTTATGAGGAAATTACCGCTGTGGTGGAGTCTCTTGCGCCGCTGGGCTTGCGGAAAGTCAGGCTGACCGGGGGAGAACCGCTGGTGCGCAAGGATCTGGAGAAGCTGGTCTCTATGATCGCCGTCATACCCGGCATCGATGATATATCATTGACTACGAATGGCCTGATGCTGCCAGCCAAAGCGGCTCTCCTGAAGCAGGCCGGGCTGTCCCGGGTGAACATCAGCCTGGATTCGCTGCGGCCGGAGCGCTTCTCGATGATTACCCGCGGCGGCGATGTCGCCAAGGTGTTGAAGGGAATTGAAGCCGCAGAAGCCGCTGGCCTGTCCCCGATCAAGCTGAATGTCGTGCTGATGAAAGGCATTAACGATGACGAGATCAAGAATTTCATCGCCTTGACCCTGAACAGCCCGCTGAATGTGCGCTTCATTGAATACATGCCGATTGGCAGCGCCAGCGATGCCTGGCGACAGACCTATCTGCCGCTTGAGACTGTGATAGAAGCCTGCAAGGAAGCTGGCTGGACCACCGAAGAGGCCGACATGCCCTCCGGGAATGGCCCTTCCCAGAACCGGCGTGTCACCGGCGCGAAGGGAACCTTCGGGCTGATCCACCCGGTCAGCGAGCATTTCTGCGACAATTGCAATCGGCTGCGCCTGACCGCCGACGGCAACATCAAAGCCTGCCTATACTGGCAGGACGAATATAATGTGCGCCCGCTGATCAGCGACCCTGCGGCGGTGCAGGCCCTGTTCCGCCAGGCGCTCGGCAACAAGCCGCATAACCACGAAATGGCGCTGGCCCTGGAGCACAAAGCCCAGAGTCACACGCCAACCGCCCGCCGCATGTCGCAGATTGGGGGGTAGGGCGCTGGTAGTTAAGGATGGGAGCTTGCTAGAATAATGTGAGCATTAGGCGTTAATCCTCACGAAGTGGACGAAGGGAAATAGCCTGCTGAACGTACCAATCTTTTAGAAAGAGGATACGTTTATGCTAGACTTGGCACAAACTTAAACAAAAAGATGGGCTACTGAATTGAAGGTTTTATCCTACCTTCAATCAGTAGCCCAAATATTATTATGCTAACAATTAAAGTTTCCAGCCTCCGCTATCCAGGTAGGTTTTCACGGTCTTAAAGTAAGGAATAAGGATGTTGTTCAAGTCACTAGCAGTTGCATCATAGTCAACTGAAAATAGATAGCCGTTCCCGTTGGTTGTCCAGCTGCTACAGCTTGGTTTACAGCTATTTCTATAGGTGTCATTAATCGTGCTGAAGCTTCAAATCGTTCTTCGAAGAAAGGCCTCTGGAATCCATTTACCCGTAGTCTCATCGTTAAGTATAACTGTTTTTTTACCTTCCGCTTTATTATAAAGCTTATCCTCCTTTTCAGCTGCTGCCAAAATATCCTTCTTCTGTTGATAGGTATACGTCAATTTGGTGAGTTTGTCTTCAGTTACAACACCAGTATTTTCTTTTTCCATTTCGGAAATGCTGGAGCAGTGGAAGAAGTTCATCATTGTTCCTCCAGCGTTTATTATTGTCTCTATTTTAAAAGTATAGGCTCTTAAGGTCACAGAGAAGAGAAAGTAATTTGCATTGACGAAATATTTATTTAAGACTAGTATAGGTAAATAAATCAAAATAATAGAATAATAAGGATATTTTAAATGATGGTAGAAACTTACGTTAGAATAGTTTTAGTTACATTAATATCTTTAGTTGTTGTATACTACACATATCTATTGGCACAAGCAAGGGCTATATTAAAACAAGCCCATAAGGATTCAACTGATGAAAGTGTGGAACGCATCGTACTTCTTAAGCAAAAGCTCGTTCCAACGGTATGTTATTTACTATGCATGGTTACCATCGGAGTGCTCTATCTCGTAGGAATTAATATCGGAGTCATGTTGTGTGTGCTCATAATCTTAAATGTTATTATTGCTTTCGTTGGCGACAAAAGGATTTTGTCAAAAGCAGAAATCAAGAAGAAATAAGTTCGGCTTTTTCGTGACGCATTCAGTGGCACAAAGCAAGACGAGACGGAAGTGTGGACTTTGATGTTACTCGCAAGATTGTAATTACAAATTCGCTCTTTACCATAACCAATTTTGGATGTGCGAAAAAAAGACTCTAGGCTATAAGCTGCTCCCGGTACCCAACCGGAGGTAGCTTATTTAACTTTCGTTACGTTCGATGCTTATTGTTAAAGTGGGAAAGTTCACATAAAGGCATCAAATATATTTCATTTTTTTTTGGAAATTAGTTATATTATTCTATCTTGGTCAAACGTACAACGGCCGAGATTCCAGAAGGATTCTCAGCCGTTGTACAAGGATTGTGTATGTGTATACTTCAGCACGACTTCGGAATATTGGAAATCGCAATTTCGAAATCGACGGATATCGTCCCCCGGATCACTTGTTGCTCACTGTCTAATTTGGCAGATAAGTCTACGCTTTGCATAATTACATCATCGCCTTTATACCGATTGCGGGACAGATAGTAAGTCGCCAGCTCGCTGCAGAATTGTGTGTAGTTTTTTTCATGAATGAATTTGTTGTGTTCACCAAAGATACTGTAAACCTTCCGGTAAGGAATGTAGTCCGCAAATCTCTGTATCACATGATCCACGTCCCACTTATACTGATTAGCCAATTGAACGATCTTAAACAGCGCCATGAATATTTCATTTTCGTGATTTGAGATGTATTCCACATATGTGTCAAGGACCTCAATCTGTCCATCCATTACGCGGTACAGGTACGTATTAGCCGTTCCCCATTCTATATATTGAGCCTTAATACGCCTTGCTTCTTCGTCATCTTCCCTTATCCAGCTATGATCCATATACTGAGGTAACGTGTCCAGTGCAGTTTTGTAATCCCCCATCTCTTCATAATTACAGGACCTCATAAGCTGAGCATGTAATATATAGGTATAAAGCGGCCTTTTATATAACTTATGATCTCTATGCCTACGGCATGATTCATCATGAAGGTCATAATGGAAGGAGGCCACTCGGAGCATTTCTTCTACAACCTCAGATACCTTATCCCATTCCTGAAGCGCGTGATAGATATCCGCCAACTGCTTCAGCGCATCCAGCTGATTAATTTCATCCAGCTTATCGACATAATTCTCCAGCAAAATAGCGGCGATTAAATTTTTCTGCGGATCATCGCCCAAATGAATTAGGAATAACCGATATTGACAGAGCGCCAAGCGTTCGGAATGCTGATATTTCTCGCTGGCTCCTACATTTTCATAGATTAATGCTGCGGCCTGCCAGTTCTTCTGTTCAAATAACTCCTCGGCAATCTCGAACAGCAGTGGTGCATACAGCAGATTATCCAGTAAATTCTGTGCCACCCGCTCAATACAATCCAGACGCGATAACGCTGCGCATTGCAGCAGAAAAGGCCGTAAACGCCGCCAAGTAGGTGTCGAATCATATAGACATTCATCCACATACTTACTATAAAAGTAGTCCTCCGACAGTCCCATCCCGCTTGTCACGCGAGTCAAATGATTCATCGCCAAGGCCTGCTGTCCCTTCATCACCCGGCTGAGTGTACCAGAATGAATTCCACTGGAAATTGCAAATTGATTAATAGACAGTTTATGTTTTGTAAGATACGCCGCTATCTCGTCTCGAATTTTGACTGTATGTACCACAGCATTTACCACCTTTTTTCATCCGAGATCGCAATCTCGAAATCCACGGATATCGTCCCCCGAATCACATGATGCTCGCTGTCTAATTTGGCGGATAAGTCTACTCCTTGCATAGACACCTCATCGCCTTTATACCGATTGCGGGACAGATAGTATGTCGCCAGTTCGCTGCAGAACTGCTTATGCTGATCACTCATCATCTGGTTGTTACGCTCTCCAAAAATACTTGAATATTTACGATGACGAATATACCCAGAAAACCTTTGAAGAACATGATCCACATTCCAATTGTAGCGATTGGCCGCCTGGACAATCCTAAATAATGCTATAAATATTTCATTCTCACGGGTCGAAATATATTCTACATATTCACCAAGCACCTCGAACTGTCCATCCATTAGACGGTTGAGATAAGTATTGGCTCTACCCCAATCCTGGTATTGGGCAATAATCCGCCTCACTTCTTCATTATCTTCCCGTATCCAGTTTCCATCCATATATAAAGGTATTATTTCTAGCGCAGCCTTGTGATCTCCGCACTCCTCGAGCACATACGCACGAAGAAGCTGGGCGTAAAGAACATAGGCGTACAGCGGCCTTTTGTGTACCTGTCCATTATTTGGCTTACGATTTGATTCTTTATGAAGATCATACAGATTTGCAGCGACCCTCAGAATTTCCTCTGCTAATTTACCTACCTTATCCCACTTCCGCAAGGACGAATAAGTGTGGGCCAACTGCTTCAACGCATCCAACTGATTGATTTCATCCAGCTTATCTACATAATTCTCAAATAATGAGGCTGCAATTAAATTTTGCTGCGGATCATCGCCCAAATTAATCAGGAAGAGCCGATATTGACAGAGCGCCAAACGTTCGGAATGCTGATATTTCTCGCTGGCTCCCACATTTTCATAGATTAATGCTGCGGCCTGCCAGTTCTTCTGCTCAAATAACTCCTCGGCAACCTCGAACAGCAGCGGTGCATACAGCAGATTATCCAGTAAATTCTGTGCCACCCGCTCAATACAATCCAGACGCGATAACGCTGCGCATTGCAGCAGGAACGGCCGCAGACGCCGCCAAGTCGGTGTCGAATCATATAGACATTCATCCACATACTTACTGTAAAAGTAGTCCTCCGGCAGCCCCATCCCGCTTGTCACGCGAATCAAATGATTCATCGCCAAGGCTTGCTGCCCTTTCATCACCCGGCTGAGTGTACCGGAATGGATTCCGCTGGCAATTGCAAACTGATTAATAGATAGTTTATGTTTTGTGAGATACGCTGCTATTTCATCCCTGATTTTGACTGTATGCTCCACAGCATTTACCACCTTTTTTATACACGTGTCCAATGGATTTTATATTTGAATTTGCAGTATTTTCTAGATCAATGCTTAAGCAGGCGGCATTGTCATCATCCGGTAGGCATTGTCGTAAGCATTGAGCAGTTCATCCAGTACTATGGATTGCTGCAAGACCACAGGATGATCAAAACCGCCATATTGACTATGTAATTTATAAAGCTTGCTTCTGGCTCGCTCAATACGAATTCTAACGATTGCTGGACTATGCATGGGAATCCCGCCTCCTTATGCAACATTATAGATTTTTATGTAAAATTACACAAAACAGGTCTCTTTGCATTGTCTACTATATTGGTTATAGATACAATAATTTCAAAACCATGGCGCAGCCAAACTAAACTGTCTACACGACAGGCTAGGTTCTGAATATATTCCCTTTAAAAATCAGCAAATAAAAAACGTTCCCGGAATAAACGGGAACGTTAGTTGAGGGGTCAGTTAACCACCAATACCATGTGAATTAGTTTGGATTAAAGACTGAATGCTGCTATTTTTTACAATTCCACTAGTTGAAATTGTAGACAAAATTACGACAGATAAGCTACATAGAACTAGAAGCTTGATAAATTGTTGTTTCATTTGGTTTGCACACCTCTCTGATTAAAAGTTTGTATCTTTCCATCTCTTCTCCACTGGCAGCATCCCTGTATTGTTCAAACAAATTGACACAAGTGATTACTACACTCTCGTTATTTATAATAGATGAAGATTCCAAACTTTCTAGTAAGAATTCTATCCCTCTGTTTCTCTTATTATGTAAATAATAGTTTGCCAATTCAGCGAGAAATCTGGCGTGTTTGTCTGCCATAATCTGTGAGTTGTATTGACCAAATTCTGATTTATAAGTTCGATATGGGATATAGGCAGAGAAGCGCTCCAGAATGTGATCAACATTCCAATTATACCAATTTGCACATCGGATAATATTGTACATCGCCGTAAATATCTCGTCAGTTTGTGCAGATATATATTCGACATACTCGTCTAGCACTTCTATTTGTCCGTCCAGCATGCGGTATAAATAAATATTCGCAGTACCCCATTCTCTAAACTGAACTAACGTCCGTCTCGCTTCTTCATCATCTTCCTTTATCCAGCTTCCGTCCATATAGCGCGGCACAAGTTCTATAGCAGATTTATAATCCCCGTATTCCATGCAAATACTAGAGAGAAAGAGATGAGCGCGCAAAATATAGAGATATAGTGGAGTTTTAGAAGTTTTAATGTTACCTCGATTAAGGTTTGACTGGAGCTGGAGATTATACCGTAGTGTAGCCAGTCCAAGCATCTTCTCTGCGAGTTCATCAACTTTAGGCCACTGCTGCAAGGAATAATAGACTTCCAACAAATCCTTCAACCCATCCAACTGATCCGCCTCATTCAGCCGCGGAACGTAACTCTCAAACAAAGTGGCCGCGCGCAGGTTCGTGCTCTGGTCATCACCCAGGGCAATCTGGAACAGGCGGTATTGGCAGGTGGCCAGACGTTCGGAATACTGGTATTTCTCACTGGCGCTTACATTCTCATAGAGCAGTGCAGCCGCCGGCCAGTGGCCCTGCTGGAACAAGCCTTCCGCAACTTCATACAACATGGGAACATAGGTCAGATTATCAAGCAGGTTCTCCACCAGACGCTCAATACAATCCGTTCGCCCCAGTTCCGCACACTTCACAATGAACGGGCGAAGCCGCCGCCAGGTCGGTGCCGAATAATAGAAACATTCCTCCACATACAAGCTGTAAAAAAAATCCTCACTGAGCCCCATTCCTGCAGTGATTAACTCCAGATGGCTCATGGCAATGGGCTGATGGCCATTAATAATCCGGCTCAGTGTCCCGGAATTAATACCGGAGCTTATGGCGAACTGATTAATGGACAGCCCATGCTGGGTTAAATAATCTGCAAGCTGGTCTCGAATCATGACTGCAGGCTTCAAAGCAACACCACCTCCCACATTCCATAATTTAGAACATTATGTTTATATCTGTATGGTAGAGGATGGGATTTCAACCGTCAATAGAATAGAGTCAAATAAAACAACTATAGCTCGAAAGTGTGAAGAAATAGAAACAGTTTGGCAACCTGCTTGCCGAACCATAGGAGGTGAAGTTATTGAATCAAATGGTTTAGTCGATTTTGGTGAACAAAAGATAAAGGCCAGGAACATTTCTGTAAGGAGGGATAGTTTATGAGAAAAATCGGCATCATTTCATTGATGATATTACTTGTTTTTATATATATTTTAGTCAGACCAAATCCTGAGATTGTTAGCGTCAGTCTTATTTCCGAAACAGCTGAAACTGCTTACACTGATAACGATAGCATTCGAATATTCAAAGATGCTATAAGAACTGTGAAAAAAGTACGCGGGGCTGTTGATGTGGGTCCACCAACGTATCGAATGAATGTTACTTACGCGGATACCGAAGTTGTGAAATTCAGCCTTTATTTAGATTTTGAGACCAAAAGTGGATTTTTGATTAAGGATAGTAATAGCGAAAAAATGTTGAAATTAAAAGATCGCAGTTCTAGAGAATTAACAGATCTATTGAGTAAAGTAAGTACAAACTAAAATAGTCAGTTAAATGAGGATTGCTTTAGCCATACAACAGCCACCACAACTGAACTCCCATGTAAACGGCGATTGCCCAGATCAGCAGGGCCGAAACGGTATTCAGCCCCTTCATGACCTTGCCGGACGCATCCATCCTGCCAAGCTGGCGGCCCGCTGCAGCAAGACCCAGGAACCAGAGCCAGGAGACGCCCACCGTCGCCGCCGCGAAGGTCCAGCGCACCGCCCCTTCGTATTGCAGCGAGCTGGTTCCGATCACGCCGACCGTATCCAGAAGGGCATGCGGGTTCAATAGAGATACTGACAGCGCATAGAGTATCTGTCCCTTCGGCGAGAGACGGCCCGACTCATCCTTTGCCGGAGCAGAGTGCCAGATTCTCCAGCCCATGAAGGTGAGAAACAAAATGCCCACACCATATATAACAGGCGTGACCCAGCGCAGCGATAAAATGACCAAGGAAACTCCACCGACTGCGGCAGCGATAAGCAGTGTGTCGCATACCGCTGCCGTCAGTGCGACAGGCAGTACACTGCGAAATTTGGGGTGTTGTGCCCCTTGATTAAAAACAAATATATTCTGCACGCCCAACGGCAGAATCAGCCCGAAGGCCAGGATCATTCCATGTAGAATGGCTTGCACCATTTCTTATCCCCCTTTGATCTTCCTTATGATGCTTCGCGATAAACAAACCTCTCAGGCTTCCTCCGGTTATAACCTACTGATCGTACCCTGCCATAGCGGCTGCCGTAACCATCCAAGTTCTTCGACACACACCAACCAAGAGGAATGAAAGGAGAGGAATCATGGTAGACTGGAAGAACGAAAGAGAGAGAAAGCAAGCAAGCAATGAGGGATTATGTTAGTCAACAGCGGCTGTGAAGGGGGACAATCGCTCGGTGGCCTGCGCAGTGAGCAATGTGTTCGGTTTTTCGCATACAATTGGCCCGATTGCCTGCGCAGAGCATAATGTATTCGGTTTTCCGCATACAATTGGTCCGATTACCTACGCAGTGGATAATGTGCTCGGTTTTCGCTTTTGTACAATAATTCGTCCGGAAGGGGCCTGCCCTTGACACATCCACAACGCTCCAACCATGCAGACTTAAACACGCCCAGCCCATCCGTACATACGGAGGCTTCCCGGCCCGCAGCTCCTGGAGCGCTGCAAGCTGGTGCTGGCTCCGACCTACCGGAGAACTGGAAGCCGGACCCGGCTTCTCCGCTGCCGCTGCATGGTCAGATCTCCGGCTACTTCCTGACCAAGATCAGCACCGGGGCCTGGCCTCCCGGTATGCGGCTGGCCCCGCAGCGGGTGCTGTGCCGCAAGCTCGGAGTGAATCGCAGCACGGTGGTTACAGCGTTGGGCCAGCTGACCGCCTTGGGCCTGATTGAAGGCAGACGCGGCGGCGGAACTATAGTTACAGGTATGCGGCAGCCTATCGGCCATACAGATACGGCAGACGCAGCAGCTCCGGCCGGAACGGAGCGTTCAGCCCACGGTAACTGGAACGACTATGTGGAGGAGGGGATTCACTATCCCAACCTGCCCACCGTACAGGACATTAACCGGCTCGAATACGAGCCGGGCCTGATCCGCCTTGGCACGGGTGAGCCAGCGCCTGAGCTGCTGCCCGGAGCCGCGATGAACGAGGTGCTGGCCGGACTCGCGCAGCGCGTTCTTCCTCCGCTCTCCTATGAAGAGCCGCTCGGTAGTCCGGTGCTGCGGGCGGCGGTCAGCCGGTTACTGGCCCGGAGCGGCATTACCGCTGGCCCGGACTCCATTCTGATTACCTCCGGCGCCCTTCAGGGGCTTCAGCTCATTGCCCTCGGGCTGCTGCCGCGCGGCTCGTCTATTCTGCTGGAGAAGCCGTCTTATCTGTATTCGATTCATGCCTTTCAGTCTGCGGGGGTGAAATTCAGCGGCCTGCCTATGGATGAGCGTGGTCTGATCCCGGACCGTCTTGCAGCCGAGGCGGTCCGCAGTAAGGCCGCGATGCTCTACAGTATCCCTTCTTTTCATAACCCTACAGGGATCTTGATGGACGCCGAGCGCCGCCGGGAGCTGATGCAGGTCACAGGCAGACTCGGGCTGCCCATTCTGGAGGATGGGGCCTACCAGGAATTATGGCTGGACACACCGCCTCCACCACCGCTGAAGGCGCTGGATCAGGAGGGACGGGTCCTGCATCTGGGCACCCTGTCCAAGGCAGCCAGCCCCGGCCTGCGCATCGGCTGGATTGCCGGACCGGAGCCGGTCGTCCGGCGGCTGGCCGACATCAAGATGCAGAGCGATTATGGCGCAAGCTCCCTGTCCCAGCTGGCGGCCGCAAGCTGGCTTACGGGCGGCTATCATGAGGAGCATCTGCATGTGCTGCGCGGCAGACTACGCGCGCGCCGCGACCACATGCTTGAGCTGCTGCAGCTCCATTGCACCGGACTGGCAACCTGGAATGTGCCAGCAGGAGGCTTCTATATCTGGCTTTCTCTCCACCAGGCTGTTCCTCCGCGCAAGCTGTTCAGTGCAGCGCTAAGTGCCGGACTGCTGCTTAATACAGGCGATCTGTATGACCGCAGCGACGGGAGGCATCTCAGACTGTCCTACGCTTATGCCTCTGCGGCAGAACTGGAGCGCAGCATTCCCCTGCTGGCTGAGCTGATCCGGCGGGGACTGTGATTGGAGGCAGCACAAATAGCCCCGAACCCCTGACAACATCATCTGTGTGTCATGGTTCGGGGCTATACTGTTCGGACGCCTGGCCGTTGAAAGCTCGGACTGGATTACCGGGTGGATCATTCACATCAACGGCGAATTCATCCGCTCTGCTGCGGCAGACGCACGACGAATGCCGTCCCCTCTCCGGGACGGCTCGTTACGTGTACGCTGCCTTCGTGGAGCTCCACGATCTTCTTCACGAGCGGGAGTCCCAGCCCGCTTCCGCTGCCGCTGTTGACGCTTCTGGACTTATCCGCCTTATAGAACCGTTCGAAGATCCGCTCCAGCTCCTCTTCGGTCATGCCGATCCCGCTGTCCCTGACCTCCACCTCCACCCACTCCCCCATGCTGCGCACAGTGACGATAATCCGTCCGCCCTGCGGGGTGAACTTAATGCTGTTATGCAGCAGGTTGGTCCATACCTGGCTCAGCAGATCCTGTACCGCAGTTACGGTGGTCTCCTGAAGCTCAGCCTCTACCTCAATCTCCTTGCCGAGCCACTGCGGCTCTGCGGCCAGGATCATCACCTGCACTTGCTTATCCAGCCTATAAGGCTTCCGCTCGAACGGGAAGCTCTCCGCCTCCAGCACGGACAGCTTCAGCAGATTGTCGCTCAGGCCGGACAGACGGCGGCTCTCCGCTTCAATAATATCCAGGTAATGCTTGCGGATATCCGGACTGAGGTTCTCCTCTTGCAGCGCGGCAGCGAACCCGCGGATCGAGGTCAGCGGGGACTGGATCTCATGGGATACGCTTGCGATGAAGTCCTGCCGCATCAACTCCATCCGGCTCAGCTCACTCGCCATTTCGTTGATCCCTTCCACAATCCCTCCGAACTGCCGGTATTGGCCGCTGTTCTCCAGTTCAACCTTGAAATCGCCTTGGGAGATCTGCCGCATAGCCGTAAGGATCGGCCTATAGAAGTTCTGATCCTTTCCGCGTGTAGCGTAGGCAATAGTGGCCCCGCAGACGAAAAAGATGATAATCTGCATAGCCATAACAAACAGGTGATACCCGTATTCAGAGAAGGACCAGCCGAAATGACGGACCAGCAGTCTTGATCCGAAATAGCTCCCGTTCCAGGAGATATAGAGCATAATCAGCATTCCGGCGATAGGTCCGGCGATATCCATTTTATCCCATATCTTCATGATTCTACGCTTCATGCCTATCCCTCCAGCCGGTAGCCAAGCCCCCGGATCGTACGAATGGAGAATCCGAATCTCTCCTGCGGAAAACGCTCGCGCAGACGGCCCACATGTACATCCAGCGTCCGCTCATTGCCTTCGTAATCGTAGCCCCAGATCTCCTCAATGAGCCGGTCACGGGTCAGCGTCTGCCCCCGGTAACTGGCCAGCTTGAAAAGCAGCTCGAATTCCTTCAGTGGCAGCGTGAACTCGCCATGCTCGGAAAGCACTTCATAGGTTGCGCGGTTCATCCGCAGATTGCCAACGGTAACACTCTGGGCAGCCGAAATCTG